>JBMDWZ010000241.1:0-3368 GCA_048594865.1 Beutenbergiaceae bacterium
GAGAGCCCCTCGGGCATCGGTCCATTCCTGGTGTGGCAGCAGCCGCATGTGATCTACCTGGCCGAGCTCGCTTACCGCGCAGATCCCGACCCGGCGGTCCTGGAGGAGTTCGCAGAGATCGTCTTCGCTACGGCCGAATTCATGGCCGATTTCGCCGTGCAATCCGGCGACTCCTTCACCCTAGAACCCCCGCTCATCCCCGCCCAGGAGAGCTACGGCGGCATGCGCCGCGAGGTGCGGGCGCCGGCGTTTGAGCAGGTGTACTGGCATTGGGCGCTGCAGGTAGCCCAGCAGTGGCGAGACCGACTGAACCTTCCTGGCCACAAGTCTTGGAACGCCGTCGGCCGGGGCATGAAACCGCCCCACATTCACCACGGCACCTACTCGGCGCTACCGACCCCGCCCTGGACTATTCGCAAGGATCACCCCTCGATGCTGTGTGCGCTGGGATTCCTGCCGAACACCCCATTGGTGGACGCCGGCGTCATGGATGCGACATTGGCGTCCGTGCTGGCGGATTGGGACTGGGATTCGGCGTGGGGATGGGACTTTCCCACGATCGCCATGACCGCCACCCGCCTGGGCAAGCCCGAAATCGCCGTGGACGCCCTGGTCAGTGCGGAGAACAAGAACACCTTCGTGGCCTCGGGTCACAACTGGCAGGCATCGTCGCTGCCCACCTACCTCCCGGGAAATGGTGGGCTACTTTCGGCGGTGGCGCTGATGGCGGCGGGCAGCGATTCTGGGCCCGAGCAGTCGGGGTTCCCACCTGGCTGGATTGTGCGCCATGAGGGCCTCATCCCCGCACCCTAAAAGCCCACCACATCAGCAGCAGACCCAACCGCTATACACCCGATGGAGATTCAGATGGCAGAGCACGCCCAGCGCCGCAAGTACGCGGTGATCGGAACCGGCAGCCGGGGCGAAATGTACGTCCGGGCCGCCCTGGGTTCGCACGCCGATGTGGCCGACGTGGTCGCGTTCGTCGACACCAACCCCACCCGGATGCGGTACTACGACGAGGTGGTCAGCGAGGTCGACCCGAGCCACGCGCCGGTTCCGCACTACGCCCCCGATGAGTTCGACGCGATGATCCAGGCCCAATCCCCCGAGGGCCTGATCATCACCACCCCGGACTACATTCACGCCCGCTACATCGTGCGCGGCCTTGAGCTGGGCCTGCATGTGGTGGTGGAGAAGCCGCTCACGATCGACCCCGCCAGCGCGCGAGCCATCAACGAGGCCGCACAGACGTCGTCGGGCTCGGTCACGATGACCTTCAACTATCGCTACTCCCCTCGCAATACCCTGGTGAAGCAGTTGATCACCGATGGTGAGATCGGGCGGCCTACGTCGGTGCATTTCGAGTGGCTCCTGGACACCGGTCACGGCGCGGACTACTTCCGGCGCTGGCACCGCGAGCGGGACAAGTCCGGCGGGCTGCTGGTGCATAAGTCCACCCACCACTTCGACCTGGTGAACTGGTGGCTTGACGATGCTCCGGCCGTGGTCACCGCGCTGGGCGGATTGAAGTTCTACGGCCACGAGAACGCCGAGGCCCGCGGCGAGGCGGTGCCCGGTCGCACCAGCCGCGAGGCGCCGGGCAACCTGTTCTCCCTGGACCTGGCCAAAGACGAGCGCAACAAGCGGCTGTATCTGGATGCCGAGGGCGATGACGGCTACGCCCGGGATCTCAACGTGTTCGGGCAGGGCATCACCATCGAAGACACCATGAGTGTGCTCGCCGGCTACCAGGGCGGGGCGTCGATGACGTACTCCCTGCACGCCTACGCGCCGTGGGAGGGCTACCGGGTAGCGATCAACGGCACCAAGGGCCGGATCGAGCTCGACGTCGTCGAGAGTGCCGATCGGGCGCCCAGTGGCGCAGATGCGATCGACCCGAGCCTGGCCGACGACGGCGGAACCGAGAACGGCGATGGGGTGCGGTCCCGATCGAGTCGCCTCGTGCTGCAAAAGCAGTGGGAACGGGCGCACCAGATCCCGATCCCCGAGGGCACCGGCGGGCACGGCGGCGGTGACGTGAAACTGCTGGATGACGTGTTCCGCGGCGATCGCCCCGACGACCTGGGGCACCGAGCCGGGTACCTCGATGGGATTCGCAGCATCAGCGTCGGGTTGGCGGCGAACCGGTCGATCGCCGACGGCGGGCAGGTCACGGTCGACGATTTGGACATCTTCGGCAACTAAGCGGTAATCCGCACCATCACGCCGATCGCGCACACTTAACGGCCGTTATCTGTTCGTTATCAAATCGTGCGATATGTCACGAAGGGGTAACAGCGGTTGGTATTTCGTGTTTCCATCGTCGAGGTCTGCCAAAGCCGCTGCCAGGGCAGACCGTAATGACCCCGACTAATCGGTGGGCAGCACGCAAGAACGGCAACCAATGCAGAAGGGCACGGCAACTGTGCGCACCAAGAAGACAGCAACCACGTTGAAGGGCCTCGCGGTCGGCGGAGCAGTCGCTGCACTGACGGTGATGGGCGCCTCGTCCGCAAGCGCGAGCACCTGGGACGACCTGGCCCAGTGTGAGTCCGGAGGCGACTGGTCGATCAACACCGGTAACGGCTACTACGGCGGACTTCAGTTCCTGCCCGCAACCTGGGAAGCCCACGGCGGCCAAGGCATGCCGCACGAAGCCTCCCGTGCAGAGCAGATCCGGGTTGCCGAGAACGTGCTGCAGACCCAGGGCTGGGGCGCATGGCCGGCATGCTCCGCGCAGCTCGGCCTCAGCGGCAACACTCCCCCCGGTGGTGGCGGTGGCGGCGAGGCACCCGCCGAAGAGGAGAGCCAGGAGCAGGCACCTGCCGAAGAGCAGCAGGAGGCTCCAGCCGAGCAGCAACAGCAGGCCCCGGCTGAGCAACAGCAGCAGGAAGCCCCCGCCGAGCAGCAGCAGGAAGCCCCAGCTGAGCAGCAGCAGGCTCCGGCCGAGGAGCCGGTGCAGCAGCCGCTGCCCGACCCCAGCACCGTTGAGGGCTCCGGGGAGAACCACGTTGTTGAGTCCGGCGACTCGCTCAGCTCGATCGCCGAGGAGCACGATCTGGGCACCTGGACCGACCTGCACATCCTGAACGGCGATGACATCAGCAACCCTGACGTGATCTTCGTGGGCCAGGAGCTCGAGCTGCCCGCTAAGTGAGGCACTCAGCAGTGAGCTCGCTAGCCAGGGAGCTCACTGGCAAGCGAACTAGTTGAGCTTCAGGAGCCGCCCATTCTTCAGGTGAGGCTCCACGTGTGACCACATCGCGCTTCGCGGTCTGATCGCACAGCACCCCGACCGGCCCCCGGTCCGCACAACGCGGGCCGGCGGCCGTCGTCGTCCCGGGACTTCTTAGGTCGCGCCCAGG
>JBMDWZ010000242.1:0-3415 GCA_048594865.1 Beutenbergiaceae bacterium
GAGCCGGGGTGGGGTGAAAACGTTGCCCTGATCACCTCGATGGCTAACTCCTACGGCGGTAAGTGGTTCGACGATGACTGGGTCCCCCAGTTGGACTCCAACGAGTGGTTGGAGGCCGCAGCGATGTACGCCGAACTCGGCGCCCTGGCCCACCCCGATACCCCCGAGATGGGTTACAACGAAAACCTGGAAGCCTTCCGCTCTGGTGAATGTGCGGTATGGGTGGATGCCACGGCCGCCGGATCCTCCCTGATGGACACCGACTCCCAGGTTGCCGATTCGGTGGGGTTCGCGATGGCGCCAGGCACCGGGCTGGAGAAGTCCAGCAACTGGTTGTGGGCGTGGTCGCTGGCGGTGCCGGTGAGTTCCAATACGCCGGAGATGGCCGAGGCGTTCGTCTCTTGGGCCACCTCGCCGCAGTACACCGAGTTGGTGGCCCAGGAGTACGGCTGGGCGCATGTGCCGCCGGGCACCCGGTTGTCTTTATATGAGAACTCCGAGTACCTGGACGCCGCCCCGTTCGCGGAGTTGACGCTGGCCTCGATGCAGGCCGCTGACCCCGAAGATCCCACCGTGGACCCGGTCCCCTACACCGGCGTGCAATACGTGGTGATCCCCGAATTCCAGGGCCTGGGAACGGCCGTGGGCAACCGAATGGCGTTGGCGTTATCCGGTGAGATCACGATCGAAGAGGCCCTGGAGAACTCCCAGTGGGTGGCCGGGCAGGTCAGTGAACAGATCCGCTTCATCCAGGAGGACGAGCAATGACCACTAGCGCCGCTCCGGACACCGACGCCGACCTGAAGAAGCTCGATCCCGAACAGCTTCCGGTTCCCAAACACCGCCAACACGGCGCCGGGCACTTCGCCGGGCTGTACTCCGCCGAACACGTCGCGGCCACCGAGTTCGTGTTCGGTGCCACGTTCGTGGCGTTGGGTGCGAGCATCTGGGACATCCTCATCGGTCTGCTCATCGGCAACGCGCTCGCGGTGCTGAGCTTCTGGTTGGTGACAGCACCGATCGCCGTGCAAGCGCGTCTCAGCCTGTACACCTATCTGCAAAAGATCGCCGGGGACTCGTTCTCCCGGGTGTACAACCTGGCCAATGCGGTGATCTTCGCGATCATCTCCGCGGCGATGATCACCGTGGCCGCTACCGCGATCCGGCGGATCGTCAATGTTCCAGCGCAGAGCGAGCCGTACCCCACCTCGATCGTGTTCGTGGCGATCTGCGTGACGTTCAGTGTGGTGGCGGTGATCGTGGCCATCTACGGGTTCAACATTCTGGCCAAGATCGCCAGCATCGTGGGCCCGTGGCTGATGCTGATGTTCACCGTGGGTGGGATGGTCCTGCTGCCCTACCTCACCGAATCGATCACCGGCAGCACCCAGCTGTCCAGCTTCTCCGAGTTCGTTGACGTGGCCGGGGCAACGGTGTTCACCGGGATCAATGCCGCCGGCGAACCCGGTATCGGGATGCTGGAAGTGGCTGGATTTGCGTGGGCGGCGAACACCTTCTCCCACTTCGGGCTCATCGACATGGCCCTGCTGCGCTACGCCCGCAAAGCCTCCTACGGCCTGACCACCGCCACCGGGATGATGTTCGGTCACTACGTGGCGTGGATCTCCGCCGGTCTCATGGGCGCGGCGACCGCGACGATCAGCGTCACCGCCATCGAGGTGCTCGACCCGGGTGACGTGGCCTGGTACGCCCTGGGATATGCGGGCTTCATCTGCGTGATCATCGCGGGCTGGACGACGGCGAATCCGAACCTCTATCGCGCGGGTCTCGCGGCCCAGGCGTTCTTACCGAAGCTATCCAGAACCAAGGCCACGCTGATCGTGGGCGTGGTGGTCGTGGTGGCCAGCTGCTTCCCGTTCGTGTTCCGCAACATGCTGCCGCTGCTCACCTACGCCGGGCTCATCCTGGCGCCGGTGGGCGGGATCGTGTTCGCCGAGCACCACATCTTCAAACGCTTGGGGTACACCCGGTTCTGGATGAGATTCTCCGGGGCAAAACACAACATCCCGGCGTTCATCGCCTGGCCGGTGGCGCTGGCGTTCGCGATCGGGCTGAATCTGCTCGACGTCATCCCCTACTACTACCTCTTTGTGCCAGCGTGGATCGTGGCGATCGTCGTGTACACCTTCGTGGCCGGTCGGATGGGTGCGGGCAAGGAGTACCCCGAGGCTCAGGCCGAGGAGGACGCCTACCAGGAACGGGTCCGCAAGTTCCACGAAAAGCAGGCCAAGGTTGAGGACGTCAGCTCCTACAAGGACACCACCGTGCTGACCCGCATCACCTGGTGGGCCGCGGTGGCCTGCCTGGTAGTGATCTTCGTGTTCGGGTGGCGGGTGCTGTTCAACTCCCCCGACCTGTACAACTACTACGTCAACCGAGATCAGTTCTATTCGGTGACGCTGTGGCTGTCGCTGGTGTACTTCGCGCTTGCACTGTTCACGCAACAACGGTCCGCGCGGGTGATCAAGGCGCTATCGGAGGCCTCGGGGCAATCGCGAGCGCCCGGTGACTCCTCGGTGGTTTCGGTGCGGGGCGCCACCTCGCGTCGCAAGGATTCGGAGGTAGATGACGGGCCATAGTGCCCCGTTGACTGCGATAATCAGGCGATGATCGACACGGTCATCTTTGGGGCAATGGGGTTGAACGCGTTCGCTGTGGCGTTGGTGCTGCTGCGCGCCTGGATTTACAAGACCCGGCTGTACCGGCCGTTCCTGAAGAACATCGGGCTATCGATAGCGCCGGTGGTGGTGTTGCTGCTGGCTTGGCTGGCGCTGATCCTGCAGGTTCAGGGTCATTTGCTGATCCCGCCGCTCGGGGTTGTCATCGCCGCCGCACTGTTGGTGGTGTGGTTGATGCTGTTACCCAATGCCGGTTATCTCATCACCGAACTCAACCTGTCTCACCGCGATGACCAGGACGCTGTTCCGATCTGGTTCGACATCGTCTTGGTGATCTCCCTGGCGATGTCAGGCGTGGTCAACACCGTCGGCAACGTGTTGGCCTTCCACACCGGCTACAGCGTGTCCGTCCATGACGCCACAGCGGGCTCTTTACTCAAGGTCGACAGCATCGCCGTCGTGATCGGCATCCTGCTGTTGGTGTCCTTCGGCATGTACCTGGGCCGCAGCAAGCTGCGGTTGAACTCTTGGGACGTGCTGCGCCCGTGGCGCATCATTCGGGCGATCATCGGGCATCTGCGTACCCCCGGCACCGCACGGGACGCCGCCGGGTTCGTACTGCTGCATGCCATCTTCATCGGCCTGATGTACTTCATCATCGCCGGCACCGTGATCGGCGGAATCTACGGCCTGGAGACGGTGGTCTAGGGCGCCCACGCCATTCCCACCCATCCGCGAGCGCGCCCAAATGGTCACGATTGACGACCATTTGGGCG
>JBMDWZ010000243.1:0-4444 GCA_048594865.1 Beutenbergiaceae bacterium
ACCCGCAGGACACATAACCGCTACCGCGGGTCCGTAGGAGAGTGGCTTGGTGCCGGCCCCACCTACCCGCCGCCCGCGGGAAAACCCCCCCCCACCCCGCCAAATGGGCCCCCGGGTTTGACTACCTCGGGGCCATTTTGACGCTTGGGGGGGGGTATTGACGACGTCGGCGGGTAGGTGGGGCCGGCACCAAGCCACTCTCCTACGGACCCGCGGTAGCGGTTATGTGTCCTGCGGGTCGCCAAATGCGGCCTCGGAGACGGCCTCCCAGTCCCGCCAGGTCTGGATCCGGTCCTGGTAGATGTCGACCATATCGGGCACCGAGTTGCCGAGGATGAGGCGTCGCGGCGGGTGGTCGCTGTCGACCAGTTTGAACAGCGCTGGCACCGTCGCCTCAGGATCACCGAGGGTAAATTCGACTTCGTTGAGGGCCCGTGATTCCTCGTACTCCGGTAACTGCTCGCTGGTGCGGATCGCTCCAGCGAAACCCGTTTCATACGCGCCAGGTTCCAGCGAGGTCACATTGAACCCGAACAGCGCGGTCTCCTGAGCGAGGGACTCGGTGAGACCCTCGACAGCCCACTTGGACGCGTGATACGCCCCTACCCCGGGGAATGCCCGCACTCCGCCCTCACTGGTGACCTGGATCAAGTGGCCAGCGCGTTGTTGCCGCAGCACCGGAAGAACGGCCTGGGTCACCCAAGTGGCTCCGAAGAAGTTCGTTTCCATTTGTTCGCGGAGCTCTCGTTCCGTGAGCTCTTCAACCATGCCCCAATGGCCGAACCCGGCATTGTTGACGACGACGTCCAAGCGCCCCATCCGCTGCACCGCATGTTCAACGGCAGCGAAGACTGCTTCGCGGTCGGTGACGTCCAATGCAATCGGCAGCACATTGTGGCCGTATTGATCCTGCAGATCCCCGAGGCGGTCTGCAGTGCGTGCCGTTGCGACGACACGATCGCCGCGTTGGAGCGCTGCTTCCGTCCAGAGACGCCCGAATCCCTTCGTTGCTCCGGTGATAAACCAGACCTTGCTCAATTCGCTCATGTTTAGCTCCTCTCTCAACTCCAGCGTGCCCTCATTCGAGAAATTCCACTAGCGAAGGTTTTGCATTCCAGGTATTCCTCAATGGCATACTGTGGGCGTGAGTTTCGATCCGAGCCCGCAGCAGATGAGGGCGCTTAGGGCAGTGGCAGAAACGGGCTCGCTCACCGCCGCTGCAGATCGACTCGGGTACACCCAATCGGCCCTGTCGAAGCAGCTTGCGGCACTGGAGCAGGCGGCCGAAGCGGTGCTCTTGGTGCGTCAAGCACGAGGAGTGGAGCTCACCGAGGCCGGTCGCCGCCTGGCCGTTCGCACGTCGTCGATCCTCGATCAATTGGACGCCGCGCAGCGCGAACTTCAGACGCTAGATACCCCAGTGGGTGGCGCCGTAACGCTCGGAGGATTCCCGACCACGGCGATGCATCTAGCGCCGGCAGCGATCTCCCGCGCTCGTGCGCACTATCCGAACATCGACGTTGAGTTCGTGGAGAGTTCCACTCCGGTGCAGTTACGCCGCTTGCGGGCGGGTCGGCTGGACCTTGCGATCATCGCGCTAGGACGTGACCTGCCGGACTGGGACACCACGGGGATCGAGCTGGAGCAACTCGCTTCGGGTCAACTTCGGGTGGCGGTCTCAGAGCGCCATCCGATCGCCCACATGGATACGGTCGATGCCACCGAGTTGGCCGATGAGACCTGGATCGCGGGCACGGGAGCGCCAGGTGAGCCACAGTTTGGAGCTTGGCCCACCCTGGCTAGCCCGCACATCGGGGCGAGGCTGCGGGAGTGGTCGGCACGCTTGGGCTTCGTGTCTGCGGGCCTTGGCATTACGACTGTGCCCGGGCTGCTCGCCTCCTCCCTTCCGCGTGGAGTCGTTGCCGTAAAAGTTGAGGATAGGGCGTTCAATGGGCGATCCATGCACTTAGCGTGGATCGGCAGACTCGAGCCAGCCGCGGCTGCGCTTCGCGACGCCGTGATTAGCGAAGCGGTGCGGATGGCTGATCGCCAAACCTGATCCCCGGAGGCACTCCGACCCTCAGTCCACGCGGGTGGAGCCCACGCACCGGCTCAGGTACTCCAACGACGGCCTGGTGTTGCCGTGCAGCAACGGGTCCACGCTTCTGGAGAGGAAGGCGTCGTAGTTGGGGAAATAGACCGCGAACTCGCTCGACTTCAGCGAGTGGATGAGGTCCACGGTCGTCGCGGCTCCGTCGAGGTCACCTGCGTTGACCTGCCGTACCCCTTCGGACAGCCAGGCGCACCGCCAATCGATGGCCATGACCGACTTGAAGAAGCCATCCTCATAGATGAAGGTGTCTGGCAGTCCGGCGTCGTCCTCGCCCGGCTCCAACTGTGAATCCGGGTCGCGCAGTTCATCAAGCTGGTCGGTGATCTCGGTGAAGGCATCTGGGTCGCCGAACTCCGCACCATCAGGGAGTTGGAGAACTTCACTTGCGAGCGCGCGCTCAGCGGCCTGCTGCGCGGTGAGATCTTCGAGGTTTCGCTCGAGCATGCGGGTAGCTCCGTCGGAGCGAATCAACAATTCGTCACTGCCCTCGGAGTATTCCGTGATAGCGATTGGGGCCCCAACGTTCTGGGTGACGGGAGCGCGCTCGGAAGACACTACCCCGGCGATTTGGTCGTAGACGACAAAGCCCGCGCCGCCCACCACCAACAATGACGCCATGCCTGCAGCGAAGTTCTTTAGCCTCGTCATCGCGCCCGACTTTCGGTAGGTGGACCTGGCGATAAAGATAGCAAGGCATGGTCGGCGAAATCCTGCTTTTCACTTTCCTGCCCTACCCCGGCGGCTCAACCTGAACAGGTCCCGCTGCCAGGCGACTTTGCGTTCTCGCTGACCGGGGTTTCGAAAGGGCGCACCTGGTTGGGCACCGTAGGCCGGGGGTGGGCTAACCCCCGTCGCTGGTGCGCACCCACCCGGCGGAGGTTCGGTGGAGTAGGTCACGGCCCTCACTCTGCATCGTGGCGAAGTGGTTGCTTTCGTGCGCGATGGCGCCGGGGCAGGTTTGGCGCCAATTGGACCGGGAGAAGCTGCGCCGCGTGGCCCGGTCGAAGGGTTCGTAGTCAGCCGCGAAGATGTGGCGGACCGAGGGAACCTGCTGCGCTAGGTACACCAGCGCGCGTCGGTGGTACCACTTCACCACGGTCAGCACCGTCTGTACCGGGCCGGTCTGCTCCAACAACGGAATCGCGTGCGCCACGTTCTCCCACGTGTTGCTGGACTCCCGTTCGCAGAGAACATCCTCCTCTGGCACGCCCCGAGCGGTGATCAGGCTTCGATGCAAGTCCGCTTCGCGTTGCGGCGATGTCCGCAATGTCGCACCCCCGGTGACCACAATCTTGGGTGCCAAGCCGCGCCGGTACAGATCGACGGCGACCTCAGACGGGGTCCAGTGTCGGGTGCCGAACACCAGGATCACATCGGCCTGGCCAACCTCGCCGGCGACCGCGTCGATGAGCTGTTCGTCTGGTTCCACTGTCACGGATCCCTTTCTCCAGTTCGTCAAACTCCCGCCGACCGAGTCAGTGTGCTGTCGAGGTAGTCAACCGAGTTGGCGACCTCGTCGGGGGTTTGACGAAGTCAGCGGAGGGGCTAGATGCGGTCGGCGGCCTCGGCTAAGTCTTTGGTCGTAAACCGGACCGCGATCCAGTGGTTGCGATCCTCCCCGCCCAGTGCCCGCTCCACCTCCATCCGAATCCGGTCCCATTCAACCAATGGTCGGTGCTCATCGGCGGCGGCCTGGAAGTCGAGTTCGACGACGTCAGAGCGGCCCTGCCGACTAGCCCAGATCCGGTAGTCGATCAGTTGGTGCTCCTTAGCGGTGTCGCTGGCTACCCGCTGAGCCTTGGCCATCAGATCGGCCGGGGTGATGAGCGCGAGCTCGGCAATGGCTTTGCGAAGAATCGGGATCGGCACCGGGATGAGCACCAGTGCCACCACGATCAGCACGCCTGGATCTACGTACGGCACTAGCCAAGAGGCGCTGGTCTGCTGCAGGACGAACGCCACCAAGAACGCGATCAGTAGCGCACTGGTGACCCCGCCGGCCATCAACCAACCCTTAACGTCCATCGCTACCAAGGCCGAGTTCAGCCGCTTGTTGGCGCGATGCTCGACCAGCCCGACCGTGATCGTTAGAACCAACACCACCGCGGCGTAGATGACCGCCGGGCCGATCGCGACGTCCCGGCCTCCTTCGAGAATCGCGCCGATAGATCCCACTAGCGCGTAACAAGCGATCGAGATCATCAGCAGCGAATTGACCGCCAAGATCAGCGGCTCGAAATGCCAGAAGCCCATAGTGAATCGGCTCCGAAGTCTTTTCGAAAGGCCGGCCTTGATGGTCGATCGCGCGATGAGGCTCGAAATGATGATCGA
>JBMDWZ010000244.1:0-7090 GCA_048594865.1 Beutenbergiaceae bacterium
GCCCCGCCGAGCACGATTCCCACTCCGGCGAACGCCACCTGAGCCGACTCGTCTCCAATGGCACTCCACAGCGCCATCATCAACGCGACTCCCACCATCGGAAACGCCACAGCAATAATGCCCCAGCCACGCCAAATGATCATGCGAGGATCATAGGGCGCGGCTGGGGCTTTAGGGATATTGCTTGCGTCACTCTTTGGTGAAGCGCAGTCCACCGGAGCCAAACGGGGTCAGGAGGACGTCAGTGCCTCCTTGAGCGACACGCGGGACCCCATCTTCAGTAGCGAGTTGGAGTAGATCTTGGAGGCAATTCCGATCATCAGTGCTGCGGCCAGGGCCAGTCCACCCAGGGCGAGCAGTGGCTCCCACCACGCCGCTTCACCGACGAACATCCGCACGGGCATCGCCACTGGGGCGCTGAAGGGCACATAGGACCCAATCGTCATGACCGTGGTGTTGTCGTTAAAGAACAGCACCAGGAAGTACGGCATCATGATGATCATCATCGTGGGGGTCATGATCGGGCCGCTATCTTCCATCCGGGATACCAGCGAGGCGCCGGCTGCGAACATCGCGGCCACCAGCACGAACCCGAAGAGGAAGAACACAACGAACCACAGGATCGGGGCGCTGAGTGCGTCGAGCAGATCGCCTTGACCGGTGAGCATTAAGGACAGGATCACCGCCGCCGCCAAGGCGACCACCTGTCCCAGGGCGAGGACCGTGTTTCCGAGCACCTTTCCGGCCAGCAGGGCACGCGAGGGCACCGAAGCGAGCAGGATTTCAACGATCCGCGAGGACTTCTCGGTGATGGTGTTCTGCATGATCATGGTGCCTGAGCCCATGGTGAACATGATGAACAGGGCGCCGAAACCGACGGCCACGATGTAGCGAAGGAAGTCCTGCCCGCCGTCCTCGAGGGACTGCACTTCCGGCGAGATCGACAGTGCGGCCATCAGTTCCTGAGGCGGGTCGGTCAGCACGATCAGCGAGACGCCAACCGGTGACTGGTCGTCAGCTACCAGGGCAGCGTCCACGACCTCATCGCGGACCTGCTGCTCGGCGGTGTCCACATCTGGTGCGGTGGTGACCTCGAATCCTGGAACGCCGGCGATGGCCTCTTCGGCCTCGCCGACCACAACAACGGAGGTCTCTGAGGTCAACCGGTCGGCAAAGAACGCCGAGGCGACCACACCGCCGACCGCCAACACCAACATCACGGCCAGGGAGATGACGAAGGACTTGGTGCGGATCTGCGTGGTGATCTCACGTTCGGCGACGAGCAGGGTGGCCGACGCCGTCGACATCTTGTGCCCGCCAGCCGGCCCGCCGTCGGCTCCCGGGCCGCCCGAGGTGGTGGAAGTAGAGGTTGGAGTGTTGGTGACCTGACTCATGCTGCACTCTCCTTTGCGTCGGAGTCGTCGACTTCGTCTGTGACGACGTCCTTGAAGATTTCGCCGAGGGTGGGGGTGATCGGTCCGAAGCCGAGCACCGTGTCTTGGGCCATCGCGCGGCTCAGCACGTCTTGAGCCACGGCATCGCCGCCCTCGAAGACAGCACTTCCGCCGTCGAGCTCTACTACCCGCGCCCCGGGCACCGACCGGACCCAACCGGCGTCTGTGGCCGTGGTGATTTGGTGGCGGCGATCGCCGAAGCGCTCCCGCAGGTCGTTGCGTGTGCCCTCGGCGCGGATCTGACCGCCGGCGATGATGACGAGCTTGTCGCACAGGCGCTCCACCAAGTCCAACTGGTGGGAGGAAAACAGCACCGGGACGCCGCGTTCGGCGTATTCGCTGAGGACGCCGAGCACCACTTCCACGGCCATCGGGTCCAGCCCGGAGAAGGGCTCATCGAGGATGAGCACCTTGGGATCGTGGACCAGCGCGGCCGCGATCTGCACGCGCTGCTGGTTTCCCAGTGACAGGGAGTCGAGCGGGTCGTTCTTACGCTCGCCGAGCTCCAGGCGCTCCAGCAGATCGTTCGCGCGCTGGGTGGCGCTGCGGCGATCAAAGCCGTGCAACCGGGCGAGGTAGGCGAGCTGTTCGGCGGCCTTCATCTTGGGGTACAGGCCGCGCTCCTCGGGCATGTAGCCAAAGGACCGGCGGCCGTCGGGCCCCAGCGGCTGGCCGTTGATGCTGACCGTGCCGGACTGGGCGGCGAGCACGCCGATCATGATCCGCATGGTGGTGGTCTTGCCGGCGCCATTACCGCCGACGAAGCCCGTCAGGGCACCGGCGTCGACCGTGAAACTCACTTGGTCCAGGACCTTCTTTTTACCGAAGGACCGGTCGATGCGATCAACCTTGAGCATCCGCTCTCACTCCTTGTGTCTCGGTTGGCACGTGGTCCGTGCCTCGAACTACTTCGAGACTATGAGCGCTGGGGGTGGCGGCGCCTCAGCCATGAGACGGATCTTTTGCCACTCCGCCTCGAGGGGGAGTTGTCTACTCGGCTGCGACGAGCCCGTGCCGGTAAGCGAACGCGACCGCTTGCACCCGGTCCCGCAGGTGCAGCTTCATCAGCACATTGGACACGTGCGTCTTGACCGTGGCCCGGCCGATCACCAGATCCTGAGCGATCTCCTCATTCGACAACCCACCGGCCACCAGCGCGAGCACCTGCAGTTCGCGTTCGGTGAGCGTGGATACCGCCTGTGGCGGATTGGACGACGGCGAATCGGGAGTCAATCCAGCAGGAGACGATCCACCGGTGGACGATCGAGCGGTGGACGATCCAGTGGACGACGGCGTAGCCCGGCCGTCCTCGTCGCTCACCATCTGCCCGGGTAAAGCTTCGCCGGAGGTCACGGCCCGGGCGATGATCGAGCGCGTCACCTCGGGGGACAGCAGCGCGTCACCGGCGGCCACCGATCGGATCGCGTCGGCAAGCTGTTCCGGTCGGGTGGTCTTGAGCAGGAACCCGCTTGCCCCAGCTTGCAGGGCCCGCAGCAGGTAGTCATCGCGGCCGAAGGTGGTGAGCATCAGTACCTTGGGGGCGTCCTGGGCTGAGGTGATCTGTTCGGTCGCCTCGATGCCGTTCATACCCGGCATTTCCACGTCCATGCAGATGACGTCCACGCCGACCTCAGCGAGCAGCTCGATGGCCTCGGCCCCATCGGAGGCTTGCCCCACCACCGTGATCCCGGGTTGCGCGCCCAGGATCGTGGCGATCCCCTCGCGCAGCAGCGGCTGGTCATCGACGAGCAGAATCCGCAGGTCCTCGCTCATGAGTGCTGTCCCAAGGCGTCCTGTCCCGAGGCGTCCTGTCCCAAGGCGTCCTGCGTTTGCGAAGACTCCCTGGCGTTGAACGGCACGTGCGCCCGCACCAGGAATCCGCCTTCGCGACGTGGCCCGGTGTGCAAAGTTCCGCCGTCGGATTCGACTCGTTCCCGCATGCCAATCAACCCCAACCCTCCTGCGCCGTGCCGTGTTAGCCGGCGTCGCCGCCCGCCACCGTCGTCGGCGACCTCAAGTTCGACGGCGTGGTCAAGGTAGCGCAATCTCACGTCGATTTTCGCGTTGCTGCCGGCGTGCTTGCGCACGTTGGTGAGGGATTCCTGCGCGATCCGATACAGGTTCAGTGAGGCCAGCGGGCGCATCTGCACCGGTTCGCCGATCGTCTGAAACTCCACCGTGATCCCGGTGTCGCGGGCGTCATCGATGAGGCCCGGGATGCGCTGCACCCCAAGTGAGCCGACCGCATCGGAGCTGCCGTCGTCGTCCTCTCGGAGCATCCGCAGCAGGCTGTGCAGTTCCTCGATGGCATCGCGTGCCGAGTCTTCCACGCTCTCCAGTTGCCCGGCTGCCTTGGCCGAATCGGTGGCCAGCAACGTGCGCGCCGCGGCGGCTTGGATCCCGATGAGGGACACGTGGTGGGCTACCGCGTCGTGAAGTTCGCGGGCCAGGCGCATCCGTTCGATGGTGACCGCTTGGGCTTCCACCAGCGCCCGTTCGGCCTGCAACTCAGAGGCACGTTGCTCCACGAGCGCGCGGGTTCGGGCGGCGTTCCAGGCGTGGTTCCCGAACCACACAGCCCCGCCGAAGTACAGGATGTTGACGATCGAATGGATCAGCAGGTTGGCGGCGAGCGGAGTCAGCATGCCCACCCCGATCGCAACCGATTCACCGTCTGGCGGGTCGGTCGCCACCCGGAAAAACGAGGACAGCAGCCACAGGAACATCACCGCGATCACAAGCGCGCGCACCCGTGCTCCACGGCTTCGATCGACCGCCCAGGCGCCCACCGTGTACAGCGCTAGGAACAGTGCTACGTCCACCACCAGGAACTCGGGCACCTCGAGCTCACCGGAAACGATCTTGGCCAGCGAGACCACGATCAGCACGGCGGCCGGGAACCGGCGGCGCCACACCAAGGGGGCGGTGAGCAGGAACATCAGCAGGATCGAGACCGCGGGGTGGGCCGCGTCTTCAAACACTCCCGCCGCCCGGTACAGCGTCAGCGTGAGCAGCGAGACGGCGAATAGCGCGATCGCCGCGATCAGGTCCGCCTGCCGGCCCGAGGCATCGGGTGGTGGCCGTTGCCAGGAGGTGGCGACCGGCTCAGTGCGCGCCCCCGGCGCCGCGGTGGCCGACTCGGGTTGGGGGCTCGCCGCGGATGCGGTAGGCGCGGCGGAGTCGGTGGTGCTCATCGGCTCACGGTACTGCGGCGGGCGAGGCATTCGCCTCCGCCACGAGACGGAGATACGCGCCGAACACGCCTAGAGTTAACCAAATGCGCCCCGATGACTTGAGCCTGCTCCGACTTCCCTCCGCTCCCAGCGCCGCCCCCGATGGCCGGTGGGCTGTTTTCGCCCTGGCCCACCCGGACCTCGATGAGGACACCTACCCCAGCCGGCTGTGGCGGATCGAACTGCCCAGTGGCGCCACCCGGCCGCTGACTTTCGGTTTTAGGGACAGCGACCCCGTCGTGTCGCCGGACGGCAAGTACATCGCGTTCCTGCGGGCGCTGAAGGGTAAGGCGCCGCAACTGGCGCTGATGCGCAGCGACGGCGGCGAACCGTGGGTGCTCACCGATCACCCGCTGGGCGTTGGCGGCAAGGTCGAGTTCTCACCGGACTCCAGCCGCGTGGTCTACATTGCGCGTGTGCCCGAAGAGGGGCGTTACGGCACCACCGAGGGCGTGGGACCAGGCGATGAAGCACCTCGTCACATCACCACCTTCACCTACCGAATCGATGGCGCCGGGTTCTACACCGACCGCCCCGCGCACGTATTCGTGCTGGACGTGCCCGTAGATTCCGACCCGGCGCAGGTGCCCAGTAGCGTCACAACAACGGACGACGACGGCGAGAGCGGCAAGGTCGTTAAGCCCGCCCGCGAGGGGGTTCCGGTGGCACCCCAGCAACTCAGCACCTCCGATGCAGGCTATTCCTCGCCGTCGTTCACCCACGACGGCACGGGGGTGCTCGCGGCCCGCTCGATCCCTGACGCGCTGCACACCGAGCACGTGCTGATCGACGTGGCCTCGGGTGATGAGAACGTTCTGGATCTGCCGCAGGGCCGCAACTTCTCCAAACTCAACGACGCGCCCGATGCGTTGTGGATGCTCGATGCCGATCTCGGTGAAAGCAACCTGGACTTCATCGGTAAAACACCTGCGCTGAACCGGGCTACCCGCCAGGGCACCACGGTCACCGATGTGCAGCAACTCACCGACCCCACCACCGTCTCGCTCAACGGCGGGGTGTTCACCGTCGATGAGCAGGGCGTGCTCCTCGCCAACGCCAACCGCGGCGCGGTGGAACTGCTGCGGTATGCCGATGGCGCTCTGAACCCGGTATTCGACGGGCAGGTCAGCGTGATCGGCGCTGCCGCACTTCCCGATGGTGGGGTGCTGGTGAGTGCGGCCACCACCGAAAGCTCCGGCGAACTGTTCCTCGTCACCGACACCGCCCGCCAGCTCACCAACTTCGCGGCCCCGGCGCAGGAGCAGGCGCCGGCGATCGTGCCCAGTGAACTGACCGTGAGTTCCGATGATGACTACCCGGTGCACGGGTGGGTCACGGTGCCCGACGGCGAGGGGCCGCACCCGGTCCTGTTGCTGATCCATGGGGGTCCGTTCGCGCAATACCAGCCCACGTTCTTCGATGAGGTACAGGTCTACACCCGCGCCGGTTACGCCGTCGTCTTCTGCAATCCGCGAGGTTCGCTGGGTTACGGGCCGGACCACGGCCGGGCGATCACCGGAGGATTCGGGGACCGGGATGCGGCCGATGTGTTGGCGTTCCTCGATGGTGCGCTCGCGGCGCACGCGAGTCTGGACTCCGAGCGGGTGGGGGTGCTCGGCGGGTCCTACGGCGGGTACATGACTGCGTGGCTCACCACCCGCACCGACAGGTTCGTGGCGGCGATCGTGGAACGCGGGTTCTTGGACCCGGTGAGCTTCGAGGGCTCTTCCGACATCGGATGGTTCTTCGGGCTGCAGTACCTGGGAACAGATCCGCAGAAGGTGGCGGCGCAAAACCCGATGGCGCACATCGACCAGGTCAGTACCCCCACGCTTGTGATCCACTCGGAGAACGACTGGCGCTGCCCGGTGGAGCAGGGGCAGCGGTGGTACGTGGGACTCAAGCGCCGCGGTGTGGAGTCGGAATTGCTGTTGTTCCCCGGCGAGGGGCACGAACTCTCGCGGGCCGGGCGGCCGAAGCACCGGCTGGCGCGCTTTGAACACATCCTGAAGTGGTGGGACAAGCACCTGCCGGTGGATGGCACTGAGGGTGATGGGCGCGGAGAGGCCAACGATGACTAAGTCCGAACTGGCGCTCAGCAAGGCCGAACGCGAGGAGTTCCTCGCGCAGCCGCATATCGGTGCGCTGGCCATTGAGGCGGGGGACCGAGGGCCGCTGATGGTGCCGATGTGGTACGACTACACGCCCGGCGGCCAGATTGTGCTCATCACCGGCGCCTACTCGCGCAAGACCAAACTGATCCAAGAGTGCGGCCGGTTTTCCTTGATGGCCGAGCGGTCGGCACCGACGTTGCGGTACGTCAGCGTGGAAGGCCCGGTCACCGAGATCCGGCCGGCCACCACCGCCGAAGAAGAGGCGATGGCTCGCCGCTACCTCGGCGAT
>JBMDWZ010000245.1:0-7151 GCA_048594865.1 Beutenbergiaceae bacterium
TGCAGCACCGTGGTGCGGAACTCCCGCGCCGCCGGGTGGGTCGCTAACCGGCGCGCCATCCCCACGTGGCTCTGAGCCGCCAACGCACTATCCAGCGCCAATTGTGGGTCGATCCCGTCCCTGCTTGCCAAGAGTTCGGCAACGGCGCGCGCCGGCGGGATCCGCAGGTTCACCAGCCGGCACCGGGACCTGATGGTGACCAACACGTCTTGCGGGCTGGGCGCACACAGCACCCACACGGTGCGCGGGGGAGGTTCTTCGATCGCCTTGAGCAGCACGTTCCCCGTCTGTTCGCTCATTCGATCAGCGTCTTCCACGATGATCACCCGCCACTTACCTTGGGCCGGTGCGCGCTGCGCTAAGGACACCAGTTCCCTGGCTTCCTTGACCGTGATGATCACCTTGTCCGTGGCCAGCACCCGCACATCTGGGTGACGACCACCGACCACCGCAGCGACCTGATCATCGGAAGCATCGGCGTCGGCCCCGGCTTGTAATGCTGCGGCAAACGCGCGGGCGGCCACCGACCGCCCGGACCCCGGCGGGCCGGTGATCAGCCAAGCATGTGTCATTGCCGCGGGGTCCCCGGCAGCCCGCTTGAGGACCTCGATGGCGCTCTCTTGGCCAACGAGTTCATCCCAGACGCTCATTTGCCCACCACCAACGGCTGCACGGCGGCGCGGATCTGGGCGGCCAGGTCCTCACGCGAGCCGCTGGCGTCCAGCACCACGAACCTGTGTGGGTCCGCGGCGGCGCGCTCGAGGAATGCCTGGCGGGTGCGTTTGTGGAAGTCGGCGCCGGCGCGTTCCATCCGGTCAGTCTCCTGCCCCAGACGCGCAGCGAGTGCGTCGACGGGCAAGTCCAGCAGCACGGTCCGCGCAGGCAGCAGCCCGCCGGTCCCCCATAGCGACAGTTGCTCTACCTCTTGGCCGCCAAGTTCCCGGCCCGCGGCCTGATAGGCCACCGAGGAGTCCAGGTACCGGTCGGTCAACACGACGGCGCCACGTTCCAGGGCCGGTCGGATCAGGGTGGCCACGTGGTGGGCCCGGTCGGCGGCGAACAGCAGCGCTTCGGTGCGGGGGTCCACGTCATCGCCGTGCAGCAGCGCGTGCCGAAGGGTGCGGCCCAGGTCGGTACCGCCGGGCTCGCGGGTGGTGATGACTTCGCGGCCGTGGGAGGAGCGCAACCAGTCAGCGAGCAGCGACAACTGGGTAGTCTTGCCCGCGCCGTCTCCGCCCTCGAAGGAAATGAACAGTCCGGTCACAACATCTGACCCTAACGCCCGCGTGAGACACCGGGCGCCGAACTCACTCCCCGGGGTAGACCACACCCAGCTGTGCCCGGATCTCATCCATCGTGCGCAGCACCGCGAGGGTGTCATCCCAGGACATCGCCTGCGACTGGGTGGCGCCGCTGGTGATGCAGCGGGCGGCCTCGGCGGCCTGGAACTCAAACCCGCCGGGCACCGCCGGGGCAAAGCTGCGCGACTCCCCCTCATAAGGGTGCACGTGCACCCGCGTTTCGGCGTAAAACGTGGGCTCGATCTCGATGCGGCCATCGCGGCCGGTGATGACGGCGTCATTGCGGGTGCGGGCCGAAAGCGTGGCGGTCAGCGAGGCCACCGCGTGCTCATAACGCAACACGATCGCTTCGCTGGCATCGACCCCGGTGGGCGTCAACTGTCCGACGGCGTGCACCTGCTGCGGGCTGCCCAGCACCTGATAAGCAAAAGAGACCGGGTAGACCCCCAGGTCCAGCAGGGCACCACCGGCGAGGTTGGGGTTGTGCAACCGGTGCTCGGGACCAAAGTCCAGGCGCTGCCCGTGGTTCGCGGTGAGGGTCTGGATCTCCCCGATCTCCCCGGAGTCCAACACTTGGCGCACGCCCACCATGTGCGGCAGGAACCGGGTCCACATCGCCTCCATCGCGAACAACCCGGCGGCATCGGCGGCGGCGAACACCTCCCGGGCCTCGGCGACGTTGCGGGTGAAGGCCTTTTCCACCAGCACCGGTTTGCCCGCGGCTAACGCCAGCAGCGCATGGTCCCGGTGCTCGGAGTGCGGGGAGGCGATGTAGACCGCCTGCACCCGATCGTCGGCCACCAGGTCCTCGTAGGACCCGTGGGCGGTGCCGATATCAAATTTCTCGGCGAAGTCGCGAGCCCGCTCGGCGCTGCGCGAACCCACTGCCACCACCGAACTCGCGGTGTGGGCGGGGATGTCGGTGGCGAGCTTTTGCGCGATCCCCCCGGCGCCCAGGATTCCCCAGGCGATCGGTGGTGCTTGCTTCGGGTCGGGCAGGTCGATCATGGCTCGCTCCTTGCTGCTAGCGGCCGCGGTGACCGCCTCGCCTTTTCCCTACGCTACTTCTTTGCCGGTGCCTTCTTCGCCGGTGCCTTCTTGGCCGCAGGTTTTTTGGCCGCAGTCTTCTTCGCCGGTGCCTTCTTGGCGGCGGGCTTCTTCGCGGGACCCTTGGCACGCTTCTCGGCGAGCAACTCATAGGCGCGCTCGGCGGTGACGCTCTCCACCTCATCGTCCTTACGCAGGGTGGCGTTGGTGGTGCCGTCGGTGACGTAGGGGCCGAAGCGGCCGTCCTTGACCACCACCGGCTTACCGGAGGCCGGGTCCTCGCCAAGCTCGCGCAAGTTCTTGGCCGCGGCCCGGCCACGCTGCTTGGGCTGGGAGTAGATCTCCAGCGCCTTGTCCAAGGTGATGTCGAACAGGTCGTGCTCGCTCTCCAGGGAGCGGGAGTCGGTGCCCTTCTTCATGAACGGTCCGTAGCGGCCGTTGCGGGCCCAGATTTCCTCACCGGATTCTGGGTCCTCCCCCACGAGCCTGGGCAGCGATAGCAGTTTGACCGCCGCGTCCAGATCGATGGTGGCCAGGTCCATGTCCTTAAACAACGACGCCGTGTGCGGCTTGGGCTTCTTAGCCTTGCTCTTGGGTTTGGCGTCGGGGTCCTCGGGCAGCACCTCGGTGACGTAGGGGCCGTACCGGCCGGCCTTGGCCACGATCATGTGCCCGGTTTCGGGGTGCTTACCGAGTTCCTTATCGCCGTCGGCGGCGTTCTCCAGCAGGTCGATCGCCCGCTCTACGCTCAACTCATCGGGGGCGACGTCATCGGGAACGCTGGCCCGCTCGGGGGTCTCGGCGTCCTTTCCAGGGCGCTCCACGTAGGGGCCGAAGCGGCCCACCCGCAGGGTGATGCCCTGGCCGATGTCGATGGAGTTGATCTCCCGGGCATCGATGTCGCCCAGGTCTTCCACCAGCGCCTTGAGACCCTCGGTCTCACCCTGGCCAAAGTAGAACCCGGTGAGCCAGTCCACGCGGTCCTCGGTGCCGGCGGCGATCTGGTCCAGATCCGATTCCATCCCGGCGGTGAAGTCGTAGTCGATGAGCCGCCCGAAGTGGCCCTCGAGCAACCGCACCACCGAGAACGCCAACCAGCTGGGCACCAGCGCTTGCCCGCGGCGCAGCACGTACCCGCGGTCGGTGATGACCGAGATGGTGGCGGCGTAGGTAGAGGGCCGGCCGATGCCGCGCTCTTCCAGCGCCTTGACCAGGCTGGCCTCGGTGTACCGGGGCGGTGGTGAGGTTTCGTGACCATCGGCGGTGAGCTCGTTGGCGCTCAAGGCATCGCCGGTGGTGACGTTCGGCAGCCGATCCGAACCCGACCCCTCGTCGTCGTACCGGCTGGCGTCGCGACCCTCTTCGTACGCGGCGAGGAACCCGCGGAAGGTGATGACCGTTCCGGAGGCGGAGAACTCAGCATCGCGCCCATCGGTTGCTTGCGCACCCAACTTGATGGTCGCCGTCGACCCCTTGGCGTCGGCCATTTGGGAGGCCACGGTGCGCTTCCAGATCAGCTCGTACAACCGGAACTGGTCGCCGGACAGTTCCCCGGCCACTTGCGCCGGGGTGCGGAAGGAGTCACCGGCGGGGCGGATCGCCTCGTGTGCCTCCTGGGCGCCCTTGGACCCTGCGTACACGCGCGGCGAATCGGGCAGGTACTGGGCGCCATACAACTCGGCAGCCTGCGAGCGTGCGGCGTTTACAGCTTGGCTGGACAGCGCCGAGGAGTCGGTCCGCATGTAGGTGATGTACCCGTTTTCGTACAACCCCTGCGCGGTGCGCATCGCGGCGCGGGCGTTCATCCGCAGTTTGCGCGAGGCTTCCTGCTGCAACGTGGAGGTGGTGAACGGGGCCGCCGGGCGGCGCTTGTAGGGCTTTTCTTCGACGCTGCGGACGGCAAACGCGCTGCCCTCCAGTCCGCTGACCAGGGAGGTGGCGGCCTGCTCATCGAGGTGCACCACGGACTTGCCGCGAAGTTGACCGTCGTCGCCGAAGTCGCGGCCGCTGGCAACCCGCGAACCGTCCACGGCCACCAGTCGGGCCTTGAACGGCTGCTTCTCATCGGTGTCGGTGGCCTCGAACTGGCCGGTGACGTCCCAGTAGTGCGCGGACTTAAAGGCCATCCGCTCGCGCTCGCGCTCCACGACCATCCGAGTGGCCACGGACTGCACCCGCCCGGCGCTCAGACCCTGCTTTACCTTGCGCCACAACACCGGGGAGATCTCATAGCCGTACAGGCGGTCCAGGATCCGACGGGTCTCTTGGGCATCGACAAGCCGGGTGTCCAGGTCCCGGGTGGATTCCAGGGCGCGCTGGATCGCTTCGCGGGTGATCTCGTGGAACACCATGCGGTGCACCGGCACCTTGGGCTTGAGCACTTCCAGCAGGTGCCAGGCGATCGCTTCACCTTCGCGGTCCTCATCGGTGGCGAGGTAAAGCTCGTCGGCGTTCTTGAGAAGTTTGCGGAGTTCGGCGACCTTTTTCTTCTTATCGCCGTCGATCACGTAATAGGGGTCAAAGCCGTTATCGACGTCGATCGCGAACTTCTTGTACGGCCCCTTCTTCATCTCCGCTGGGAGTTCGGAAGGCTGGGGCAGGTCGCGAATGTGGCCGACGCTCGCCTCGACATCGAAATCCGAGCCAAGGTAACCCGCGATGGTGCGGGCCTTGGCTGGGGACTCCACGATGACAAGTTTGCGTGCAGAGGTGGTCACGCGATTAGCTCCTGCATTCTGTTGAAAGGTGGGGTGCTTCCCCGCGGGTGACGGTACACCCTGCGCCAACGGCACTCATCTGGGGAAGTATGTGTTGGTAAGGCGAGGCTGGCAAGGATTGTGCTGGCAACGACGCCGTCTGCTGGGCATCTTAACGACGCCTCACGGCCCGGGTTCGTCCAGTGCATAGTACGGACGCATTCCGAGCATGGTGGCCATCGTCAATGCCGATGTTCCAGCAATCCCGGCGGCCGAGGTCACGTAGGCGAAGGTTTCGGCGCGGCCCTCCACGCCAGGAACCTGGGTGAAGGTCAGCACCAATCCAACGAACGCAATCGCCAGTCCGATCCCGGCCAGGGACCACAACCATACAGACGCGTTGCCAGCTGGTGCTTCCCCATACCCGCGCGGCAGGGGCTTGAGCCGGATTCCGCGAGCTGCTTCAAAGGCGAAGTACCAGGCCGCGACGACGGCGAAAGCGGCGACGACGTCGGAGGGTCGGTGCCATCCGAGCACCAGGGTGCCGATTCCGGTGGCGCCGGCGTACAGCGCGCCGATCACCGCGACCGGTCCGCGCCATCGCGCCGGTGCGATGAGCAGCGCGGTGGCTGCGACGGCGAAGGCGGCGGTGGTGTGCCCGGAGGGCAAGGTGTTGACCGGCCGGGCGGTGAGGTCGAAGTCCGGGCGGGTCAGGAGCACCTCCTTGAGCAACTGGGTGGTGACGTTGGCCCCGGCGAGCAGCACGGTCGCAGCGATCGCGATCGACCAGCGGCGTTGCACCGCGGCGACCACGAAGGCGGTGACCGCAGCGATCACGAGGAATGGCTCGGAGATCACTTGGACCACCGGGGCCACGAAACCCTCGAGCGACTCGCGGCGGTACCCGCTGCCCTGCCAGGCGGCGTCGTCGATGAGCTGCCCGGTGGGAGATTGCACAAAGAAGCGCCAGGTGCCCCACACCAGCCCCACGCTCAGCGCGGCCAGGGTGATTGGCGCGACGAATCCCCGGACCACGTCGGTGGTCCGGCGCGAGGCGCTGCGATTGCTCACGGGGCAACGTTAACCCGCTGATCCTGGCGCACGCCCGCGCCGAGCACGGTGGTGCTAAACACACTCCAACGCCTGCCGAAACCTCCCCAACTTCTCCGCTGACTTCGTCAAACTCCCGGCCACATCGTCACGTTCGTTGACGATGTGGCCGGGAGTTTGACTCGCTCGGCGGGAGTTTGACGAAGTCAGCGGGCGGGGGTGAGCGGGTGGAGGAAGCCGTCGAGGACCAGCTCACGCAGCACCGGGACCACCTGGCCCGCGATGTCATCGGCCGACTCATCGGTAAGCGCCGAGAGCGCGCCGACGATCTGCCCGGCGGTCAACTCCCCATCGCTCGCCCCGACCAGCGCCGCCACATGGCTGGACACCCGCACATTGCGCCCCATCGCCCCGCCCTGGTGCAACGTGATGACCTGCGGATCGGCCTGCCCCGGCATGTAGTGCCGCTCCTCGGTGACATCGGATGCCACCATGTACGCCGAGGCCAACGGGTCGCCCTGAAGATGCTCAATGGCGCTCAAGGTGGCGGCGACCGCGGCGCTGGGCGCGGTCAGGGTGCTGGCGTGCAACTCCTCGAACCGTCGCCACGGCGCCCGGTCCTCGCACCGCCGAAGAGTGACGTACCCAAACCCGATCGCCTCAACATCGCGGGCGGCGAAGTCGGCGCGATAGTCCCGGTACGCCGCCTCCCACGCCTCCCGGTCACGCTCGGGGCTCAAGCCACCATCACGAAGCCAGGTCTCGGCGTAGTGGTACGGGTCCACCGCCTCCCGCTGGATCACCCAGACGTCGGCATCCAAACCAGCCGTCCACTCCTCCAGCCGCTCGCTCCAATGCGCTCCGGCCGGAATCTCCCAGTTCGCCAGGAACTGCGCCACGCCGCCGGGTGCCAGATAGTCGGAAATGGTCCGGGTTAGGCCCGCGATCAGGTCATCGCCCGAGCGCCCACCATCGCGGTAGGTCATCGTCTGCCCACCGGTGCGCGGGGTGATGACAAACGGCGGGTTGGACACGATGAGGTCAAAGGTCTCGCCAG
>JBMDWZ010000246.1:0-11994 GCA_048594865.1 Beutenbergiaceae bacterium
GACAGTCGCCGGTGGACTGATGGCCGCGACCACAGCGAACGCCGATCTGGTGACGCGGTGCATCGGCACCGCGGGTGCGGTGACCGTACCCGGCGACTTGGTGGTACCGGCAAACCAGACGTGCGAACTCGACGGCACCACCGTTGAGGGGCAGGTGCGGGTCGCCCAGGGAGCGGATCTGATCGTCACCGGCGGCACCTTCAACGACCGAGTGGTGCTGAACAGCGACTCGTTCTTTGACGCCCTCGACACCACGATCGCCGGAAACATCGTGAACAACTCCGGTTACGGGGTCTACCTCGAGGGCGCCTCGGTTGGTGGGCACTACGTGGGGCGCGAAGGCGAGTTGGACGATTCCTTCTTCTACAGCGTGGAGAGCAACATCGACGGGCGCCTCGAAGCAACCCAGGGCGATGTCTATCTCCTCTCCAGTTCCGTGGGCCGGTTCCTGAGCACCGAAGGCACGGCATACACCGACCTGATCGATTCCACGATCGCCGCCGAGGTGACCATCTCCGCCAACGACTGGGGCGCGATCGTCTCCGCCAGTGAGGTGGGCGGAAACGCCACCTACGTCGGCAACGGTGGGATCACGATCGGTTCCGCCGGCTTAGAAGACTTCGGTGCAGCGGGGATCAACTACTTCGGAGGCGACCTCACCGTCTCGGACAACACCGACATCGTCGAGGTCACCGGGAACATCATCGCCGGCAACCTCACCGGCGAAGGTAACGACCCGGCCCCGACCGCCTCGGACAACCGGGTGCGCGGCGACCTCGGAGGCCAGTTCGCGCAGCTGTCGCAGGCAGCGCAGCAGCGGATCGCTATGGACTCCTTGGAAGATCTGCGGGAAGAATCCAGCGCCCGCACGCCGCAGGACTCCCTCGCGGACCGTGACGAGCGGCGCGAGCAAGCGGTGCAGACCGCTGATGAGATCGGCCCAGCCGACCTGTAAGCACGAACGCCCGAAAGCGGGGCGGGAGCCTAATGGGCGCCCGCCCCGCTTTCGTGTTCCACACATCTTGGTTTCACACTCGGTATGCCAAGACCGTGCCCACTTGTGGGAGACAATGACTCAATGACCGCTGGCCCACTCATCGTGCAATCGGATAAGTCGCTGCTGCTCGAGGTTGATCACGAGCAAGCCGCCGACTGCCGCCGCGAGATCGCACCGTTCGCTGAACTGGAGCGCGCTCCGGAGCACATCCACACCTACCGCCTCACTCCCCTGGGCCTATGGAACGCCCGCGCCGCGGGGCATGACGCCGAGGGGGTGGTGGACGTGCTGCTGCGCTACTCCCGCTACCCCGTGCCGCATCACCTGCTCGTGGACGTGGCAGAGACGATGTCCCGCTACGGGCGCCTGCAACTCCAGCAGGATCCCGACCACGGACTGATCCTGCGGGCCCTGGACACCCCCGTGCTGGAAGAGGTGCTGCGGTCCAAACGCACTAAGGGCTTGGTCGGGGACCGGATCGGTGACGACGTCGTTCAGGTGCATCCCTCCGAACGGGGGCACCTGAAGCAAGTGTTGGTGAAGTTGGGGTGGCCCGCTCAGGACCTCGCCGGGTACGTCGATGGCGAGAAGCACGCGATCGAGTTGGACACCACCGATTGGGACTTGCGCCCGTATCAGCGCGAGGCCATCGAAACCTTCTGGCACGGCGGATCGGGTGTGGTGGTCCTACCCTGCGGCGCCGGGAAGACGCTCGTGGGCGCAGGGGCGATGGCGCAGTCGGGCACCACCACGCTGATCCTGGTCACCAACACCGTCTCAGCCCGGCAATGGCGCGATGAGCTGGTGCGCCGCACGTCCCTGACCGAGGAAGAGATCGGTGAGTACTCCGGCGCCCGCAAGGAGATCCGGCCGGTGACGATCGCGACGTACCAAGTGCTGACCACCAAACGCAAGGGCGCCTATCCGCACCTGGAGCTGCTCGACGCCCGCGACTGGGGCCTGATCTTGTATGACGAGGTCCACCTGCTACCGGCGCCGATCTTCCGGATGACGGCGGATCTGCAGGCCCGACGGCGAATGGGCCTGACCGCGACCCTCGTGCGTGAGGATGGCCGGGAGGACGACGTGTTCTCCCTCATCGGCCCCAAGCGTTATGACGCGCCGTGGAAGGACATCGAAGCCCAGGGGTATATCGCCCCGGCCGAGTGCACCGAGGTGCGCCTGGACCTTCCGCACGCCGAGCGGATGGCCTATGCCACCGCCGAACCCGAGGATCGGTACCGGATGGCCGCGAGCGCGCCGGGAAAGACCACAGTGGTCAAACAGCTCCTGGAATCGCACGCCGGTGAGCAGACCCTGATCATCGGCCAGTATCTTGACCAGCTCGAGGAACTCGGCGAGCACACCGGCGCCCCGGTGATCACCGGGGCCACCACCGTGACCCAACGCCAGAAGCTCTTTGAAGAGTTCCGCACTGGCGTCATCTCCACCCTGGTGGTGAGCAAGGTGGCCAACTTCTCCATCGACCTGCCCGAGGCGTCGGTGGCGATCCAGGTGTCGGGGTCCTTTGGGTCCAGACAGGAGGAGGCGCAGCGACTTGGGCGACTGATGCGCCCGAAAGCCGACGGAAAAACGGCACACTTCTACGCCGTCGTCACTCGCGACACCGTGGATCAGGAGTTCGCCGCCCACCGGCAACGGTTCCTGGCCGAGCAGGGGTACGCCTACCAAATCATCGATGCCCAAGACCTCACCGCCGCGTAGCCGACGGGTTTAGCACATCTCGCGGAGTCCGAGCGCTACCAGCCATGGGTAGTTCGGCCGTTGCGAACACCGCACTGACAAGGGAAGATCAACGATTGTGACCCTGCGCAATGCTTGGGCCCGGCTTGTGGGCCTCACCTTGGCCATCTTTGGCGCGCTTGCGCTGGCCCTGCCGCTGCTGTTCGCGGCCCCTGCGATGGCCGAGGATCCGACGTCGTTGGACGATCAGATCACCGACCTCACCTCCGATCAGGCCGCTGCATCCGATACCGCGGGCATGCAGGAGGCCAATGACGCGATCGATGCGTTGGCCGCCGAGCACGACTACCGGCTATTCGTGGTCTATATCGATTCCTTCGACGGCATGGGCCACGAGGCATGGGCGGGCGAGACCGCCGAGCTGTCCAATATGGGCGACCGGGACATTTTGCTCGTGGTGGCGGTGCAAGATCGCGCGTACTCGCTGAACGTCGCGGACAACTCCGGGATCAGCAACGCTGACCATGACAGCGTCGAGGCCGATATTCGCAGCGAGCTGTCGCGGGACAATTGGACCGGCGCGGCCCTTGCTGCGGCGGAGGGGTACTCCTCAGCGGTCGGCGGCTGGTCGTTCGGGGGTGGCGGGGCGTCCAGCGGGCTGACCGTCTTCCTGGTGGGTATCGGCATCATCGCCGCGATCGCGTTGGTGGCTGCCTATTCGCGGTCTAAGCGCCGCGCCGTGACCGGGAACGCCCGCGGTGGCCCGGCGAACCTGCCGCCGGCGAAGGCGGACCCCTACGAGGGCGTGAGCACCGAGGAGTTGGGCACTCGCGCTGGCTCTGCGTTGGTGGGCCTGGATGATGACGTGCGCAGTTCCGAGGCAGAGCTCGGGTTCGCCCAGGCGCAGTTCGGCTTGGAGGACACCGCCCCGTATCGCCAGGCGTTGGAGCAAGCTAAGGACGACCTGAAGAACGCGTTTGCCGCGCAACGTGAGGCCGAGGCGGCGCAGGACGTGGCGCAGCGCAAGGCCTACATTCGAATCTTGGAGTTGTGCGAGAACGGCGAGAAGGTGCTCGATGAGCAGGCCGAGGCGTTCTCCAAGCTCCGTCAATTGGAGGAGAACGTGCCCGCGGTGCTCTCCGAACTGCACCAGCGCGCCGGTGAGATCGAATCCCGAATTCCTGCAGCGCAGGCGGCGCTTCGATCCCTGGCGGTGACCTACCCCAAGGAAGCCCTGGCCACCGTGAACCGGGCGCCCGAGCAGGCCGATCAGCTTATCGAAGCCGCCCGGCATTCCATCGAGGAGGGCCGTGCCCGGGTGGAGTCCGATGACCGCGGCAACGCGGTGGCGTTCACCCGAACTGCGGAGGACGCCTTGCAGCAGGCCGCCGCGCTGCTCGAGTCGGTGCACCACGCCGGGCAGGATCTGGCCGGCGCGCAGGAGCACTTGCAAGAGGCGATCGACTCCATCACCGCCGACATTGCCGATGCTCAGCGGCTAGCGCCCAAGGATGACAGCGTGATCCAGTTGCGCCACCGCGCCCAGCAGGCCGTTGAAGCAGCTAGTGCCGCGAAGTCCGGCGGGGACCCATTGGCGGCTTTGGATCGCATCACCAGTGCCGAGGCGGCCTTGGATGCGGCCCTATCGAGCAAGCGGGAAGCCGCCGACGTCCAGGCGCGGTCAGCATCGCAACTGCGCCGCGAACTGAACGCCACCGACGCCAAGATCCGGGCCGCGAACAGCTTCATTGAAACCAACCGAGGCGGGATCAGCGCCGGGCCACGAGCACGACTGTCCGACGCCGTAGCGAAAGTTGGCATGGCCCGGAACCTGGAGTCCACCGACCCGGCTGAGGCGCTGCAGGCGGCACAGGGCGCTCACGCAGACGCCACCGCTGCGCACGATCAGGCCGTGGCCGAGGTCAACAACTGGCGCCACGGTGGGGACACCTTCGGCTATGACGCCCGAGGAAGCTACGGACGCTCCGGAGGGATCGACGTCGGATCGCTCATCCTTGGCGGCATTCTCGGCAGCGGAATGGGAGGCCGGCGCCGCAACTCCTGGGGTGGTGGCTACGGCGGAAGCGGCTGGAACTCCTCCCGCTCCTCCGGTGGCCGCAGTACCTTCGGAGGAGGCTTCGGAGGCGGTGGCTCCCGTGGCTCGTTTGGAGGCGGTGGCTCCTTTGGCGGCGGCCGAGGCAGCAGTGGGGGCAGGTTCTGAGTCTTTTATCGCGTTTGACCAAGCAGTACATACACGTCACACCCAACCGGAAGGAATCCCGTGGCTGAGAAGCAGAGCATCCTTGGGCGTATCGCCCAGCTCACCCGAGCAAACATCAACTCCTTGTTGGACCGGGCCGAAGATCCCGAGAAGATGATCGATCAGCTCATCCGGGACTACACCAACAACATCGCCGAGGCTGAGCAGGCGATCGCGCAAACCATCGGTAACCTGCGGTTCGCTGAGCAGGACTACAACTCCGACGTTGCCGCCGTGAAGGAGTGGGGCAACAAGGCGCAGGTCGCGGCGAACCGCGCCGGTGAGGCACGCGGTAAGGGCGATGAGGCCGCTGCTGCGCGTTATGACAACCTCGCCCGGTTGGCGCTGCAGAAGCAGATCGGCTTTGAGGGCGAAGTGAAGTCCGCCGAGCCTCTCCTGGCCTCGCAGAACGAGGTTGTGGAGAAGCTCAAGACCGGCCTGTCGCAAATGAAGGAGAAGCTCGTCGATCTGCGCCAGCGCCGCGACAGCCTCGTGGCCAGGCAGAAGTCAGCTCAGGCGCAGGCTCAGGTGCAAAGCGCCGTGGGCTCAATCAACGTGTTGGACCCCTCCTCCGACCTGTCTCGCTTTGAGGAGCAGGTGCGCCGTCAGGAGGCTGAGGTGACCGGGCGCAACGAGCTCGCCGCATCCAGCCTGGACTCCCAATTCGCCGAACTGGAGCAGTCCGCTGACAGCCTGGAAGTGGAGGCCCGTTTTGAGGCACTGCGTTCGGGTTCGGCGCCGCAGCTCGGTGGTGCTTCGCAGCCCGCAGCCATCGACGCTGGCGCTGGTGCTCCGCAGGACCAGCAGGCTCCCGTGGAGCAGCAGGCTCCGCAGCCCACTGGATACGACCAGGGCGAGGAACAGCAGCGCTGAGGCGTTCATAGTTTCTTTCCACGTGAGACCGGCCATCCGCGGCCTTCAGGGCCGCGGGTTGGACCGGTCTCATGTGCGTGTGGGCACGGTTGGGCGTCTGTCCTTTGGCCGCGCCAGCCCGTTCAACCGAAGCCCGGGCCGCGCGCACTAGAGTTCACTGCATGAGCAATTCCGGGCACGACCAGCGCCGCACCTACCTGCTGATCGACGGCGAGAACGTCGATGCCACCTTGGGCATGAGCGTGTTGGGGCACCGACCCAATCCCGATCAGCGTCCGCGTTGGGACCGGATTAGTCAGTTCGCGGTGGATGCCTGGAACCAGCCGGTGACCGGTTTGTTCTTCCTCAATGCCAGTTCGGGGCAGTTGCCGATGTCCTTCATCCAGGCGCTGATCGCGATGGGGTATCGCCCCGTGCCGCTGGCCGGTGAGGCCTCGGAGAAGGTGGTGGATATCGGTATCCAGCGCACGTTGGAGGCTCTGGAAGGGCGCTCGGGTGATGTGATGCTCGCTAGCCACGACGGTGACTTTGTGCCGCAGCTGACCAAGATCTCCAAGTCCGACCGCAAGGTTGCGGTGCTGGGCTTCCGGGAGTTCGTCAGCGCCAAGCTCGCCGACATCCCGGGCGTGCGGATCTATGACTTAGAAGACCACATCGGTGCGTTCACCGAGCCGCTGCCGCGGGTGCGCGTGATTCCGCTGGACAGCTTCGACCCATTGAAGTTTTTGTAGAAACTTCCTGAGCGCGGTGAAACACCCTGGGCACCGGGCACATAGGCCGGGTATGACTCAACGCACCAAAGCGCCCCTTGCTGCCCTCGCTGCCGTCGCCGTGCTCGCGGCCTGCGGGAGTGCCTCTGCCGATGAACTGCGATCCGATGCCGATCACCAACCCCTGGGATTGGACCAGGCGTCGGGGGTGGATGCCGTGGTCAGTGCCACCGAGGACGCCTCGGCCACGATGCTGCAGGTTGCGGCAGAACAAGATGCGGCGGATGGGCGGACGACGGTCACCTCACCTGCGTCCTTGATGATCGCACTGTCGATGCTCGGTGAGGGCGCTCAGGGACCCACAGCCGAGTCCTTCGCGGATGTCTTCGGGGTCGAGGGCCAAGACCGATCCGATGCGATCAACGCGCTGTCCACTGCGCTGGCTGCTTACGACGGCGACCCGGCGATTGTGCAGGACATCGAGGATGGCGAAGACCTTCCCGAAACGCCCATGTTCCACCTGGCGAATCAGGTGGTGCTGGACGATGAGTTCGAGCCGTATGAGGAGTACCTCGATGCCCTGGCCATCTCTTACGACGCCGGAGTGCAGGTGACGGACCTTGCTTCCGAAGACGGCATGGATGCCTTGAGCGAGTGGGTTAACGAGAACACCGGTGGGTTAATCCCAGAGACGGCGATTCAGCCGGATGAGGACCTGCGACTTGTGCTGCAGAACGCGGTGTTGATGGTGGCGGCATGGGAGCAACCGTTCGACGCGGGCCGCACGTACGAGCGTGAGTACACGATGGGCGATGGCACCACGCTGCAGACGGAGATGATGTCCAGCGACCTCACCGTGGCGCACGCGAGCCTTGGTGAGGTGACCGCGGTGCGCCTGCCGTACACCGAGGGCTTCTTTGCCGACTTCATTCTGCCGGCTCCGGGTGTTGACCCGGCGGAGATCGACCCGCAAACCCTTGCAGAGGTCACTGCCGCGCTGGATGCTGCCGAGCCCGGTCAGGTCGAGGTGACGATGCCAACGCTCGACGTCGAACCCCAGGCCCTGGAGCTAGGTGACGTGTTGGCAGAAATGGGTCTGGGTGAACTGATGGAGGGCCCGGACCTTTCGGGGATCAGCGAGCAGGACCTGTACCTGCAGCAGGCCGTGCAGCAGGCCACCTTGACAGTGGACGCCGACGGCACGGTCGCCGCTGCCGTCACCGAACTGGCAGTTGGTGAAATGGCAGCGCCGATTGAGAAGGTCGAGTTCCTCGCCGACCGGCCCTACATGATGCGCATCCTGCACGAAGAAACACAGTGGCCGATGTTCACCGCCGCCGTCCGCGACCCGTCCTGAGTTCAGGTTCGGTCTCAGGGCGGTTGGCCAACTACTCCGCGATATGGGCCGGCCGGCTCGGTTTCACACCTGTAAGTCGGCTGGCACGTGGTAGCGCTTGGGAACCATCGGGGTCTCCGTGACTCCCGCAAGTGCTACAAACTCGCCGAACGGCATCAACTGGATGTCGCCGTCGTCCGATGAGATGGCAACGTCGTCCACCACGGGCAGCAAGGTCTCCACCCCACGCGACCAGGTGCCGACCATGATCGTCCATCCCTCGCGTTGGAACACCTGCGCGGACGCCGGGAACGCCTGCCCTTCGGCGAGGACTTCACGCTGGCGTGCGTAATGGCCGGAATTGATGATCCGAGCGGTGTGGCCAAAAGCCTGCTGGGTCGCTTCATCGGCTGGGATCTCAAAGGGCACCCAGCCCTGACCGGTGTGGGTCAACGGCAACCAACTGACCAGGCCTTCGCCGCTCTCGGCGACTTGGGCCGCGGCCCCCGCGGCAGCGATCAGGCCTTCTTGGTCTTGGGATCCGGTGATGAGCACAACGCCGCGGCCCGGCGCGATCGCCACCGGCGCCCCGTTGACGTCGAATGCCTGCAGCGCGGTCGGCTCGAGGAGGCAGTATGCACCAAAGCGTTCGTCGGTGATCGCGTAGGTGCCGGGCTGAACGAGCGCGACATTGTTGGTTTGGTATCCGCGGGAGGCCTCGACGGCGGCGGCGATGACCTGCTGCGCGTCGCTTCCCCACTGGTCGCGGGCCAGGCCTTCGTTGATGGGGACAACCTGCTCGCCCGCGTCCAGCACGGCACCCACCGAAACTTCGCCGCCGACCGGCACGGTGGCCGGACCGGCGCCCTCAATTCCCATCGCGGCCAGCTCTTGTGCCCTGATCTGTTCCCCGACGAACCCGTACAGCCTCAACCCCAGTTGCCCCTTGGCCTCCTCGAGGGTGGCGGGGATTTGCGGTGGGGTGAAGTCAGACATGGGAGAGGCCTCCAGTTACTTGGGGTCATTCGGGCAACGGTGACCATTGTGCCCAGAACGCACCTCGGCGCGCATGTTTCCGCTGTCTCTGTGGACGTAGCCTCTGAGCCTGTTCGCTCTGCACAGTCTCCCGGTGGCCCGCTGGTCCGGGTAGAAGCCTCGTGGTGGAACCGGACGACGACGGACTACCGGTTGCGTAGGTCGGTGGTCACTCGCTGAAGCACCTGCCGCTCAAACTCAACACGACTCAGACGCCCGCCCCCTGCGAATCGCTGGCGTCGAAGTCATATCCCACTTCCCAGAACTTGCCCACCGCCAACTCAAACTGCTCGCGGCTCAACCTATCCCGATGCACAATCGCCCAGCCCGTGGTCTCCAGGAGGGAGGTGTACATCGACTCCCTCAGTGGGTCCAACTGCAATCCGTCGTCACGCTGTTGTCGCTCGATCTTCCGCCACGAAGATTCAAAGGCGGATAGCACCGCTGCGGAGCGAGGCATCGCCATGACTTCACGAAGCACACCGCCGTACTCGCGGTGCCAGGACCGATCCATCGAATCAATCATGGCCTTCAACACGGGTATCGGAAGCGATTCACACCAAGCCATAAAACGTTCGACCTCAGGTGTCGCCTTGCCGAACCTCATTAACTCCCTAGCCCTGTCGCTAATCCTGATAGTCGATGTCGACCAACCTAACTCACGGAAAGGCGCGCCTGGAACTCCTCGTTCCCCAGCCCATCAAGGTCGGTCGCAACATGCTCCGGCACCGGAAAGAAGTGAAACGCGTCGTCGCCTAGGTCCACAAAAATCAACCGGGCTCCCACGCTCTGTAGGCGGGCGTCAACCACTCGAAATACGTTGACGACGGAGTCCTCGGCGTTGGGATCGGTGAGGGCATCAAGACCATCCCAACTAGGTGCTGTCATCCCCCTCAGTTGGTATGAGCGCGTCACCATCGTCTCCACCTGCGAGGAGAAGTCTTCGCCCTTCCAATCGCTCCAGCCCACAGACCCGAACGCGCGCCCGACCGCCATCACCACATCCACGGGCGTCGGGGCACCTTGCGCACCAGCGGCTGCGCCATGGGCAAACCAGTCCCATTCGGCCAGCTCCGGAGCCGCCTGAGCTTCGGCCCACCTGCCGCCAGTGACTAGCGGCAGTAGGGCAGCGACGCGTTCTCTGCCCTGTGCGTTCAAGCATGCTCCCGCCAACCGCTGAGTCGCAGAGTCCAGACCTTCGATCACTAACGGCGACGAATCGGCGGAGGTTCGAGCGGCAGACTGTTCGCTCTCACCTACCTCGAAGGCGTTCGGCGCATCCAGCGTCAGGCGTACCGCACCGGTATTGCTCCGCAGACTGCGTCCATGGTCAACAAGGTCGGCCGGGTACCACGCGAACTGACGGCACCGCGTGTCGTCGATGTCGAGGTAGATCGCCAATGGCGCTGCGTCCACGCACCAATGTCCTGCGTATGAAGCATGACCGGGATCCAGAAGGTTGCCAGCGTTGCTACGAGTCTGATGCCATGCGCCCACATACTGGAAGAGCGCTTCCTCCCGGTCGGACGGTTCGGCTCTAGCCACGGACATCCAAGTTTCGAACAGTTTCGGGTCGAGAATGTCGTAGCTACGCTTCGGCACCTCGACGCCCACCAACTGCGCCAGCACTGCGAGCACCGGATCGAATGACTCCCGCGCTGGCGGAGAGGCAAGCAAGGTCCGAGCCGATGCCTGATCGCCGAACACCGCAGCAAATGCGAGCACGTCCACGAACGTGGCAAACAGACCCAGATTGGACTCATCGAACACGCCCACACTCTTGCGCCAGTGTGGCTCGTGTAGTCGTTCACCAAGGAAGTCGAAGAGCCACGCCCACTCCTGGGCGATCGACTGGACCACGGGAGCCAACCCATCAACGGGCTCGCCCAACGAATATCGGCCAGCTAACTCCACCGCACCGTCTTGAAGTGCTATCTGTGCCAATCCACCGCGAGCTTTACCCATCTCAACCACGCGCCGGAGATCGTCGGCATTCAACCCGTCGACTCGTCCCTCTTCGGCTTGACGGACAACCCAGGCGATCGTGTCAGCCGGCACCGTAGTGTCTCGAGGCGTCGTCATGACCTCACCCACCTCACAAGTGCGGGGCATCGGAAACCAAGCGCCCATCGGAGTCCAGGGCCCGAAGCCGCACGTTTCCATCCGGCCCGATCTGAGACAGCACCCTGCCAGTGTCCCCGGTGTCCAAGCCACGCCTGATGGCCCGTTCATTCAGTCCGGCAGCACGCAAAGCGTCACCGTCCAAGGCATCTGACAGTCGGCTGCGACTGCTATGCGGCAGCGAGCCATCGATCCAGTCGTCACTCATCTGGCGGGTTCCGCCGGCATACCCGGTTCCTGGTGACCCACTGCTGGAGAACTTGGACTCCATGATCAGCACACGCCCAGTCTCCGGGTGATGGAATACGTGGTCGATGCCTTGGGCGCGGTCGGGACGAGAGATCGGTTCGTAGCCCAGATCTTCCATCCGTGCAGCGGTCTGGGACTCACCGAAATCGCCCTTGAGCTGGTTCTCGGTCCGACCAGGGGGCAGATCTCCGTTGCTGTCAGTCAGGCCGTTTCGGTGGTCTTGCCACGTCTGCCCGTTGGGGTTATCGGGCTGCATTACGTCCTCACGGGCGCGTCCCGCTGCGGCGTTGTCCCCGCCGGATCCGGAACCCTCGCCCGAATTCGAACCGTTGCCGGAGCCATCCGAACCATTGCCGGAGGAGTTTCCACCGTTGCTCGACCCACCATTCGTGCCGTCAGCGGAGGTGCCCCCATTGTTCGAGCCCGAGCCCGAGCCCGATTGACCACCGCTGTTCGCACCACTGCCGGACTGCGAACCAGAGCCCGAGCCCGACTGGGAACCATTGCTCGTAGCACTGCCACTAGCGCCGGAGTTTCCGTTGGCGGGGCCATTCCCAGATGTCAATCCGGATCCGCTGGTCGAACCGGATCCGCTGGTCGAACCAGATCCGCTGGTCGAACCAGACCCGCTGGTCGAACCAGACCCGCTGGTCGAACCAGACCCGCTGGTCGAACCAGTCCCGCTGGTCGAACCAGTCCCGCTGGTCGT
>JBMDWZ010000247.1:0-8158 GCA_048594865.1 Beutenbergiaceae bacterium
GAAGATCCGCAGGGGTGCCACGATCAGCATGAAGAGCAGCGTGATTCGCACCGATGACCAGAACATCGGGTCAGCGAGCACCCGTTCATAGTTCTCTAGACCTACGAATCGGCGGTTGGCGTCAAAGCCGTTCCACTCCACCAGGGAGTACCAGTAGCTGGCCACGATCGGGTACAGCGTGTACAAGCCGTAGAGCACGAACGTGGGAAGCAGGAACGCGTAGATCCATAGATTGCGTTTACGCAGCCGCGCTCGTTGCCCCGGGCGCATCGCCGTACGGGCGGTCTCTTTGCCCGGGGAACGGGCGGCCTTAATAGCAGTACTCGTCATCGAGCGTCCTCCTGGGCCGGTGGTGGTGTGCTGGAGGTCAGCGAATTTGGGAAACGGAGAAAGTGCGCGGATCGTTGCCGGTTCGCGCACCTGATTCGAGAGCGTCGATTCGTGCCATGTCCTCATCGGACAGGACGAATCCTTCGAGGTCGGCATTGGCGGTCATCCGCTGCGCCGAAGTCGTTTTGGGGATGATGATGCGCCCGTGCTGCAGGTGCCAGCGCAGTACCACTTGGGCTGGGCTGACGCCATGAGCGTCGGCGATCTCGACCGTGGCCGGGGCCTCCAAGGCCGCACCCTGCCCGAGCGGGGAGTAGGCCGTAATGGCGATGCCCTGCTCGGTGCTGGCCGCGACCACATCGCGCTGTTGGAAGCCGGGGTGCACCTCGTTCTGGTTCACCGCCGGGGTGTGCCTGGCGAAGCTGGCCAGTTCCTGCAGATGCTCGGGCAGGAAATTGGACACCCCAATGGCACGGACCTTGCCCTCATCGAGCAGGTCCTCCATGGCGCGCCAGGAGTCCTGCCACAACCCAGCTTCCGGGTTGGGCCAGTGGATCAGGTACAGGTCCAAGGCATCGATTCCCAGGCGCCGGCAGGTGTCGGCGTAGGCCGCCTTGGTCTGCTCAAATCCCTGGTCACCGTTGCGCAGTTTGCTGGTGATGAACACCTGGTCCCGGTCCAGCCCAGATTCGGCCAGGGCCGCGCCCACGCCAGGCTCGTTGACGTAGGCGGCGGCCGTGTCGATGTGCCGGTAGCCGGCGGCCAGCGCATCGCTGACCACCCGCTGGGCACCCTCGCTGGGCACTTGGAACACGCCCAGGCCCACCTGTGGCATCGCAATGCCCGGCGCGACGCGGACGCTGCGATCCAAAGAACTCATGAGGTGGGCACCAACCGCAGCAGCGAGACCGCGGGAAGGTGCAGGTCCAAGATCAACTGCAGTCCGCCGTCGTCCGCCGTGACGGTTTTCGGTGCTTCGAAGTCCTCGAGTCCCTGGCGGGCCTTGATGGTTTCGAGCTGTTCGGCGGTGGGTACCTGCGGTGAGCCCAGGCTTTCCCAAATGGTGTGGGAGTTGCTGTGATCGCGGTCGATCCGGGCGTGGGACAGGGTGTAGGACCCGGCCGGCAGGTTGCTGATGTTGACCGTGACCTTCGCGGTTTCGGTATCGGTCTGGTACTGGTCATCGCTGTGTCGCCACGCGAGCACAGTGACCGACCCGTCGTCGGAGCGGCTGGCGAAGGCGTCCACCTCTTCGGTCATGAATCCGCCGTTGGCGTCATCCAGGGCCGATACCGGATACTCCGCATCGCTGGTCACTGCCAGACGGGTGTTCCCGACCTGAGCCAACGCCCGGTAGGCGTTCAGCACCGGCTTTTCCACGTGCCCGGCGGTGATGAAGGAGCGAGTGCCCTCGAAGTAGCGCTCGGCCTCGATGTAGAAGCCCCACATGGTGGCCTCGTGGACCTTGGCCTGCTGCAGGTCGTTGAGGTCGTGCAACTTCTTCATCAGCTTCACCTGGAACACCCCGAAGTACTCGGTGTTCTGGAACTGGAAGTTGTAGTTGTCGTAGATGCCGTGGTGTTGAGGCACGCCGGCATCACACTCATCGACGATCGCGGGCAGATCGATGTACTCGGGGAACTCCTCCATGACCCGCAACATGCTGCGCACTTCGTGCAGCATCTTGTTGGTCGAGGGGTTCTCCTTGACCGGCGCGGGGCCGCCGGTGGGACCAAACACCTTGCCGGGGCTGAACGCCGAGCCCTTGGTGTGGAAGGACACGAAGTCCAGCGGGTCCTTCTTGGCCGAGGTGTGGCTAAGGAATCCGCGCAGGAACTCAACGCCGCCACCGGTGACGGCCGGGCCGCCGACCTTGGCGGTGGGGTGCACCGAGCGCACCGCGGCCGCGGTCACCGAGTACAGCTCGTAGAACTGCTCGGGCGTGCCGCGCCAGTAGAAGATGTCCGGTTCGTTCCACAGCTCCCACAGCCAGGTGTCGACCTCTTCGATCCCGTAGCGGTCGATGCAGTGCTGCACCAGTGCGGCCACCAGGTCACCCCACCGGCCGTAGTCCTTGGGCGGGTAAGACCAGGCGCCGTGCTCGTAGGACGAGCTCAGCGTGGGGCTGGAGGGCACCGTGTATTCCTTGGCTTCCTCGGGCAGCAGCCCCCGGGGGGTGAAGGCGATCTCGACGAGCACGTGGTGGCCGGCCTCGACGATCGCGTCATAGGTCTGGTCCACGATGGTGAAGTCGTAGAACGGCTCACCGTTTTCGTCTTCGTGGTAAACGTTGCCGTTGCCCCAGTGCGGGATCGCGAAACCATTGCCCGAGCAGAGCACGTAGTGCGGGCGCACGTGGTACCCGGTCTCGGTCTGGTCGGTAAAGGTCTTCAGCAGCTCCCGACCGGTGGGCGTGTAGGCCCAGTTGATCTCATCGAAGCCGATGCTCTCCCACATCCGGGTGATCTTTCCGGCGTCCGATCCGGCGTCCACGTCAATCGTGGCCTCGCGAACGTGCGGGGCGCTCGTGTCGCTCACCGCAGCGCGCGGGAATGCCCTGGAAACGCTGATGCCCGGATTGATGTCAGTGCTCACGCAAACCTCTCCCTTGAGGGTTCTGGGGTTCTTGCTGTCAGGAGAGGACAATTCCAGGTTGAATGCAAACTGTCAACAGTCTGGATTCTGGAATCTGCAATGGTGCTCTCTTGGGCTACGCTGGCGCCACGGCAAGTGGGACGATGAGGCAAGCCAGGGAGGGCGAGGCGCATGAGCATTCCGGTAGGACCGCCACGCACAACGCTGACCGAGTACGTCGTGGATTACCTGCGCCAGCGCCTAGCTACCGGCGAACTACAGCCCGGGCAGCACTTGGCCGAACCCGAACTGGCGCAGTCCTTGCAGGTCAGCCGCGGCCCGGTGCGTGAGGCCCTGGTGATCCTGGAGGCCGAGGGGCACATCGAGATCCGGCGCCACCGCGGCGCGTTCGTCTCGGTGCTCACCAAGCAGGACGTGGAAGAACTACACACGCTGCGCACCTCGATCGAGTCGCTGGCCGCCGAGCGCGCTGCCACCCGGATCACGGCCACTCAGGTGGAGCAACTGGACGAGATCCTGGAGAAGATGAAGGTGACGTCGGGTTCGGTGGCGCCGCAGGAAGCGGTGGCGCTGGACCTGTCGTTTCACGACGTCATCTACAGCGCCGCGGACCACGTGCGGCTGGGCCGCGTGTGGCGCACGATCCGCAGCCAGATCTCGTTCCTACTGTTCACCCGCAACCTCAACTTCCCCGACTTCCCGACCGTTGGCTATCCCGAGCACAAGGAGCTCCGGGACGCGATCAGCGGCCGGAATCCCGAGGCAGCGAAGCAGGCCGCCGTGGAGCACATGAGCGGGGCCTACACCCGGTTGAGCCAGTTGGATCTGCCCGAGCGCGAGTAGCCGCACCCGGGCCCGGGCACCTGAACCGCCCCACCGTCGCCACCTGCGATCAACGGGGCCAGCGGCTACCGGCCGATCAACCGGGCCAGCGGCTACGCGCCGGAGGGAATCGCCGCCAGCGCCTGGTCCAGGTCCGCGCGCAGATCCGGCACATCCTCCAGCCCCACGGACAGCCGCACCGTCGACCCACCGATCCCCACCGCAGCCCGGCCGGACTCACCCAACTTGCGGTGCGTCGTCGTCGCCGGATGGGTAGCCATGGACTTCACGTCCCCCAAGTTGTTGGACAGGTCGATCACCTGCAGCGCATCGAGGAAGGCGAAGGTGCCCTCCTTCACCGCCGGGATGTCACCATCCACGGCCAGGTTGAAGCTCACCACGGTGCCACCGGCGCTCATCTGCGCCTTGGCAAGATCCACTTGCGGGTGGGAGTCCAAGAATGGGTAGCGCACCGAGTCGATCCGCGGGTGGTCCTGCAGCCACGTCGCCAACTCGAAGGCCGCCGCGCTCTGCGCTCGCACCCGCAGCGCCAACGTCTCCAGGCCCTTGACCAGCACCCAGGCATTGAATGGCGACAGCGTCGGCCCGGTGTTGCGGATGAAGTTCTGCACCGGCCCGTTGATGATTTCTTCGGGTCCCAGGATCGCCCCGCCCATCACCCGGCCCTGGCCGTCGATGTGCTTGGTGGCCGAGTACACGATGATGTCCGCGCCGAACTCCAGCGGCCGCTGCAGCACCGGGGTGGCGAACACGTTGTCCACGATCACCAGCGCCCCGGCCTTGTGCGCCAACTCCGAGACCGCAGCGATGTCCACCAGGTCCATCATCGGATTGGACGGGGTCTCAAAGAGCACCAGGTCCGCGGGGGTTGCGAGCGCCGCCTCCCACTGCGACAGCTCGTGGGCATCGACGTAGTCGGTGTGCACGCCCCACTGCCCCAGGATCTGATCGAGCACCACGAACGTGGACCCAAACAGCGCCTTGCCGGCCACGATCCGGCCGCCGGAGCCCACCAGGGAGCCGATCGCGGCGAACAGCGCAGACATTCCCGAGGCGGTCGCGTAGCACGCCTCGGCGCCCTCGAGCAGCCGCAGCCGCTCCTCGAACGCGGCCACGGTGGGGTTGGCGTATCGGGAGTACACGAAGATGTCGAGCTCGCCTGCGAAGGCGGCTTCGGCGTCGGCCGCTCGATCGTAGGAGTAGCCCTGGGTGAGGAACATCGGCTCGGAGATCTCACCGAAGTTGGTGCGCTCCTGCCCGCCGCGCACGCCAATGGTGCCCGGGCCCAAGCCTTCGGGGAGCGAACATCGGGGTCGCGGGTCGCTCATCGCGGGTGCTCCATGGGATCCTCCATCGATTCTGGCGGTAGCACCCGACCTTGAAATCCGGGTTGCTGCAGCGTCGTGGAGCCAGATCTCTCAGCTGCTCTGGATGGTCGCCCGTCACTGTACGGATTTCGGTGCTCGCGAGCAACGCGGCGCCCGGGTTGGTCCCACTCTGCAAGACGGGCACAATGTGGCGATGAGTCTTCCCGCGATCGGCCCGGATCAGCCCGACCAGTTCATCGACGGTTGGCATTCGCGCACGATCACGCTGCGCCCCGATGGGGCCGGGGCCGGTGTCGCGACCCTCATCGACGCTCCCCCGCCGGCGAATCCACGCGCCGATCGCGCTGCGGTGCTCTACTTACACGGTTTCACCGACTTCTTCTTTCACCCCCACCACGCCCAGCATTGGACCGACGCCGGGTACGCGTTTCACGCCCTGGACCTGCGCGATCATGGCCGGTCGGTTCGTCAAGGACGGCGGCCCGGCTGGGTGCCGGAGGTCGCCCTGCACGCCGAGGAAGTGACGACGGCGTTGCGCGCCTTGCGTAGCGAAGGTGCGGGAAAGGTGGTGCTGCTGGGGCATTCCACCGGCGCGCTGGTCGGTGCGTTGATCGCCGATCGGCATCCGGAGCTGATCGATGCCCTGGTGCTCAATAGCCCGTGGCTCGACCTCAACCGGCCGACCCTGCCGCGGATCTTCCTGCGGCCGGTGATTGGGGCGCTCGGCTCGGTGGCGCCGGACCTGCCACTGTCCAAGCTCGACGACGTCTACGGCCGCTCCCTGCACACCTCCACCGGTGGGGAATTCGATTACGACCTATCCCTCAAGCCGCTGTTCTCCTTCCCGGTGCGCGCCGGATGGCTGGCCTCGGTGCTCTCCGCCCAACGGATCGTGCGCCGCGGCCTGGACATCACCGCCCCGATCCTGGTGTGCACCAGCGGCCGCTCAGGGCACCTGACCAAACCCGCCCCCGCGGACATCTCCACCACCGACATCGTGCTGCGCGTCGATGACATGCACCGCCTGGCACCCCACCTTGGTCCGTTCGTGCAGATCAACGCCTATCAGGGCGGGCGCCACGACCTGGCCCTGTCCGCCGAGCCGATCCGCACCCAGTACGCCACCGATGCCGTGCGCTGGGCCGATAAGCAACTGGCGGATCAGCAACCGGGCACCCAAGCGCGGGCAGCGCCCGCCTGAATGAACCCGCCGCTCCGATAGGCTCTGGCGCTATGGGCGGGCAAGCGCCGCAGGCGCCGGAGCGAACGCCGGTGTTGCTGGGCCTAGACCTGCTTCGCACCACCGGCGCGCTGCTGCGCCAGCACTGGGTGCCGCTGATGCTCATCGCCCTGTGCGCCGCGTTCGCCCGGTTCTCCCTCATGGACCTTGTGGTCTGGATCGCCCGCCAGGGCGCACTGCCAGGGTTCTTGGCCCTGTCACTGGTGCCCTTTGTGCCGCTGGTCGCGGTGGTCGCGATGCTGCTGCTCCTTCGCCGCCGGCGCCGCAACAGCACCCCGTTCGGTGACATGTTGGCGGCGATCGCCAGCGTTTTGGTGCCCTTCCTCGTGGTGTATCAAGGCAGCCGCGGCCTGGACGATGACCTCGTGGCCTACGCCTATGAGGGCTGGCGCGACGACATGTCCCAGGTGGAGGACTTCTCCGAGGCCACCGAAACGGTCTCCCGGATCCCGCTCGCCGAATCCCTCACGGTGATCGCGGTGGTGGTGGCCGCGGTGCTGATCCGGCTCTTTGGCGCCCACTTGGTGCGCACCCGCAGCCTGTGGCGCGGACCGGAAGACCCACGCCGGATGGGAACTCAGATCGTGGTCGGCTACGCCGAGATCGTCTGGGTGGTGCTCGGGGCCTACGTGGTCACCTACGTGGTGCGCGAATCGCGCAGTTGGCTCCAGGCCCGCGAGGTCACGCGCTGGATGGAGAACTTCCAGGACTGGATCGCCGGGTTCTGGCCCCAGGTGGACTTCGTGCTCCCGATCGCCCTGGACTGGCTGGGACGGATCGGGGCCGGCGCTGTCGCCGGGATCCTGGTGCCCACCTCCTGGCTCGCGATCGGCGTGATCGTTTACGGCACCCAGGCCGCCGATCTGGTCCGGGTGGAGGATCTGGTTCGACTGCGGCGCACCAGCCCGTTCTTCGCCAAGGTCGTAGAGAAGGTCGGCTTGGTGCCGATCGTGCGGGCATGGAAACTGCTCACCAACCCAGACGGCCGGTTCGGTGCACTCGTGGGCGCCGGGGCGATGATCCTCAAAGTCGGCTGGACCCCGATCCTGACGTTCTGCATCGTGTACGTCGCGGTCTCCCAATTGCCGCTGCTCATCTGGCAACTGGTCGGCCGGCTGTTCTCGCCACTGTCGCAAAACGCCTGGGCCGCGATCTCCGACCCGGTTTCGGTGATCCTGAACGCTATCGTGCTGGTCGTCTCCACCGCCCTACTGGCGGCCTCAGCCGATGCCCTGCTCAGCCGGTTCGGCGCTCCCTCGTGGTTGCGGTTGCCCGGCCCCCGTCCGGAATCGCTGGACCAACTTCCGCTGCCCAAGGCCGCCGACCTGATTGCCGCCCGCGCACCGGTACCGAGCGAGACCGCCGGTGCGGGTCCCGGTTCGGATGCCCGTACGGGTGCCGGTGAGGTAGCTCGCGACGCCTCGGGCGAGGCCGCCGGTCCCTGGACGCAGCCACCGGCCCCAGTAGCCCAGGCACAGGCGAGCACTGCACCCGCAGCACCTGCGCCGTCGTCCGGTACGCCGATCCTCGGCAGCGAGCGGACCTCGCTCGAACCGGTGACGGACGCGTCGGTCGATCAAGAGCCCCCGATCACGACCGAGCCGACGACGGCGCAGCCGCCAGAGTCCTCGACGTCACCGGCCGCAGAACTCCCCTCGCCCGAGCCGGCGGCACCGGAGCACCCGCAAGACCCACAGCACCCAGAAGGTCGAGAAGACCCAGAGCACCCCCGCGACGCTTAACCCGCGGGAAGCTCCAAATACTCGGGCATGGCGAGCCGGTTCTCCACCCGCACGAACCGAGGTTCGGCGTCGGCCGGGAT
>JBMDWZ010000248.1:0-15314 GCA_048594865.1 Beutenbergiaceae bacterium
CCAGCGGGCTACGGCCAGCCCGGCGCTCAGGCCACCGCTACCCCCAGCACCCTTCCGCAACTGATCAAGATGCCGCTGACCGTGTTGCAGTTGCTGTGGCAGGGCAACGTCGCCGGCGCCCTGGGTACCCCCGAACAGACCGCGAAGTCCACGGGATCGAAGTACGGCCCCTTCCTCGTCGTCACCGCCCTCATCACCGTGCTGAGCCTGCTCAGCATGCTCCTGCGGGTCGTGATCCTGGACTTGGCCGTGCGTTCGGAGTCCGGTGGCTTCGTCTCGATGCCCGCGATGGTCTACCTGGGCGCAATCCTGTTCTTCCCGATCGCGGTGGCGCTGTGCTTTGCCCTGCGGGCGGTCACGGTTTGGTGGACCTTCGGCACTCGGGGCGTCACTAAGACTTTCGATGAGGCTGCGGGCGTCGTCACCACCGCTGGCGCCTTGTACGCGGGGTTCCTGGTAATCGGCCTGCCCTTCCAGCTCCTTCCGGGCGCAACCGGCTTGTTGATCTCTTCGGTCGTGATGATGGCGGCCGGGTTCGTCGCGTTCCTGGGTGCCGAGATCGTCATCTACATGGGCGTCAGCCGGGCCGTGCGCACGCAGAAGAGCCCGTTGGTTCCGCACGTGTTCCTGTCCCTGGCGCACGCGGCGATGACGACGGTAGTCGTGTTCTTGGTGATGATGATGTTCTCCGAGGCACTGGCCGCGAGCTTCGGCACGCCGCCCTTCTTCTAAACCAATCCACGGCTGCACCACGAGGCAGCCGAATGCTGAGACGCCCGCGCGTCAACATGCGCGCGGGCGTCTTGCATGGTTCGGTAGACGCTGGCGCACACCGAGGTCGGAGGCCAGCCCATGATCGAGTTTCGTTCGGTCCGCAAGGAATACCCCGATGGCACAGTCGCGGTGCAGGACTTCAGCCTGACCATCCCACCCCGGACCACCACGGTGTTCGTAGGGTCCTCCGGCTGCGGAAAGACCACGCTGCTGCGGATGATCAACCGAATGGTCGAACCGACGTCCGGGTCGATCACGATCGACGGCGAAGACATCCTGTCCAAGGACCCTGTCCAGTTGCGGCGCAGCATAGGCTACGTCCTGCAAAACGGTGGGCTACTCCCCCACCAGAAGGTGCTGGACAACGTCACCACCGTGCTACGTCTGAATAAGACCCCCAAGAACAAGGCGAACGAACGCGCCCGCGAACTTCTGCACACAGTGGGCTTGGACCCGGCGCTGGCCGACCGCTACCCCAGCCAACTGTCCGGCGGTCAGCAGCAGCGCGTCGGGGTGGCCCGAGCGCTTGCCGCAGACCCCAACATCCTGCTGATGGATGAACCATTCGGCGCGGTCGACCCCATCGTGCGGGCCGAACTTCAAGCCGAAACACGGCGCCTGCAAAAGGAACTACACAAGACGGTCGTGTTCGTCACCCACGACATCGAAGAGGCCTTCGACCTCGGCGATCAGGTGGTCATCCTGGAGGCCGGTGCCGGCATCGCCCAACGCGGCACCCCCGATGACATCATCGAGAATCCCGCCAGCGACTTCGTCTCCTCCTTCGTGGGACTGGAGCAAGGCGGCCGCGAACTTCGAGCCAAGAAGACGTCCTCGGGCACCGTTTTAGTCGATGCCACTGGCCGCACTCGCGGAGTCCTGGTCGGAGACGGCACGTGAACTGGGTTGGCAACAACCTCGACCTCATCTGGTCGCTGACGGCCGAGCACCTGCAACAGAGTGCGATTCCGATCATCTTGGGACTGGTGCTATCCATCCCGATCGGGTGGCTGGCGTTCCGGTTCCGTCTCACTAAGGGTGTCATCCTCACCGCCGTGGGATTGCTGTACACCATCCCCTCGCTGGCGCTCTTCGCCGTCTTGCCGCCGCTGCTGGGAATTTCCTTCCTCTCCCAACTGAACCTCATCATCGCGTTGACCCTGTATGCGGTCGCGATCATGACCCGGTTCGTCACCGACGCGTTGACCTCCGTTGACCCGGCCATCCGGCAGGCCTCGGTGGCCGTGGGCTACGGCGCCTGGCAACGGTTCTGGCAGGTGGACCTGCCGTTAGCGGGCCCGGTGATCCTGGCCGGGCTACGCGTGACCGCGGTATCCACGATCTCGCTAGCCACCGTCGGCGCGCTGATCGGGATCGACAACCTCGGTTACCTGTTCACCAACGGCTACCAACGCTCACTGGTGCCCTCGGTCCTGGCCGGGGTGGTGGCCACGGTCGCGATCGCCCTGATTATCGATGCGCTGCTGGTGCTCGCCGGGCGGGCCCTGATGCCCTGGACCGCCGCGAAAGCGAAGGTGACGTCATGAACCTTTTCGCCGACGCGATCGACTGGATCTTCGCCCCAGAACGCGCCGAGGGTGCCCTGCCGCTGAGCCAAGCGATCGGCACCCACGTGCTGTACACCATCATCTCGGTGCTGATCGCCTGCGCCATCGCCATCCCCATCGGGTGGTTGATCGGACACACCGGCAAGGGCCGCGGTTTCGCCGTCGCTCTCACCGGCGCAGCGCGCGCGATCCCGTCCTTCGGGCTGGTCCTGCTCCTGGTCTTGGTGATCGGTGTGATCTACAAGGTCGAGGCCTCGATCACCGCTTTCGTGCTACTCGCGATCCCCCCGATCCTCGCCGGCGCCTACGCGGGCCTCGAAGCAATCGACAGGCGAGTGATCGACGGCGCAACCTCGGTGGGGATGTCGCCCACCCAGGTGCTGTTCAAGGTGGAGGCCCCGCTTGGGTTGCCGCTGCTGATCGGTGGGGTCCGCTCGGCCACCCTGCAGGTTGTTTCGACGGTCACCCTGATGGGGTACGTCGGCAACTGGGGCCTGGGTTTCTACATCGTTCAAGGAATCAACACCAGAAATTTCGACCAGATCTTGGGTGCCGCGCTGCTGATTGTGGTGCTCGCACTCCTGGCCGATGGGCTGCTCGCGTTGGTGCAGCGGCTCGTGGTCCCCGCCGGTGTCAGTGCCGGGCGCCACACTGAAGGTCGCACCCGCAAACGCCCGCAGAACGCTCAATCTCCGGCCCAGGCCGGCTAACACCGCAGCATCATAAGAAAGAGGCACACTATGTCCCGACGAATCCCCACCCTGATCGCTGGCGCGGCCGTGATGGCGCTGGCCCTGTCCGCGTGTGGTGACTCCGATCCACTGGAGGAGCCGGACGACAACGGCAACGGTGCCGACGCAGACGGCGGCGGCAACGGTGAGGGGGCCGGAGGCGACACCATCGTCGTCGGCTCTCAGGCGTACTACTCCAATGAGATCATCGCCGAAATCTACGCCCAAGCCCTGGAGGCTGAGGGTTTCGAGGTCGAGCGTAATTTCAGCATCGGGCAGCGGGACGCGTACATCCCTGCGCTCGAGGGCGGCGAGGTGCATCTGTTCCCCGAGTACACCGGCAACTTGCTGGAGTTCTACGACCCCGACACCGACGCCACCGAGGCCGATGATGTCTACACCGCGCTGACCGAGGCGTTGCCGGAGAACCTGGTGGCGCTGGAACCGGCGCAGGCCAGCGACCAGGACTCCTACAACGTCACCGCGGACTTCGCCTCCGAACACTCCCTCACCTCGATCGGTGACCTAGCCGACGCCGGCGTGGACATCACCCTGGGCGGGCCGGCCGAGCTTGAACAACGGCCTTATGGACCCCAGGGCCTGAGCGAGGTGTACGGGGTGGACGTGTCCTTCAACGCAACCGGAGATACCACCGTGCAGGACCTCGTGGCCGGCACGATCAACGTCGGCAACGTTTTCAGCGCCGACCCGCGCATTGAAACCGAGAACCTGGTGACCCTGGAGGACCCGGAGGGGCTCTTCCTGTCATCGAACGTCGTGCCGATCGCAAACGCCGACGTTGCCGATGAGATTGCACCGACCATCGATGCCGTCAGCGCCGAGCTTTCGGCGCAGGACCTGGTCTCAATGAACGTGCAGTCCCAGGAAGAGCAACGTTCCCCGGCAGACATCGCCACCGAATGGCTGCAGGAAGCCGGCCTGTCCTAAAACGAACTGAGGTTCGCCCGCAGGGATCCTGCGTACTCGGTGCGCAGGATCCCGCGGCGACGCAGAATCGGAACCAGATCGTCCAACATTCGGTGCACAGTCACCGGGTGCAGGTCGCCCCAGAGCAGGACTCCGTCGTTATCGGCGTGCTCGCCCAGGTCCTCGATGAGGTCGGCCAATTCCCCCGCAGTTCCCACGAACCCGGTGCGATCGCTCAGGCGGCCCAGGGTGGCGTGCGCGGTGAGTAACTGCCGCAACGTTGTTCTCCCGACGTCGTGCTTGCCCACCAGGCGCCGGATGCTGCCGTCGGAGACGTGATCGGCGAAGATCGCGAGGTCCAGCGGACGGTCTAGGTCTAGCGCGGTCAGATCGGTTTCCAAATCGCTGGATTGGCGCCGAGCGATCCGGAGCAGCTCCGATTCGCTGGGGTTCGCTGACTCAGCAACGATCCGGTCCGCTTCCTGGGCGCTAGCTGCCAGGATCGGCTGGATCGCGAACAGGATTTGAATGTCGCTAGCGGCTCGGCCCCGTTCCCGAGCGGCGTCATGGATCTTTGCGCGATAGGCACTGATCGCCTCACGAGTCAGGGGTGCCAGCGCGAGTTGCACATCGGAGTTTGCGCCAGCGAACGCTAGCCCCCGGCCCGAGCCTCCCGGAGAAACGATCACCGGCTCACCGTCCGTGAACGGCAGCGCGTTCAATGGCCCGTCAAAGGCGTAGTGCTCACCGCGGTGTTCGACGGGGTCCAGGAGGTTGCCGTCGACATAGCCACGCTCGGGATCTGCCATCAACGCACCCGGTCGCCAACTGCGCCACAACGCCCGCAAGCCCTGCAGCCACTCCTCGGCGCGGTCGTAGGCGCCGTCGTGCGAAAGCTGCGCATCGGTGGAGAAATGCCGCGCGCTGCCGGTGTCGGTCACCACGTTGAGTCCGAGCCGGTGGCCGCTCAGATGCTGCAGCGTCGCGAATTGTCGAGCGGCGGTGTAGGGGTGATAGGCCGCGGGGTTCACTGTCGGAGCGATGCCCAGATGCTGGGTGGCGCCGAACAGGTAGGGCGCCAACAACAGCGGATCGAACTTAGGTCCACCGAAGGCATGACGCACCCTCAGGTCCAGCGTCTGCGGCGACCCTAAAGACAGGGCGTCTTCGATGATAAGCAGATCGAAGCCCGCCTGCTCCAGCAATTTCACCGATTCGGTGTAGAGCGCTGGCTTGGTCCAGTCGTAGTTCCAGTCCCAGTACTCATGGCCCCATCCGTGCGGTCCGAAGCCACGGGCCAGGAACCATCCAAAGTGCTGCAGCGAACTCATAGGGCGGCGAAACCTCGCTCTAGGTCGGCGATGAGGTCATGGGCGTCTTCGATCCCGATCGAGACGCGCAGGGTGCCGGGGTGCACGCCGGCGGCGGCCTGCTCGGCGGCGGTGCGCTGGGAGTGGCTGGTGCTGGCCGGGTGCAGGATCAGCGAGCGCACATCACCAAGGTGGGTCATGTGGGTAAACAGCCGAAGGCCTTCGATGAACGCGCGGGCATCGGCCTTCTCGCCGTCAATCGTGAAGGTGAAGACCGAGCCCTGACCGTTGGGCAGATAGGTGCTGGCGAGGTCGTGATGCGGGCTAGAGGGCAGGCCGCTGTAGTCCACGCCCAGCACCCGTGGGTGTGCCTCGAGGTACTTGGCCACGTCCAGGGCGGTTTCACTTTGCCGAGCCACACGCAATGACAACGTCTCCACGCCCTGGCCGATGAGGAAGGCGTTGAGCGGTGAGGGGGTGGGCCCGAACCGTGGTGCGACCGATTCGCGCGCGTAGGCGATCCTGGCCAGTCCACCAAACCGGTCGGAATAGCTGGCGGTGCCGATCCGGCTGGGATTGGTCAGGTGCCCGAACAGCTCTTTGGTCGCCTGCGCGTGCGCATCGAACGCCCCATTGTCGATGATGACGCCACCCAGAACGCTGCCTTGCCCAGCGAGGAACTTACTTGCCGAGTGCACGACGACGTCGGCCCCGTGTTCGATGGGGCGCAGCAAGTAAGGGGTCGCCAACGTGTTGTCCACAATCAACGGCAGGCCATGGGCATGGGCGACGCGCGCTATCGCGGCGATATCGGTGATGTCGTTGCGCGCGTTCGGGATGGACTCCACAAACAGGGCCCGGGTCTGCGGGCCGATGACTGCGGCCCAGGCATCGGCGTCGTTCGGCGCGGTGACGAAGTCGGTTTCGATCCCGAGCCTGGGCAGGTTTTCTAGGAAGAGCCCTCGGGTGCCCTCATAGAGGCTGCCGGAGGCGGCGATCCGCTGACCCGAGCCGACGAGGGTCAACAACGCGACCGAGATCGCGGCTTGCCCACTGGCCAGGAGTAGCGCTTGGGCGCCACCCTCAAGGTCGGCGATGGCGGCCTCGGTGGCCTCGGTGGTGGGGTTGCCATGCCGGGTGTAGGCGAACCCTTCGCCTTGCGCGAAGTGGCTTGCGGCCTGGTCGTAGTCGGTGAATTCGAAGCCTGCGGTCAGGTACAACGGCGTGGCTCGGGGCGTGAGCCCCTGCCCGGCGCTGCGTCCGGCGTGCACCTGGCGGGTGGTGAATCCCGCCTGCGGGTAGTCCTGCGCAGGTGCGGCTGGGGTGCCGAGACCTGCACCAATATCGATCGTCCCCATACTTAGCCCTCTGGTCGTCGTGCCGCCACCGCTGATGCGATCGGCGGTGACGTTTGCGCAATGATGGCTGACCGCATCGGTGCATGGTGGAAGCACCCAGAAGTGTCCACGTTGTAGGACGCCAGGGTGAGATTGGCCGTGAGATTGGCTCTGAGACCGGCCGTGAGAGCGGCTCTGAGTTCGGTCCCGAGATGGGTGGTGAGAGCGGGCCGAGCGGCCGGGCCGAGCAGCCGGATCGGGTGGGCTCGCGGGCGTTAGGCCAGGTCGATATTGGCCGGGTCTGGCCCCATCCGCAGTTCGGCCACCAGGGAGTCGGCGAATCGGTCGATCGCACCGGTGCCCAGCGAGCAGAACAGCGAGGGTTCAACCAGTTCCAGTTCCATCAACAGTGGCGGGCCATCGTTGCGGGGCACCAGGTCCACCCGGGCATACGGTAGCGGCCGCGAGCCCAAGGACCGTCCGGGGACACGAGCCCTAGCGAAGGACAGGATCTCCTGCCCGGTCTGGATTTCCTGGGGGCTGGCCCGGTAGGGCTCGAGATCCTCCAGAAGGTAGTTGTCGGACTCCGCGCGATCTGCGCCTTCGAGCTGCGCCCCCTTGCGGGCGGCGTGGGAGAAGGTGCCGTGGAAAAACACCAGGGCGATCTCGCCGTGGACGTCGATCTCCGGGACGTAGCGCTGCACCATCACCGAGCGTCCCTCGGAAAGCAACCGGGCGGCGTGGTCGATCGCGAACCGGCGCGAGTCGGCGTCGATGCCGTACCGGGCGGTGTCCATCGAACCGGCGCTCACAGCGGGCTTAATCACGTAATCCTGGCGCGCCGGGAACCGGTTGTGCAGGTCCCGCTTGTCGTAGGAGCGCTCGGGCTCTAGCCAGGTGGTGTCCACCACCGGCAGGCCATGCTCGGCCAGACCCTGCAGGTAGTGCTTGTCGGTGTTCCAGCGCAGCACGTTCGGCGGGTTCAACAACCGTGGAACGCGCTGTGACCACGCCAGGAACTCGGGAAGTTGGTTGGCGTAATCCCAGGTGGAGCGCACCACGGCCAGGTCATATGAATCCCAGTCGACCAACGCGTCGTTCCAGATCGCGGGCTCGGCGTGCACATCGCGGCGCCCTAGCGCTTCGATCAGCGGACGATCCTCCGAGTGCAGGGTCGGTTCAGCGTCGCAGGTCACCAGGGCTACACGTGATTGAGGCACCCTCCTACCGTAGCGAGCCTGCACCGCACTTGGCGTCCGCTCCTCCGTGATTCTTCGCACCGCATGTGGTGCTCAACTTCCCAAAACGATTACGTTGTAAACATGAGTTTGGCTCACGATTGCAACGATTTAGTCGTCTAGCCCCGATCTCAAGATGCGGGATCAGTACCTTGCTGCCACGATGCTTGATGCCGGAGATGCATTCATCCTCGGCTCCACGTACAAGGAGGACCAAATGGGTTTCCTAGCATTCCTGCTACTTGGTTTGATCGTCGGCGCCATTGCACGCGCCATTCTCAAGGACAAGATCGCTGGCGGATGGCTAGCCAGCCTGATCATCGGCATCCTCGGCGCCCTGCTCGGCGGGTGGATCGGTTCCCTCACCGGCCTCGGTGATGTGAACGAGTTCTTCTCGATCTCGACCTGGCTGCTGGCCATCCTGGGCGCGGTCATCGTGCTCGCGATCTGGGGAGCAATCACCGGTCGGAACAAGTCCGCCCGGTAAACACCGCAAGGCATTGCAGCAATAATTGCAGCATTAGCTGCCTAAAGGGAGGCCCCAACCGTTTCGGTGGGGGCCTCACTTTGCTGACTCACCCTTACCGCTGCCTCACCCTTACCGCCCTGTCACCCTTACCGCCCTGTCACCCTTACCGCCCTGTCACCCTTACCGCCCTGGCACCCGCACCGCAGCGCTCACTCACCGCCAATAGCCCCCGGACGCCAGTGCCGCGCGATGAGGTCGTAGGACTCCACCCGGTGGGCCGGATCGTGCGTGATCGTGGTGAGCAGTAGTTCATCGGCACCGGTGAGGGACTGCAGGGTCGCTAGCCGCCGAACCACTGTCGAGGGGTCACCGACGATCCGACTCGCCAGCCGATCGGCAATCAGCGCTTCATCGCCTACCGCGGGCGGCACCTGCTGCGGCCGCGGATACCGAATGGCGCCCTCGCCCGCGCGAATCGAATGCACCCAGGCATCGAATCCGGCCGCCCGCTCCTGCGCCGCCTGCGGTGTTGGCGCCGCAAGCACGTCTGCCGAGACCACCACGTAGGGTTCGGCGAGCACCCCGGGCACAAAGTGCTCACGGTAGGAGGCCACCGTCTGCAACACGGCGCTCGGCACCGAGTGGTAGTTGGCAACCAACGGCAGACCTAGGGCCGCGGCCGCTTGCGCGCTCTCCCCCGCACTTGAGGCCAGGGTGAAGACTTGGAGATCGGCGCCCTGTGCCACCGGACTGCGCACCTCATCCCCCGACGACGTCACCAGCGTGCCGTCCAAGAGCTGAAGCACTGTGCGCAGTTCGGCTCCGTAATCGGGGATCTGCGCTCGGACCCCAACGACCTCTCGGGTTGCGGCCATCCGCTGGCGCACCACCTCTGGCGCTCCGCTCGGCGGCGCTGCGGGCAAGGCCACCCCATCGATCGTTCGCCCACGGTCCTCCTTGGGCACCGCCCTGACCGGTGCAGATTCGGCAGATGCTGGTTCGGCGGTCGTGTCAGGTGGCTCTGCCGCTGGGGGCGGGCCGGGGTTGGCTCGGCCAAGGCCAAGGTCTACGCGGCCCGGGTGGACGCGTGCCAGCGTCGCGAACTGTTCCAATCCCATGGCCGGTGACGTCGAGCCGAGCAGCACGGCCCCCGAACCCACCCGGATCGACGACGTCCGATCGGCGGCCAGGGTGGCCATGACCGCCGGGGCTACCGAGGCGACGCCCGGGACGAAGTGGTGCTCGGCGTACCAGACGCGGTGGTATCCCAGGTGTTCAAGGCGCGCGGCGAGGGCGAGGCTGTCAGTGATCGCATCGGCGGCGGTGGACCCATCGGGAATGGGGGTGAGATCCAGGGCGGAGAGTCGGGTCTTGGGCATTCATCGATGCTGCCCATGCCGCCGCCGTCTCACCAGAACACCGCCAGCCATCTCACCAAACGAGACGTGCGGATGGGTTCTGAGCGGGCTTGGCGCCTGGCCGTAGCGTCACGCCATGGACACCGCACCCCACCACGCAGTGAACCTGGCCATCGAACTCGACGGCGAGGGCGCGCATCCCAACGCGTGGCGTCACGCGCCGCACGCCCCCGAAGAGCTGCTGACCGCCGCGCACACCCGCGCCGCCGTGCTCGCGGCCGAGAACGCCGGCTACACCTTGGCAACCTTCGACGACGCCCTGACCACGACCGACTTTGATCGCGACCCCAGCGGAATCCAAGGACGCCTCGATGCGGTCTTGCGCGCGGCCTTTCTTGCCCCGGTGACCACCCGGCTGGCCTTTGCACCAACGGTCTCTCCCTTCGCCGTCGAACCGTTTCACCTGGCCGCCCAACTCGCCAGCCTGGACATTGCGTCTCTGGGGCGTGCAGCTTGGCTGGTGAGTGAGGCCCGGGAGCCGGGACTGGCCGCCGCCGTGGATCGGCCGGTGGTCGAGTCCGAGCACGAACGCTCACAGGAGGCTGCCGAGGTGGTGGAGGTGGCCCGGCTGCTGTGGGATTCGTGGGAGGACGACGCGGTCATCAAGGATGTCCGCGATGGGCGGTACATCGACCGCTCTCGGATTCATAACGTCGAGTTCTCCGGTTCCACCTTTGCCGTCACAGGCGCCCTGATCACGCCGCGGCCGGTGCAGGGACAGGTGGTCGTCGTGGCGCCCGAACATCTCATCCCCGAGGCCAAACCGGACGTGGCGCTGGTGCGCCGAGCTACCGTCGCGGAGTTGGCCGCGGCAACCTACGAGGCTCGAGACGCCGGCGTTCATAGGGTGTTCGCCGATGTGGTCACCGTGCTCGATACCGAGGCAGATTCGGCGGCCCAGCGCTTGCGTGATCTGGGCGGCGCGCCAGCCACCTGGCAGGACACGCTGGTACACGTGGGATCGGCGGCAGGGTTGGCGGACCTGGTGACGGAGTTGGCCGCCTTCGTGGATGGGGTGCGGTTCTTGCCCGCGGTCCTGGAGGTAGACGCCCCGGAGTTGTCCCGGCACGTGATCCCGGCACTGAGCGCCCAGCGGTCGGTGCGAACCCCCAATCCGGGCGACACCTTGCGTCAGTCCTTGGGACTCCCGCGACCACAGAACACGTTCAACGAAGGGACGGCGGCATGAGCCACGAAATCACCCGTCCGGACGCCCAGGTGCACTTTGGGGTGTTCTTTCAGGGGGTGAACCACCACACGGTGTGGTCCGATCCGGCGAGCGGGTCGCAGACTGACTTCACCTCATTCGCTCGGGTGATCCAGGTTGCCGAGCGTGGACTGTTCGATGCGTTCTTCCTCGGTGAGGGACTTCGGCTTCGGGAGTCCGCGGGGCACCTGCACGACCTGGACGTCGTCGGCCGTCCCGATGCGTTGACCCAGTTGGCGGCGTTGGCTTCGATCACCTCGAAAATCGGACTGGTCGCAACGCAGAACACCACGTACAACGACCCGGCGGATCTGGCTCGGCGGCTGGCGACACTCGATGTGCTGTCCGCAGGACGTGCGGCGTGGAACGTGGTGACGACGGACAATGCGTGGACGGGCGCGAATTTCCGCCGGGGCGGCCATCTGGACCATGCCGACCGGTACCGCCGGGCCCAGGATGTGGTGCGGGCGGCGCAGGCGATTTGGGACTCCTGGTCCGATGACGCATCTAGCCAAGGCGGCGCTGGCCCATGGGCTGGTCGTGATCACATCGATCCGGTGCGGTTCGACGGACCGACCCTGTCCACGAGCGTGCGACCCACCGTGCCGCGCTCGTCCCAGGGCCACCCGGTGTTGTTCCAGGCCGGTGACTCCCCCGCCGGGCGCGACTTTGCCGCCGCGAACGCCGAAGTGATCTTCTCTGCCCACGGGCATGACCTGAGCGATGCGTTGGCCTTCTCCGCCGATGTGCGCAGCCGGGTGGTCTCGGCAGGTCGGCCCGCCGATGACGTGAAGATCTTCCCCGGCACGTTCTTTGTGATCGCTGATACCGCACGCGAAGCCGAAGAGAAGTACCGCTGGCTCAAGGGTGCGCAGGTGACACCTGCGACCGCCCTGTCTTTGCTGGGTCAGATCTGGGGCACCGACTTGTCCCACCTGGATCCCGATGGCCCACTGCCTGACTTCGACCCGGTGGTACAGGAGATCGACGGCACCCGCGGGGCCCGTCGTCAAGGTGCCGACCCGCGGGAAATCGCGGCAAAGTGGCGGGCGAAAGCTACCGAACAGGGCCTGTCCATTCGCGAACTCATCATCTCCGTTGAGGCCCGCCGCGGCTTCGTTGGGACCCCCGAGTCCATCGCCACCGAGCTGCTGACCTTTGTTCGCACCGGCGCGGTGGACGGGTTCAACATCTCCCCTTGGATCGTCCCGGACGGGTTGGACGACGTGGTGGACAGGCTCATCCCGGCTCTCCAAGAGCGCGGCGGCTACCGCACCTCCTACGCTGGGAACACCCTGCGGGAGCACCTGGGACTTCGTCCGCCGCAAACGTGGCGCGAACCACGACTCACCATCGACGCCAAAAACCGGAGGATCGCATGAGCATTTCACCGCACAGCCACGCGACGATCAGTGACGTGGAGTTCCGCGATCTGTTCCGTAACCATCCCAACGGGGTGGCGATCGTGACTCTGGCCGAGCCCGGCGGACGGCCGGTCGGGTTCACGGCCACGTCGGTGATCTCGGTGTCGGCGGAGCCCGCCGTGCTGGGCTTCGTGATCGCCGGCACGTCCTCGGCGTGGCCCGCGCTGCGGGAGGCGACGTCGGTGGTGGTGAACTTCCTGGACTCCGGCGCCGCGGATTTGTCCACCAGATTCGCTACGCCCGGGATCGACCGGTTCGCTGGCGTGCCACTGCGATGGCTGCCTACGGGCGAGCCGGTGCTCACCGGGGCACTGTCCTGGACCCGGGCCGCGATCCGCAACCGTCACGAAGAGGGCGGCAGTTATCTAGTGACCGCGAGCGTCACGCACGCCCAAATCGGAGAGAGCCGCTCACCCTTGGTATTTCACGACCGGGCGTACCACCAACTTGATGAAGGCAGCCGAATCTGACTCAATGCCGGATATGACCCAGCCAGTAGTCCACGCCATCCACGAGAACCCCGAATGGTTCGGAGTCTTTGCCGACGCGTTCGAAGCCCACGGGGTGCCCTACCGGGAATGGCTGCTGACCGGCGGGCAGCTGGACCTGAACGAGGACCCGCCGCCCGGGGTGTACTGGTCGCGTTTCTCGGCCTCCTCGCACACTCGCGGTCACGGCGATTCCAAGGAACACACCCTGGCGGTGCTCGACTGGGCTCAGGCCGCCGGGCGCAGGGTGGTCAACGGCCGCCGGGTGCTGGAGCTTGAGGTCAGCAAGATTGCCCAACTGACCGCGCTACGGGCCGCGGGCATCGATGTTCCCCGCACTCGCGCCGTCGTCGGCTCTGGGAATCTTCTCGAGGCTGCACGAGATTTCGATGGGCCGTTCATCACCAAGCACAACCAGGGCGGCAAAGGCCTGGGGGTGCAGAAGTTTGCCGATGCTGCCGAGCTCGCCGCGGCCCTGGATCGGGGCGAGTACCCCGAGCCGGTCGATGGCGTCTCGCTGCTGCAGGAGTACATCACCCCGGCCGATGGCTCGATCACCCGGGTGGAGATCGTTGGTGGTGAGTTTCTCTATGCGGTGCGCGCTGACACGTTGCGGGGCGGCTTTCAGTTGTGTCCGGCCGATGCTTGTGCGATCGATCCGGACACCGGTCGTCCGATGCTGCCGCCAGGCGCAAGTATTGCGCCGGAGCCGGACACCACCCTGTTCTCGCTGCGCGAGGACGTTGATGCCCAGCTTATCGAGGCGTATCTGCGGTTCACCCGGGCCAATGGAATCGAGGTGGCCGGGATCGAGTTTGTCCAGGACGACAGCGGCCGGGTCTTCACCTACGACGTGAACACCAACACGAACTACAACCCAGATGTTGAGCGCGTGGCGCCGGCCAGTGGGCCGGCGGCCATAGCGGAGTACCTCGGCGGCATCCTGGCCTCCGAGTCACGCGGTTCCTAGCGGAACAGTCCCCCCAGATACACCTCGTGAGGCGTGCAACCGTGGTGGTAGCGGTTGGGGTTCGTGGTCGGCTTTCCGCACTCGCGGCACTGCCGCGAATCTGTGACCTTCTTGTTTTTACTCATCCTGCTTAACGTTGTAACACGTTTTCACGAGGTGCGGGATGAGGCCTCAACACGGCCGCAAGATGCGAATGCATGAAAAGCCATTGTTTGTTTGAGGCGCAAATGAATGGGCTTCGGCCCGAGCGTGAGCGCGTTTGCACGCCCCGACCTGGGACACAACGGGCAGACACGGGATGTAATCGCTTACATTGGGATTTATCAACTGACTTACACCCGTTGCCGGATTGTGATCGAAATTACTTACAGCGTTAGCAATCTCTTGTGACAGCGCCATCAGATTTCTAGAGGTTAGGGAGAACGCTTCTCATTCTGCGTCTCGCCCGAATCGTTCCCAGACAGCAGATTCGGTACACCGCGTGCGCCAACGCACCCCGCAGCCCGCGCCAGACGACACATTCGGTACACCGCGTGCACCCGCCAAACGAAAAATGGGCGACACCCGGGCCGAAGCTCAGGTATCACCCATCAGTCGAACGACGATTCGTTAGAAGTACGCCCCCTGGGACTCGAACCCAGAACCCAGTGATTAAGAGTCACTTGCTCTGCCAATTGAGCTAGAGGCGCGTGTTTGACCGCATGCGATGCTAGCAGTGTTGCGGCCTGCCTAGCGAGTTCGGCCAACGTGTGATGCGCCACGCCAATCTGGACCTAGGCTGGATGAACCGACCAATCCCGACCGTAGGAGCAGGCCTTGACGCGTCTATCCGTGGGCGACCAAGCCCCCGACTTCGTTTTGCCCACAGCCACTGGCGAGACCTGGCAGTTGGCCGAGAAACTCGGCGAATACTCCAAGGGCCTCATCGTCTACTTCTACCCCGCGGCCAGCACCCCTGGGTGCACCACCCAGGCGTGCGACTTCCGCGACTCCCTGGCGTCGCTGCAGGCGTCCGGATACGGCGTGGTCGGCATTTCCCCTGACTCCCCCGAGAAGCTCGCCAAGTTCACCGACGCCGAATCACTGACGTTTCCGCTACTGAGCGACCCCGAACACAGTGCTCTGGAGGCTTATGGGGCTTGGGGCGAGAAGAAGAACTACGGGCGCACCTACGTGGGCGTGATCCGTTCGACCGTGGTCGTGGACCCCGCGGGGGACGTGAGCGTGGCTCAGTACAACGTCAAGGCCAAGGGTCACGTGGCCAAGCTGCGCCGGGATCTCGGCTTGGACTAAGCGCCCGCCAATGTCACTCGCTGTGCGGCGCTGCCGTTAGGCTTGGCTCTGCGCGCGAGTGGCGAAATTGGCAGACGCGCAGGATTTAGGTTCCTGTGTCTTAGGACGTGTGGGTTCAAGTCCCACCTCGCGCACCAGTCAAAGTGCCGGGATTCCGCAG
>JBMDWZ010000249.1:0-18679 GCA_048594865.1 Beutenbergiaceae bacterium
TATGTGGCCCAGGACGGCTTCAATGACATGGCTCGCCGGGATGGTCGCCACGGCCAGGCGACCCTGGCCGAGGCCCCATTGGATGAGGTGCTGGGCACCACGAACCTCAAGCTCATCGTGGCGCATCCGCAATTGCGTAACGACGCCCTGCTGGCCGCCATCGACTCCCTCGGGATCGCTGGCATCGAGGCCACCCACTCCGGCACCGCGAACGTGGAGATCGCCACCTCCGGGGTCACCAAGGCAACCGGACTGGCGGCCTTGTGCGAGTACCTAGGCATCGCCGCAGAACAGGTGCTGGCCTTCGGTAACGCCCCCAATGACGTGCACATGCTCACCTGGGCCGGCCGTGGGGTCGCGGTCGGCAACGCCGAAGCGGCGGCACTGGCGGTGGCCGATGAGGTCACCGACGCGAACACCGACGACGGCGTTGCTCAGTACCTTGAGCGGCACGTGTTGGCCGTAGCGTAACCTTCGACCCGTGCGTTTTGGACTGATCGCCACCGACCTCGATGGCACGCTGCTCAACGATGACCTGCACGTCACTGACCGCACCCGAGCGGCCCTGGACGCTGCGCGGGAAGCAGGGATCGCCGTCGTCCCGGTCACTGCTCGTCAGCCCCTCTCAGTTCGACTGATCGCCCAAGAGGCAGGGTTTACCGACTGGGCCGTGTGCGGCAACGGCGCTCATGCTCTGAATCTTTCCACCGGGAGCCGGCTCTTTGAGCGAAGCGTTCCGGTCGACACTCAAAGCGCCGTCGCTCATGCCCTGCGAGCGCATATCCCGGACGTCGTGTTCGCCTCGGTTCGCGACGGCGGGGAGGTGTTCGTGGCCCAGGAGGGCTATGCCAGCATCGCCGCGCACGCCGATCACAAACGTGACCCGGCCACCATGGGTGCGTTCAGCCTCGATGAGGTATTGGCCCAGCCAAGCCTGAAGCTCGTGGTGCGGCATCCGCACACGGCCAACGATGAGCTGGTGGAGCTGCTCCGCGGACTGGACATAGAGGGCTTTGAGGTCACGCACTCCGGGGCGCCGTTCGTGGAGGTGATGGCGCACGGGATCTCCAAGGCGTTCGGGCTGGCCCAGGTATGCCGCGAAGTGGGCGTGAGCCAAGATCGGGTGCTGGCGTTTGGCGATGCCCAGAACGACGTGGAAATGCTGGCCTGGGCCGGGCACGGGGTCGCGGTGGCCAACGCTGCTGCGCCAACGCTCGCGGCGGCCGATGAAGTGATTGAGGCCAACACCGATGATGGCGTGGCCCGCTACCTTGAAAACCTCCTGGAGGACCGATGAGCACCGCGAGTCAAGACAGAGAACTGGGCACCATCGCCCACGGCGACGCCACGCTGCGAGTGGCTGCAGCGGGCGCCGAGCACATCGGTGCGATCGTGGAGCTGCTGGCCAACGACCCGCTCGGCGCCACTCGCGAGTCCAGTCCCGACGATCCGGCGTATCGCGCCGCGTTCGACGCGATCGACGTCGACCCCAACCAGGTGCTGCTGGTGGTGCTGCAAAGCGACCGAGTGGTGGGCACCGCTCAGCTCAGCTTCCTGGCGAACATGTCTCACACCGGGGCGATGCGCAGCCAGATCGAGGGAGTCCGGATCCACGAAGACCTCCGCGGCGGCGGCCTGGGCGCTGCGCTCATGCACTGGGTGTTCGACTATGCGCGCGGCCGGGGCGCCGTGGTGCTGCAGTTGACCACGAGCAGGAATCGGGAGCGCTCGGTGCAGTTTTACGAGCGCTTGGGCTTCTCCCTCACCCACAACGGCATGAAACGCCCCCTGTAACCACGCCTACCCCTCCGCCCCCTCCGCCCCCTCCGCCGAGGTAGTCAAACTCCCGCCGAGCGAGTCACGTTCGTTGACGAACTCGACCGCAAGTTGACGAGGTCAGCGGGTGTTTGACGAGGTCAGCGGGGAGATTGACGAAGTCAGTGCGCGTGCGAAGCCTCAGTCTTTGCTGGGCTTATCGCGGCCCATCGGGGTGCACACACAGGCGAGATTCCCTTGGGCGTCCGAGAGGATCCAGAACGCTGGCGCTGCTCGTGAGCTGACCAGCGTTCCACCGGCCGCGAGCGCCGCGTCGATACGCTCCTGGGCCCGATCCAAGGGCACCGAGACGTCCACGTGCCACCGCTGGGCGGGCACCGTGGCGGTCGGTTCGGAGCGCTGGAACCACACGGCGGGGCTGGCGCCGGAGGGGTCGACGATTTCGTCGCTACCGGTCTGGTGCTCGCGCCCGAAGATCGCGGCCCAGAACGGTGCGATCTGCTCAAAGTCCGGGGTGTCCAAGGCGAACTCAAGGGTCTGCACCTCATCGGGCGCGGGCTGGGCACCGACCGAGGCAGCTAGTTCTGAAATGGTGCGCGCTAGGCGCACGTCACGATCGGTGACCCCGCCGACGTCGTGGCTCACCAGCCGTACGTCAAGGTGCCCATAGCGCAGGTCAAGATCGGGGTGGTGATTCTGCTCTTCGGCGGCCTCACCTATGCGCGCCAACAGTTGCACGCCGGCGGGATAGTCGGCCGACCGGAACCGCGCATGCAGAGCGCCCAAGAGGAACCGCCAATCGGGTAGATCGGCATCGATCACCTCGTGGACCGTCATTGTCTTGGCCATGCCTAACAGTCCCACGCACCACCGCCATCGGCCACCCCAGACCCGACCCGATTCACTCCGCAACCGTCCCCTCCGCCGAGGTAGTCAACTTCCGCTCGAAGTAGTCAGCGCGCGTGACTACCTCGAGCGCAACTTGACGAAGTCGGCGGGGGTTTGACGACGTCGACGAGCCCAGCCGCACCTCGGCTCCTATGCTGAGGGACTCGCAGCCAACCCGCCGCCGGGCGGTCAACGCCACAGCCTCACAGCCTCACAGCCTCACAGCCACAAGGGAGAGCCCAGCACCGTGTTCGATTCACCGCCGCGCATCGATACCGACATCCTGGACTGGGTGCTGGAGAACCGGACCGAACCCCTGACCACCCTCGCCCACATCATCACCGTCGGCGGCAACACCCTGCCGCTGCTCGGGTTCGGCGTCCTGGTCACGATCGCCCTATTCGCAACAAAGCACGTGCGTGAGGCGGTGTTCTTCGCCGTCGGCTCTCTGCTTGGTCTGGCCGCGATGGCGGGCCTCAAAGAGCTCTTTGCACGCGAGCGCCCGCTCCCCGATCATCGCCTGTTGGAGATCGAGTCCTACTCCTTCCCCTCGGGCCACGCGATGATGAGCACCATCGTCTACGGGCTGGTCGCGATCGCCTGCCATCGGGCCTTCACTTGGGTCCAACACCACCGACTCATCGTGCTGATCGCACCGCTCCTCGCGATCGCCATCGGCCTCACCCGCATTTACCTCGGCGTGCACTGGTTCACCGACGTGGCAACCGGCTGGTTTGCTGGCGTGCTTTGGGTGCTTGCCTGCTGGGGAGTGCTCAGAGCCACCGAGCCCAAAACCACCGAGCCCAGGACCACAGATCCGAACACCACAGACCCGAACACCACAGACCCCAAGACCACAACCGGGGAATGAAACCCACACCGCGCGCGCTGGACGTAAGGTACCGACAAGTCAAAGCCCACCGTGGAGTGAACTGGTGACAACCCCCAAGCCTGCAGGCCGCCGCGTGCCGCTATCCATTCTGGATCTTGCGCCGCGTTCGCAAGGAATGGACCACAAGCAGGCACTCGAGGAATCTGCCCTCACCGCCCAAGCCGCAGAACAGCAGGGCTACGAACGATTCTGGGTCGCCGAGCACCACAACTCCGAGGTGTTCCTCTCCTCCGCTACCTCCCTGATCCTGGGTTACCTGGCCGAGCGCACCTCCACGATCCGCCTCGGTTCGGGCGGCGTGATGCTGCCGAACCACGCGCCCCTGATGGTGGCCGAGTACTACGGCACCCTGGCCACCCTGTACGGGGACCGCTTCGATCTGGGCCTCGGACGTGCACCGGGCACCGACCCGCTCACCGCTGCCGCCCTACGGCGCGGCAACCCCGAGTTGGACACCTTCGCCTCCGACGTCGGCGACCTCGCCAAATACCTCGATGACCCTGCCCCGAACGCCAAGGTCCGGGCCTACCCCGGCCAGGGCACGAAAGTGCCGTTGTGGATGCTCGGCTCATCCTTCGGGGGTGCCCGGGTAGCCGCCGCGTTGGGCCTGCCGTTCGCCTTCGCCTCGCACTTCGCCCCGCAGCATCTGCGCCAGGCGGTCGACCTGTATCGCAAGGAATTCAAGGCCAGCGCGCCCACCGCGCAGGTCTCCGAGCCCACCGTGATGGCCGGGATCGTGGCCCTGGTCGCGCCCACCCAGGAGGAGGCCGAGTTCCTCTTCACCACCCAGCAGCTGATGGCCGTACGTATCCGCACCGGCCAGGTCGCCCCACTGGACCCGCCGGTGCAGGACATCTCCGAGGTGTTGCCGCCCACCCTCGTCCCGATGGCCGACGACGTCATGGGGGTTCACGCGGTGGGTGACCCTCAGCGGGTGGTCGCCGAGATGCAGACGTTCGTCGATGAGTACGAACTCGATGAGGTGATCGTGGCGACCTACACCCACGATCCGGAGTTACGCCGTCGTTCTATGGGACTGCTCGCCGAGCACTGGCTGCCGAACGCACAAACGCAGGCCGCGTCCTAACTGTCCGGCAGCATGTTCAGGGCCGCAGCACGGTCATCGCCGCCGCACGCTCAACGCCGCAGCGCGCTCAACGCCGCCGCACGGTCAGCACCACACTGACTCCCACGTAGTACCCCAGGTACACCACCGAAAGCGCGACCGCCCAGATCGGCGCTTGCGGGAACGTGAAGGTGATCAGCGCGTACATCACGAACCACAGCGACGTGGCCACCATGGTCACCCGCCACAGCGCTTCGGTCCGCGAGGGGTACAGGTACAGGATCGGCACGAACGCCAGCACACTGATGACCAACAGCAGCGCCGCGGTGATGTTCGGGGACAATCCCAGGACGACGACGTAGAAGGTCACCACGTTCCAGTAGCTGGGAAAACCGCGGAAGTAGTGGTCGGGCGTTTTAGCGTCGGTGCGGCAGAACTGGTAGCACGAGGCAAGCAATACCGCCCCGATCGTGATCAGGCCCAGCGGCCCGTCGGGTAGGAATCCCGCGGACCACAGCAGCACCATCGGCGCGAACGCGTAGGTGATGTAGTCCACGATGTTGTCCAGCAGCGAGCCGTCGAACTTCGGCAGCACTAGGGCCACCCGCAGCCGGCGGGCGAGGAATCCATCGGTACCGTCGATGACCATTGCGGCCAGGAACAGCCACAGCACGATCTGCACTTCGCCGGCGTAGGCGAAGTGGATCATCGCGAAGCCCAGCAGCACCCCGATCGCGGTGAACAGGTGGACCCCGGCGGCGGCGACGCGCGCACCCAAAGGCGCATTCGCCGTCTGCGGCGAGGCAGTGGATTCCATCGGAACACCGTACCGGCATAACCGCCGCAGGCTACGCGCGGGCGGGCGCCACCTGCGCGTCGTCGCGAATCTGGCTCACGACTTGCAGCACCTGCTCGGCCGCCCGGTCGGCGCCCGCGAGCAAGGGCGACGGCACCCCCGGCGTCGCGCCGATCGCCGACCCCGGTTGCACGTCGCCAGCAGGGATGCCGATGGCAATGACCCGCTCATCCACCGCGCCGTCGCGCCCGATGAGCAGGTACTTATCCGGCGTCACGTCCAAGGACCGGGTGCCGGACGTGGAGCCATCGGAGCCGGTGAGGGTGTGCAGCCGGGCGCGCCCGGAATCCAGCAGGGAGCGCAGCAAGGGTTCGCTGGTGTCATCGACCGATCCCCGAGACATCCGGGTTTCAGCGAACGCCGCCGCGGTGTACTCCCGGCCTTGAACATCGGAGTGGGCCACGAACTGCCCGCCCCTGACGGTGACGGTCATCGACTCACCGATCAGCTCGACCAGGCCTTGGCGTACCAACGCCAGCAGCCGTGCGGTGCGCTCCGGCGGCGGGCCGGAGGCCAAGGTGAGGCCGAGGCTGTCGAACCAGCCTTTAACGTCCGCGGTGATCGAACGCGGGCTGATCACGCCCCGCGCAGTCAGCTTGCCGACCTGCCCGCGCAGTACTGCAAACGCCCGGTTCACCGCCGCTCTGGGGCTGGTGTCTGGGTCGCTGATGGAGCCCAACTCGGCCTCCACCCACCAGTCCACCCAGTCATCCCATTCCTGGGCGCTGGGCCGCACAATGTTCGGCCGGTCGAGGCGATCGACATCCAGGGCGTATTGCGGGGCGGTGGTGCACCGATCCACCAGGGCGGCGAGCTCCCCGACGTCGGTCTCACCCACCAGGCGCAGCAGATCGTCGAAATCGAGGCCCGGGGTGATGGCCCCGGGCACGGCAGCCAGCAGCGTGGACAGGTGCGCGAAGGTGAGTTCGCGAGCGATCTGCGGCCAGATATCCAGCCGCAGATCCTGACACGGGGTCGCCGCCACCTCAGCGAACCACTGCGGCGTCGCCAACCGGGGTTGATACGGGGTGGGCAGCGCCCCATAGAACGACTTGCTCCGGTACGGCAGGCCGCGGCGCGATCCCACCATCAAGCGCGGTTCACGGCCGGAGGGAAGGTAGGTGAGGTCAAAGGGGTCCTCGCCGTCGCGGGCGACAAAGCGCCCACCGCGGCCCATCGTGAGCTCGGCGATCACGTCGAAGAAGTTGGCGCCGGTGCCCGCGATGATCGCCGGCTCCCCCGCAGGCAGCGCGCTCCAATCACGTTCGGCGGGCATCCCCGGTTCGATGTACGTGAGGCCGTGCTCACCAGCCGCGGCCACAAACGCCTCGGTCGAAGCCTCGCGCTGTGCTTGGACCATCCCTTGAGCCAGCACCACGGTGTGTGCCCGCAGCGAGTGGCCATCGGCCAGGTGCACGATTCGATCCCCGCCAGCCACGTCGAGATCAACGACCTGCCCCACCACCTCATCGACCTGCACCACCCCGCGCTCCGCGAGCGCCCGCAACTGGTCGCGGAAATAGACCCCCTGCAGCCTACGGGTCGGGTAGGACCACGGTTGCAGATCCCGTAAGTCCTCGGCGAGCCAATCCGGATCGGACGGCTGCGGCGTCACCGAGCGCGCCCACTGCACCAAATCCGGTCCCGGCGTGACCGGCCCGTCCATGGGCGTGGAGTCATCGGGATACACGGTGGTGTGCGCGGCGTAGGTGTTATTGAGAAAGTGCCCGGTCTGGTCTGTCCGCCAGGTGGACCCCGCGCCCACTTCGTGGACGTCGATGATCGCGGCGCGAACCCGCGCGCCGGGCTCGGCGCGAGCGGTCAGGCGCTCCACCACCGAGATCGCCCGCGGCCCGCCGCCCACGATGACGACGTCGTAGGTCACGCTCGCTGCCCCAGGCGGGTGCGCTCGGGCTCGAATGGTTCACCCAAGGTCAACATCAACCGGTTGGCCCAAGAGAAGAAGGACGCTGCGCCCACCAGGTCGATCAGCTCACCGTCGGTAACGCCGAGCTCGCGCAAGCGCTCGAAGGACTCCTCCACGAGCGACCAGGAGCCCGCCGCGATCCCGCCGGCCGCGGTAATGACATTGGCCCACCGCGGCTCCTGCCCGGCGGCCAACTCGATGATCGCCGCCGGATCGGTGAGGGTCCAACCATCGGCCCGCTCGGGCTCAATTGCCAGCAACCGGTCGACGTCGTCGGCTCGCTTGGTCAGTTGCGCCGCCTTACGAGCGTGGACCGAGGCGCAGTACAGGCAGTCGTTGACCTTGCTGGTGGCGGTGGCGGCGAGCTCCCGTTCGGCAAATGGCAGGTTGCTGGGAGTTTGCTCATCGGGACCTTGCCCATCGACACCGTCCCCATCAGAGACTTCGCCGCTGGGTACCCCACCAAAGATCGCGTCGTCGACCGCGGTCCGCGCCACGAGCACCTCCGGTTCGCGCGCGAGCAGCCGGAAGTAGTCGATGTTGGGCTTGCCGTCGAACGCGGCCCGCTGCTTGTCGCTGAGGTCCTCATCGGCGATCGGCGCCACCCACGGCAGCCAGCCGAGCATGGAGCGGGTGTATGCGGCAGGCACCGGACGGCCATTGGCCGCAACGGGAGGGCGGGTCTTCACGCGCCCGGCCGAGAGCGCCGGCGGGCCGCTGACGACCGCCTGCGGGTCATGCCCGGACAGCAGCCGCAGCCCTGCCACCAGTCGCGCTTGGAATACGGTGAGCGCGACGATCTGGCCGTTCACCACGAGCTCATCTGGGCTCAGGCCGGCGTCGAGGAGCGCCTCGGTGTCCGGCCCGCTGATCAGTGCCGGAGACAGCGAGAGCAAGTCGGCGTAGTCGCGGTAGGCATCGCCAACCTCAGCAGACTCACCCGCGAGCGCCGCCTCGTGGTGCTCCGCGAGCCACTGGGCGCCGTGCTGGCGTGCCACTAGTGCGGCCAGTGCGCGCCGCTGCGGCACGCTCGGACCAACGATCGGTTCGGACTCATTGGTCTCAAAGAGCGCCTCGTGGGCCTTTTGCGCCGCAATGGCCACGGCGCTGCGCTGGCTCCACCCGGTCGCTACCTCACCGGTTGGCTGGATCGCGTTTGTCAGCAGGTCGCTCATGTGGGCCGCACTTTCGTTTCGGGACGTCTTGGGATTACGTGGGTGGGCTAACTGGCAACGGTGGATTCCGAGGGCTTGCCCGGGACCGCCTCCAGCAGCGCCGAGGTGTAGGCATTCTGCGGGGCACTGAAGACCTCCTCGGTGCGACCCTGCTCAACCACCTTGCCATCGCGCATCACCGACACGGTGTCGGAGATCTGCCGGACCACCGCCAGGTCGTGGGAGATGAACAGGTAAGTCAGGTTCAACTCCGACTGCAACCGGCCTAGCAGATCGAGGATTTGGGCCTGCACCGACACATCCAGCGCAGAGACCGCCTCATCCAGCACCAGCACGCTCGGTTCGATGACCAGCGCCCGAGCGATCGCCACCCGCTGCAACTGCCCGCCGGAGAGTTCGGCAGGCTTGCGGCCGAGCACGCTGGTAGGCAGTGCCACCCGCTCCAGGTTTTCGACTACCCGTTGGCGCCGCTGCGCCCGGGTGGGACGCTGCGCGCGGGCAAGGTTGCGCAACGGTTCGCCAATGATCGCCCCGATGCTCTGCTTGGGGTCGAGCGAGCCGTAGGGGTTCTGATACACCAACTGCGTGGAGCGCCGGAAGGCACGCAACCCAGAGCGATCCAACTCGGTGACCTCTTGCCCCTCCACCTCAATGGACCCCGCGGTTGGCCGCTGCAGCCCCACCACCGCACGCGCCGTCGTCGTCTTTCCCGATCCGGATTCGCCGATGAGTGCGTGCGTGGTGGCGCGCACCACGTGAAATCCGACCTGGTCTACGGCACGGAACGGTTCGGCTCTGCCCTGCTCGAACTCTTGGACCAGGTCGCTCACCACGATCGCGCGATCCTGCGGGCCGGCGTTGCTCACCAGCTCGCCCGTGGCGGCCCGGTGGCCCGCCTCATTCGTGCGGAACGCGGGCGCATCGTGCAGCAGTTGCTTGGTGTAGTCAGACTGCGGATTGCCAAGGATCGACGACGTCGGCCCGTGCTCTTGCAGGTACCCGTCCTTGAGTACCGCGACCTCATCGCCCCGGTCGGTGGCCACCGCCAGGTCGTGGGTGATGAACAGCACCGCAGTTCCCAGGTCGCGCTGTAGGTCATCCAGGAGGTCCAGCACCCGTTTCTGCACGGTCACATCGAGTGCAGAGGTGGGCTCATCGGCGATGATCAGGTCCGGGCTGAGCGCGATCGCCGAGGCCACCAGCACCCGCTGTCGCATCCCCCCGGATAGCTCGTGCGGGTACTGCCGCGCGCGGCGCTCCGGCTCGGGAATCCCTACCCGTTCGAGGAGTTCGATCACTCGGTGGTGGATCGCCTCCTTGTTCCCCCACCGGTGAATCTGCAGCACCTCGGCCAGGTTCGCGCCCACGCTCTTGACCGGGTTCAGGGAGTTCGAGGGGTCCTGGGGGACCAGCCCGATTCGCTCGCCGCGCACCGACTGCATCCGGCGCTGGTTCCAGCCGGACACGTCGGTGCCGTTGACCTCGATGGCACCACCGAGCACGCGGCCGTTGGTCGGCAGCAGTCCGATCACCGAACGTGCGATGGAGGTCTTGCCCGACCCGGACTCCCCCACCACCGCCAGGGTCTGACCCGGGTGCACCTGCAGATCGACGCCGTGCACTACCTCGTTGATCGCCCCGCGAACCTGATAACCCACGCGCAGGTCCCGGACCGCGAGCACCGGAGCTGACGGTTCTGGGGTCGTTGTGGTCACCATCAGCGACTCCTCAATGCGATCGAGATTCGGTTCGCGGACACCACTACCGCCACCAACACCAGGCCGGGCAAGGTGGTGAGCCACCAGCCCGTTGCCAGGTAGTCACGGCCCTCAGCGATCAGCAGACCCCACTCCGGGATCGGTGGTGGGGCGCCGTAGCCGAGGAAACTCAGTGTAGAGATCGCGATGATCGCGGTGCCGAACTGCAGCGCAGCCAACGCGATGACGCTTCCGATGGAGTTCGGCAGGATGTGGCGCCACAGCACCGGGAAGAACCGGCCGCCGGAGCCGAAGGCGGCCTCCACGTAGTCGGTGCGACGTACCCGGATCACCTCCGATCGCGAGAGCCGAGCGAACGCGGCCACCGAGGAAATCCCGACGGCGATCGCGGCGTTCGTGGTGCCGAAGCCCAGCAGCACCAGGACCGAGAGCATCAGCAGCAGAGTAGGGATGGCCAACAGCACGTCGACCACCCGCATGATGACGTCGTCGACCAGGCGCCTGGTGGATCCGGCCAGGATCCCAAGGAACGTTCCGACCACAAGTCCCACGCCGACGGCGATCAGTGCCGCGGTCAGTGACCGCGAGGCGCCGTGGACTACTCGGGAGAACAAGTCGCGCCCGATGGAGTCGGTACCGAACAGGTGCGCGAGGCTGGGGCCTTGGAGCGGTTCGCCGGGGCTGGCCAGCGGGTCGTAGGAGGTGAAGGCACTGGGCACGGCCGCGAACGCCACCGCGGTGAGCAGGATCAGGGTGGACAACACCAGGGTGGGGCGCCAGCGCCGGATCGTGGCCCAGGCGCTGATCCTGGTGGTTTCGACGCCGCTGGCCTGAGCTTTCGCCTGCGAGGTCATGAGCCCACCTTCTTTCGCAGCCGGGGATCGAGCACCGGGTAGAGCAGGTCCACGGTGAGGTTCACCAGCACGAAGATCAGCGCGGTCAACAGCACCACGCCTTGCAGCACCGGCAGGTCCAGGTTGGCCACCGCTTGCTCGGTGATGCGCCCGATCCCTTGGCGCCCGAACACGGTCTCGGTGACCACCGCGCCGCCGATCAGTTCACCGATGAGCACCCCGGAGACCGTCAAGGTTGGGGGTAGGGCGTTGCGCAGCACGGTGCGCGTAAGGATCCAGAACTCGCCAGCTCCCTTGGCACGCGTGACGGCCACAAACGGCTGCAAGCGCACCTGGTCGATGCTGCGGATGAGAATCTGCGCGATCGGGGCGCTGACCGGCACCGCGATCGCGAGCACCGGCAGGATCAGCTCCTCAGCCCCGGAAGCGCCGATCACCCGCACCCAACCGAGTTGGAAGGACAGCACCTGCACCAACACGATCGCCAACCAGAACACCGGCACCGCCGCGAACAGCGACGGCAGCGACCGCAGCAGGTCACCCAACCACGCGAATCGGGTCAGGGTCGACAGCGCGGTGATGGCGAGCGCCAGCAGCACCGCGGCCGCGAACGCCAGACCGGCCAGCACCAGGGTGTGCGGCAGGTTGGTGGCGATCATCGTGGTCACCGCGGTGCCGTACTGGACCGAGTGCCCCAGGTTCCCGGTCAGGGCGCCGCCGAGCGATGCGAAGTACTGCTGAATCAGACCGGTGTCGGCGCCATAGGTGACCCGCAGTTGTTCGATCTCTTCGCGACTCAGGCCCAGGTCGGGGTTCTCGAACCGCACCAACAGGGCGTCGCCCGGCAACGCCTGCAACAGCACGAATGTGGCCGTGAAGGCCAAGAGCAGCACGATCACCGACTGCCCAAGACGGGCCACCCAATAGGGCACCCGTCCTGCGCGCCGTGACCGTTGGCTCACCCCGGCGCGCCTAGCCGCAAGTGGCGTAGGCGTGCCGGTCACCGGTTCAGCCAGGTCTCATAAAAGTCGGGGCGGGCCACCGGGTCGAAGCCCACGCCCTGCACCTCCGGAGAGCCACCGAACACCTGCGGCTCTTCGAAGATGGGCAAGTACAGGTGGTTCTCGATGAGGTAACGCTGCACGTCCTCCGAGGCCTGGTCGCGGTCCTCGGGGTCCGGTTCGTCAGCGACCCGATCCAACAGCTCGATGAGTTCTTCGTCCTCGGTGAGCAACTGGTTGCGGTTCTCGGGGTGGAAGAAGCTCTTGATCACGTCGTGATCGGCGCGGCCGACCATGCCGTGATAAAGCGGGGTCAGTTCGGCGTCCACGATCTCGGTGTTCTCCTGGGCCAGGTCACCGGCGAGCACGTCGAGCTCAATGCCCACCTCCTGCAACTGTTGGGCCATCCGCTCCAGGTTCGGTCGAGACAGCGGCTGGGGCCGTGCGGGCCACACCCGCAGGCTCAGCCGTTCGCCGTCCTTGACGCGGATGCCGTCGGGGCCGGGCTCCCAGCCCGCCTCATCCAGCAGTTCCTCGGAGCGGGCCGGGTCGTAGATGAGCTCATCGGAGAGGTCCACATAGCCCAGCGCGCTTTGCGCGAGCACCGAGGTGGCCACCGGGTAGTTGTCGGAGTACACGGTGTCGACGATGTCTTGGGTGTCTACCGCGGAGATGAACGCCTCACGCACCCGCTCGTCTTCGAAGAATTCGTTGGTGGCGCGCAGCGCGAGGCCGTTGTTCACGCTGCGGGTGGTGGGCGCGTACAACTCGTAGTCCGCGCCGGTGACCTGATCCTCCTCATACGCCTGCACGTAGCGGATGTAGTCGGCCTGACCAGAGGTCAGCGACCCGATGCGGACGCTGTCTTCAGGGGTCACGATGATTTCGATGGCATCCAGGTACGGGCGGCCCTGGTGCTCGCGCGACGGCGGAGCCCAGTCGTAGTCTTCCCGGGCTTCGAGGCGAAGGCTGCTGCCCTGCTCCTCTTCGGTGATGACGAACGGTCCGGACCCGATGACGCCGGTGGCGTTACCGGCGCCGAAGTCCTCCAGGGTGCCTTCGATGGTCTCCTTGGACACCAGGCCGGTGGTGTAGGTGGAGGTCGCTTGCAGGAAGCCAGGGGACGGTGCGTCGAAGTTGAAGCGGACGGTCGTATCGTCCACCACTTCGCTGCTCTCGTAGTTGTTCACCGACTCCGAGACCGTCAGTCCACGGTCGGTGTCACCCAGGCCGTACGTGTCGAAGTTCTCCGCCACCACCTCGGCGTCCAGCGGGGTGCCATCGGAGAAGGTCACGTCATCACGGATCGTGAACTCATACTCGGTGGCATCGTCATTGACGCTCCACTCGGTGGCGATCCACGGCAAGATCTCCAGGGTCTCGGGGTCTTGGTAGGTCAGCCGATCCAGGGTGTTCACCACGATGCCGCTGTTGGGGTAAAAGCCAGTCTGGGGTGGGTAGAGGGTGGTGTGCTCTTGGTACTCCAGGTACACCAATTCGCCACCGGTGATGGGCTCGCCATCGCTGCCGCCGGCGCTGCTGTCGCCGGCGTCCGAGCCGCACGCGCTGAGCACCAGGGCACCGGCGATGAGCGCGGCAATGGAAGCGACCTGGCGGCGGGCGCCGCGTGCTGTGTGCGTAGACATGTCGTCAAAGTAGGCAGAGAGGGCTGGGGTCTGCACTGAGCCCCGGCCGAGGCTCACTATGTGAGACGCGCTGTGAGTCGGCCCACCATGCGCATCCCTAGTCCGGGTTCCGGATCAGCTTCTGAGTTAACGGAGTTCGATGGGACCGCCGAGCCCGGTCACGGTCACCACCAATGCCGCTGGGCCGCTGGTCTGGCGCAACTGTAGTGGCGCGCCGACCGCCTGCAACTGACGGTCGAGTCGCGCCGGATCGGGATGCTCGGCGTGCACCGACAGGAGTTCCAGCGTGGGCAGGTCGCTGTGGCCGGGGTGAGCCGTGGCGCCCCAGTCGATGAGGAACGGGGTGAGCGGGTCCGGTGCCTCGCCGCCGAGCCGGAACAGACTCCACTCCAGGAGGTCCCCGGTGGGCGTGCGCCGGGACAGCGGCGTGCGCGGGCCGTACTGGACCCCTTCCCGCCGCCCGGCTTCTGCAGTGGCTTCGGGGGCTTCAGGATGGATGGCCCAGGTGGCCACGGCCGGCTGTGTACGCCCGGCGATCCCGAAGGTGGTGATCGGCTCGTCCGTGGTGCGCTCGGGGTCCGGGCCGATGACCTCCAGGTACCAGGGCACCCGCCGGCCGTCCACGGTGAACGCGATCAGCGCATTCGCGGTGCCGGTGGGGTGCACGCCGCTGGGCTGGGCGCGCACACCGGTGACCTCTTCGACGTAGTCGATCGCGCCAGCCAGGGATGGTCCCGCGACGATCAGGTGGTCCAGGATGTCCGGTACGGCAGGGGCCGGGGTGGGACTCGAAGCGGACTGGCTCGCGGCGTTGCTCATGTCACGGATTCCTCATCGATTTGGGGGGCCAAGTGGGTCCAGGTTGGGGGCCAAGCGCTGCGGCTCTGGCGTTGGCCGATCATGCTAGGCGGCGGATTCGGCGCCCGCTGATCGGGCCCGGCGGTCTCATCTGGTGAGAATTTCCTTCGACCACGCGTGGGCGCCTCGGCCACGGTTGCCGGATGACCAACCGCAACCTCCAGGGACCACACCAGGACGAACCGGCCATGAGAAGCCAGGCCATGAGAAGCCAGCTGTGGGGACCAGATCGGGCGCAGAACTACGACAGTCCCGATGACCCAATGTTCTCCGAAGAGGTCCTGAAGCCCACAGTGGACTTCCTGGCTGGTTACGCCGGCGAGGGCGCCGCGCTGGAATTCGCGATCGGAACCGGCCGGGTGGGCGTCCCACTACTGCGTCGCGGCGTGCCCGTGCACGGCATCGAGCTGTCCGAACCGATGGTCTCGGTGCTGCGCACCAAGGTCAGCGCCGACAAACTCCCGGTCACCATCGGCGACATGTCCACGACCACAGTGGCCGGGGAATTCTCTCTGGTGTTCCTAGTCTTCAACACCATCAGCAACCTGCTCACCCAGGAGGCCCAGGTCGACTGCTTCCACAACGCCGCCGCACACCTAAAGCCCGGCGGGTACTTCGTCGTCGAACTTGGCATTCCGCCGTTGCGGCACCTGGTGCCGACACAGACTGCGGTGCCGTTCGAGGTCAGCAAGCGACACGTCGGCCTAGACACCTTCGATCTGGTCACCCAGCGCGAAACCTCCCACCACTTCACTCAAACGCCCAATGGCGACTACCGCTACGTCAACTCCGAACACCGGTACATCTGGCCCTCGGAAATGGACCTGATGGCTCAGCTCGCGGGCATGCACCTGGTGGGCCGGTTCGCCGACTTCACCGGTGCCGAGTTCACCGGCGAATCGACCTCCGCCGTGTCGGTTTGGCAGGTGCCAGAGCGCTAGTTGTGCGCATCGTCACCCGATCGTGACCACCGTCAAATGTTGCTCAACTGGTCAAGAGCGCGAAGATGGGCAGGTGCTGCCCGAAATCACGCGACCGGTTGACCTGTGCTTACCCTCAGGCGCGCTCAACCCTGCCGCCACGGGCTGGACCCGCACCCCGCTGCACCGCACCAACCTGCATCCAGCACCCCTGGGATCCCGAGCCGCCACGTGGAGCCGCACTCGCCGTCGTGAGCATTGGACGATCGTCACCGACTCCCACCTCATCGCACTGACGGTCAACTCCCATAACTACGCCGCGCAGCACCAGGTCTGGGTCTATGACCGGCAACTCGGTGCGGCGACGGACGGCGGCGATGAGGCCGTCACCGACACCGTCATCGAGCAGAACGCGATCGTGCCACTGGCCCGTCAGGTGGAGTTTCCCGAGACCTCTGGATCGGGGCCGGTCCGCGCCTTGACTCGGGACTTGGCTATCGCCGTCGACCCTGAAGGTGCCGTCACTCGCCTGCGCGCGAAGACGCCGCGAGTGCGACTGGAGTTGCACGTCGAAACCGGTGGCGAGTCGCTGGGGGTAGTGATCCCGTGGACCGACCGGCTGTTCCAGTACATCTCCAAATCGGCAGCGTTGCCGGTGACCGGGCGGCTACAGATCGACGAGGAAGACATCGACATCGGCGAGTTCGCGCTCGCGAGTTTCGACAACGGGCGCGGCCGCTGGCCCTACGCCACGAACTACACCAGCGCCAGTGGATCGGGATGGGTCGACGGCGTGCGCACCGGACTGCATTTGGGCGGCGGTTGGAGCGAGGGTACGGGCGCGAGTGAGAACGCTCTGATCACCGACGGCGTGGTGCACTACCTGCCGCAGGACGTCACCTGGGACTACGACACCGAGTGCCCGATCCGGCCGTGGCTGATCGAGGGTGACGGGTTGTGGGCGGAGCTGACGCCGTGGCATCACGGCACCTCGTCCACGAACCTGGGAATCGTGGCGACCACCACTACGCAGGTGTGCGGGGTGTGGCACGGGTGGGTGCAGGACGACGACGGTCAGCGGCATAGCTTGGACGGGATCGTCGGGTGGGCCGAGCAAACAAGTAATCGGTGGTGAGTGGTCGGCTGATCTAGGGTCTGGGAATGGACCAGGTCTGCGCCGAATGCCACTTTGACTACGCCAGCGTTGAGCCTGCGTGGGCTGCCGCGGTGTTGCGACGTGAGGTCAGTTCGCTGGTGGGGTCGGTTGGCGCGCTGGGCATGGGTGGAGCACTGGGTTCAGATGGCGCGCTCGACTCAGACGGAGTCGCCCACGGCGCCACATGGACGCCGCTGCAGTACGCGGGACATGTGCGCGACGTGCTGGTCATCGCCCGCGAGCGGACTCTAGGCGCGCTGCTGGTCGATGACTTTGCGGTGACGCCGATGGGCCGCGATGAGCGGGTGCAGCGCGGTGAGTACGACGCGCTGACGCCCGACCGGGCGGCTACCGAGATCGGCGCGGCCGCCGGGTGGCTGGCCGACACCTGGGAGCGCCTGAACGACGCCGACTGGCAGCGCCCGATGCTCTACAACTATCCCGAATCCGAGCGCCGCAGCGTCGCGTGGTTCGCGGCTCACATCGTGCACGAGGTGGTGCACCATCGCAGGGACATCGAGCTGGGTTAGTTTCTCCGCGGGCTCCTCGCGTGGAGCCGCTACTCCGCCTCAAGTCGCTGTCGGACCCACCGCAACGTGGCCTCGCCCTGCACGTGTTGGAACTCCCTCAGGGTGGGGATTCCGGGCGTTGGCGGCTGTCGGGCGCCGTCGACGAAGAAGCCGCTGATACCAATAAGCAGATCGGTGACGGTGGTCGGCGGCACATCTGCCAGGTACCGCTCGGTGAGTTCATCCATGTCATGGCCGCCAAAGAGGTTGACGTTGACGAGCACCAAGAGCGTGTCCAGCCACGCTGGCCCGCGGCAGGCCCATGGCCAGTCGATGATGACGGCGGTGCCGTCGGGCCGAATGAGGGCGTTATCGGCGCGGATGTCGGTATGGACGACGGCGCCACCCACCAGAGCCTGCAGGCCCCGTTCGGAGCGGGTCACGAAGTCATCGAGGTGCTGGGCGCACCAGGTATCTAGGTCGTCGGGTGTGTCGTCGACGATGCGGGCCCACCCGCCGACGGTCTTGGCCAGGCGGGTGCTGGCCGGGCCCAGTCCGGGGATGTCGGCATCGGGGCTTGTGGACGCGAGTGCATCTAGGGCGGCGATGACGGCGTCTAGTTCCGGTTTCACCCACGGCGTGCGGGCATGCCTGCCTTCGACGTCGTCGAGCACGAGGGCGACCCACTCGCCGTCGTCATAGGAACCGATCAACTTGGCTATGGGGGTGCCGTCCGGCGCGTGTGCGCTCAGGGCTTCGGTGACGGTGATTTCGTCGCGGTGGATGTTGGGAGAGGCGGCGTTCTGGGTGGGGCTGACGGCCTTGGCGAAGGCGCGGCGCCCGGTGGCGGTCACTAGCCGATCGGCGGTTCCGGGTGAGAACCCGCCGACTTGTGAGTCCGCGCTCACAACCGTGTCCTGGAGGATGTCTTCGATGCCGGCACGCACGTGCTCGGGCAGGTCTTCCCAGGAGATGCGAGGGCTATGGGCGGGTTTCATCAGGCCAGGATGCCAGGCCGAGTGCGGTTGGCCCCAGACATTAAGGTGCAGTCATTTAGGTGCAGTCAGTTAGGCCGGGCTGGGTTTGACGGCACTTTTGCTCCTGGGGCCGTTTACGGGGGCCGGACGACATGGCTCATGCGCTTTGTCAGTCGTCCTTGCTCGTACACCTCGCCGCACGACTTGGCCCATGCACCTTTGTCAGCTCCACGCTCCTGGCGAACCCGCTGGCTTTGTCGCCCCTACCCCCAACGGCAACCTGCCCGCGTCCGATTGGCCCGCGGCCGCCTTTATCACTCGTGTGCTGACATTCGGTGGGTTATCCACAGGTATCGGGGTTGTCGAACGGTCGTTGGAGGAAATGTCAGTGGTCGGGTTTAGCGTGAAGTCATGGCACACACCACCGGACCCACCACCCCCGCCACCGGCGGCGACGGGG
>JBMDWZ010000025.1:0-24865 GCA_048594865.1 Beutenbergiaceae bacterium
ATGTCCGGTGGTACGGCGTTCGTGCTGGACCTGGACCGTGACCTGGTGAACCCCACGGCGCTATCCACCGGCGAGTTGACGCTTTCGGAGCTCGACGATGAAGACCTCAACATCGTCATCGACCTGCTGACCCGGCACGCCCAGCACACCGATTCCCCGGTGGCCAAGCACCTCCTGGATGATCGGGCGGCCCTGGCCACCCGATTCACCAAGGTGCTTCCGGTCGCCTTCGCCCGAGTGACTGCGGTTTTGGCGCAGGCCGAGGCGGACGGCACCGACGCTACCGAGCCCGACGTTTGGAACAAGGTTATGGAGGCCACCAGTGGCTGACCCCCGAGGCTTTCTCAAGGTCCGCGAACGCGAGCTGCCCACGCGGCGCCCGGTCCCCGTACGTATCCGGGACTGGAAAGAGGTCTACGACGTCCGTGAGGACAACTCCGCCCTGTTGGAGCGGCAAGCAAGCCGTTGCATGGACTGCGGAATCCCGTTCTGTCACAACGGCTGCCCGCTGGGCAACCTCATCCCGGAATGGAATGACCTGACCCGCAACGGTCGCTGGGAAGAAGCGATCGAACGCCTGCACGCCACCAACAACTTCCCCGATTTCACCGGCCGGCTGTGCCCGGCGCCGTGTGAGACCAGTTGTGTGTTGGGCATCAACCAGCCCGCGGTCACGATCAAGAACATCGAACAGTCGATCATCGACATCGCCTTCGACAAGGGCCTGGTTACCCCGCACATCCCGGACCGACTGACCGGCTCAACTGTCGCCGTCGTCGGCTCTGGACCTGCCGGGCTCGCTGCTGCGCAGCAGCTCACCCGAGTGGGGCACACCGTGGCGGTCTTCGAGAAGGAAGACAAGATCGGCGGGCTGCTGCGGTACGGGATTCCCGAGTTCAAGATGGAAAAGCAGCACCTGGACCGGCGCCTTGCGCAGATGTCGGAGGAGGGCACCCGATTCCGCCCCGGTGTGGACATCGGAGCCGACGGTCACCTGACCGGCGACGAACTGCGGGAACGCTACGACGCGATCGTTATCGCCGTCGGCACCCCCACCCGCCGTGACCTGCCGATTCCCGGCCGGGACTTGCAGGGCATCCACCAGGCCATGGACTACTTGCCTCAGGCCAACCGCGTGGCGGTCGGTGAGGAAGTACCCGACCAGATCTTGGCCACCGACAAGCACGTGGTAGTCATCGGCGGCGGTGACACCGGCGCGGACTGCCTGGGCACCGCAACCCGCCAGGGCGCGGCGCACGTGACCCAGTTGGAGATCATGCCGCAGCCCGGGGAGGACCGCCCCGAGCACCAACCGTGGCCCACCTACCCGATGCTGTTCCGCGTTTCCAGTGCCCACGAAGAGAACGGTGAGCGCGTATACGCGACCTCCACCGTTGAATTCATCGGCGATGAGAACGGCGCGGTGCAGCGGCTGAAGCTCGTGGACGTGGATATGTCCTCCGGCCGCCCGGAGCCCGTGCAGGGCACCGAACGTGAAATTCCGGCGCAGCTGGTCCTGCTCGCGATGGGCTTCACCGGCGTTCCTTCCGGGGGCATCGTGGAACAGTTGGGGGTGGCCGTGGATGAACGCGGCCGCGTCACCCGCGGCGATGACTACGGCACCGAGGTCCCCGGGATCTTCGTGGCCGGAGACGCCGGCCGGGGCCAGTCCCTGATCGTATGGGCGATCGCCGAAGGCCGCTCGGCGGCCGCTGCCGTGGACACCTTCCTGCGTGGCCACACCGAGCTTCCGGCGCCCGTGGAACCCACGACGATGGCGATCACCATTTAGCCGTCGGCTGTTTCCACTTCTCGAGTTTTGTCCCAGTCGTTTAACCGAATAGATTGAAGTCATGCGTAGAGCCAAGATCGTGTGCACACTCGGCCCAGCTACATCCTCAGCGCAGATGGTCCGCCAGCTCGTTGACGCGGGCATGGACGTCGCCCGGATTAACTGCAGCCACGGCGAACTAGATGGACACGCGCAGGTGATCAAGAACGTGCGCGAGGCCGCGGACGCCGCCGGCCGCGCCGTCGCGGTGCTGGTTGACCTGCAGGGTCCCAAGATCCGTCTGGGTCGTTTCATTGAAGGTAAGCACTCCGTAGAGACCGGTGACGTGCTGACCATCACCACCGAGGACGTGCCCGGCACCAAGGACCTGGTCTCGACCACGTTCAAGGGCCTGCCCGCCGACGTCAAGCCCGGCGACCCGCTGCTGATCGACGACGGAAACGTTGCCGTGCGGGTGACCGGTGTCGAAGGCCCGCGCGTGACCACCCGCGTGGAAGTGGGCGGCATGATCTCCAACAACAAGGGCATCAACCTGCCTGGCGTGGCCGTAAACGTGCCGGCGCTGTCGGAGAAGGACGCCACCGACCTGCGTTGGGCGCTGAGTGTTGGCGCGGACATGATCGCGCTGTCCTTTGTGCGCTCCGCGGTGGACTACGACGACGTCGCCAAGATCATGGACGAAGAGGGCCGCCGCGTCCCCGTCATCGCCAAGGTGGAAAAGCCGCAGGCCGTGGACAACCTCGCCGAAGTGGTGGCCGCGTTCGACGGCATCATGGTGGCCCGCGGTGACCTGGGCGTGGAGCTGCCGCTGGAGCAGGTGCCGCTGGTGCAAAAGCGCGCCGTGGAACTGGCCCAGCGCAACGCCAAGCCGGTCATCGTCGCCACCCAGGTGCTGGAATCGATGATCAGCAGCCCGCGCCCCACCCGCGCCGAAGCCTCGGACTGCGCCAACGCGGTACTCGATGGTGCCGATGCGGTGATGCTCTCCGGTGAGACCTCCGTGGGTGCCTACCCGATCGACTGTGTCCGCACGATGGCCCGGATCATCGAGGTCACCGAAGACCAGGGCCTGGACCGGATGGCGAAGCTGCGGGCCACCCCGCACACCCGTGGTGGTGTGATCACCAAGGCCGCCGCCCAGATCGGTGAAACGCTCGAGGTCAAGTACCTGTCCTGCTTCACCCAATCCGGTGACTCCGCGCGCCGGATGTCCCGGCTGCGTTCGGCGATCCCGCTGCTGGCCTTCACCCCGGACCCGGCCGTGCGCAACCAGCTCGCGCTGACCTGGGGTGTGCAGCCGCACACCGTCGCTCGCGTGGAGCACACCGATGAGATGATCGCGCAGGTCGAGGACGTGCTCCGGGACGAGGGCCTGGCCCATGATGGCGACACGATCGTGTCCGTCGCCGGCATGCCGCCGGGACAGTCCGGAACCTTGAACGCGATCCGAATCCACACCGTGGGTGAAGACGTCAGCGGACGCTAATGTCATGACGTTTCGGCGCCGGTGGGGTATGGCTGCGCTTGCTGCCGTCCTCACCGTTGGGCTGGTGGGCTGCGATGAGGGCTCAGAGCCCGAACCCGAGCCGCCCACGCCCTCGGAGAAGGGCGCGCTGGAGCCCGACGGCGAGGGCGCGACCCTGCCGCCGGGATTGCTGGAGTGTGACAGTGAGAGGTACTCCGACGACGGCACCTTGCTTCTTGCCGAGCTGGACCTCACCGCCGCCACCTGGGACACCCCGTCGGGTTTCGCGGAGGAAGACGGCTACTACGAAGCCAACCCGCCCGCGGATCAGATCTCATTCTGGGTGGCTGGACCACAGCCCCCTGTGCCGCCCAGCGTTATCGGCGTTGCGGTGCACGGTGGGGTGGACTGGAGCGGCATCGCCGATCCGTGCGCCCGGATCCCCGCCGATGCGGTGACGGACTGGCTTGAGGAGTACCACGAGGGCAGCGATGCGGTGGAGATGCTCACCGATGTGCAGGCCGCCCAGATGGGCGCGCAAGAGGCGGTGTCGCAGGTGCGCCGATTCTCCGATCGCACATCCCGGGCCACGTGGTTGTTCTCTCAGGAACACGTGCTGGTGGTGTATTGCCAATGGGGCAATGACGGTGATGAGGAGCAACTGATCAATGAGGCCTGTGATGAACTCCTCGCCTCGGTGCGGGTGGAGTGAGCATGCGGATACCGGGCCGGTTGACGGCGAGCGTGATGACAGTATTGGTGGCCGCTGGTGCCTTGGCGGCCTGCGACCCGCAGGGGCAGGAGCAGGCCCCGGAGGGTTCGGAATCAGAGTCAGAGTCGGAGTCCAGCGACGACGGCGATGCGGACTCGGGAGAACAGGCCACCTTGTCCCCGGAGTTCTTGGAGTGCGGTAGTCCGCAGGACCTGGACGAAGATGACGGGCTGATGCTGGCCGAGGTCGATCTCACCGCGGCCACATGGGCCACGCCGGAGGGGTTCCGAGAGACCTCGCGCTACTTCGAAGACAACCCGGTAGAGAACCTAGTGACGTTGTGGGTTGCCGAACCGGCCGCGGATCCGGTTCGGTTGAACGTCGTCAACACCGTTTTGTACGACGGGCTTGATTGGGGCGATGCGGCCGACCCGTGCGGGCGGGTGCCGATCGAGGCGGTCGAAGAGCGGCTTGCGGGATACCGCGACCAAATCGGTGCCACCCCCATCGACGACGCAGAAATGCTGCTGGTCGATGGTCACCCGGCGATTACGCAACGTATCGAACTCACCGAGTACAGCTATGTGGGGTACTGGTTGTTCTCGCCTACCCAACTCCTGCACGTCTACTGCCAGTGGACCACCAACCCCGGCCAACAGGATCAGATCGAGGCCGCGTGCTCCGAGCTTATCGATTCGGTCTCGGTGGGATGAAGGTCTAGGCGATCCGGTGCCCTGGGTCTATTCTCAGGGAACCAGGGGAAGGGATGCGGGGCAGTTCGTCAACCGGGGGCGATGACCTGCCGCGCGGGGGTTGAAGTGGGGTGAGCATGCGCGCACGAACACGTTTGACGGTGGGCCTGATGGTTGGGGTGTTGCTCAGCGGTGCGATAGCGGCGTGTGATCCGCAGGAACCGGACACCGCTGGGGACGCGCAATCGCCTGAAGAAGCCACCTCCGATGCCACGGAGGAGGCAACCGAAGAAGAGACCAAGCCCCCGCTGGAAGATGACGACGACGGCGATGCCGAGTCGGGTGAGCAGGTCACCTTGGCTCCAGAGTTCTTGGAGTGCGGCAGCCCCGAGGATCTGAACGAAAACGAGGGCCTGATGCTGGCCGACCTCGATCTCGCCGCGGCGACCTGGGCGATGCCCGACGGATTCGTCGAGACGCCGTACTACTCCGAGGAGAACCCGGTGGAGGATGTGGTGAGCGAGTGGGTCGTCGAACCGGCGAGCAGCCCACTGGATTTGAACGTGGTGAACGTGATTCTGTATGACGACTTGGACTGGGGTGATGCGGTAGATCGATGTGGTCGGGTGCCGATCGAGGCAGTCGAGGAGCGGCTTGCGCGCTACCGCGAGCAGATCGACGCCACCCCGATCGACGACGCTGAAATGATGCTCATCGATGGCCACCCCGCGATCACCCAGCGCATCCAATTAGAGAACTACAGCTACGTGGGCTACTGGCTGTTCTCGATCGACCAGTTGCTGCACTTGTACTGCCAGTGGACACCGAACTCCTGGCAGCAGGGTCAGATCGAGGCCGGTTGCGACCAACTGATCGAGTCGGTTTCGGTGGACTGAGACCGCGGGATCCTGGTCCGACTAGGGGATGAGGCGCAGGGTAGACCACGGTCGGATCACGGCCGGGTGTATTCAATCCGCTGAGGGGATTCGCGCTAGGGGCTGTGCGCGCCAATCTTGGGGTATGTCGAACAGAAGCACGCTCACCGCGCAGTCCTTGACCAAGACCTATGGCCCCACCACCGCCTTGGCGGGGGTCGATCTGAGCATTCCCTCGGGACAATCCTTGGCCGTCATGGGCCCCTCCGGTTCGGGCAAGACCACCTTGCTCCAATGCTTGGCCGGTGTGCTGCCACCGAGTACCGGCACGGTCCACTGGGGTGGCACCGACCTCAGCCGCCTCGGGGACCGAGGCCGTACCAAGTTGCGCCGCACCGACTTCGGATTCGTCTTCCAATCCGGGCAGCTACTTCCCGAGCTTCCCGCCGATGAGAACGCCGCCCTGCCACTTCTTCTCGCGGGCACACCCAAGAGCCGTGCCATCGCCTACGCCCAGGAGTGGTTGGGATACATGGGTCTGGCTGGCATGTTCGGCCGGCGGCCCGGAGAAATGTCCGGCGGCCAAGCCCAGCGCGTGGCGATCGCACGCTCCATGGTGACCTCACCGGGTGTGATCTTCGCCGATGAACCGACCGGTGCTCTGGACCAACAGACCGGGCACGAGGTGCTGGACATCCTCACTCGGGCCGCGGCCCAAACCGGCGCGAGCCTCATCGTGGTGACCCACGAACCATCGGTCGCGCAGTTCTGCGCGCGAACCGTGATGATGAGAGATGGCGTCATCTACGCCGATGGGCCCAGCCAGCCTGCTGAGGCTGCAGTTGGGCAGGGCCACCGATGAGCGCCGCGCTACGAATGTGGCTGCTGCTCCGCCGTCGAACCGTTCGTGATGGCCAGTGGATCACCCAGGTGTTGGCCGTGCTCGCGTTTGCCGTGTGCACCGCCGTCCTGCTGATCGTCATCGGCGGGTACACCGCCTTTGACGCACGGGCCGCCGGTGATGAGTACGGCGAGGTGTACACGGTGTTGGCCGCCATCGCCACGATCATGCTGACCGTGCCACTGGTGACCCTCGGGGGAGCGGCCGCCAGGTTGGCCATTGCGCGCCGAGACGCACGGCTCGCGGCCATGCGCCTCGCTGGTGCCACGACGAGCCAGGTTGGGCTCCTCACCGTTCTCGATGCCTCCGTGCAGGCGGTGACCGGAGCGGTCCTGGGCGTCTTGGGCTCCTTTGCGCTGGTGCCGATCGTGCAACTCGTGGAGTTCCAAGGTCAACCGTTCACTTACGCCGAACTCCTCGCACCCGGGTGGGTCTACCCGACGGTGATCCTCGGGGTCGCCCTCATCGGTGTGATGTCCGCTGGCGCGAGCCTGCGCCAACTCGCGATCACCCCCTTGGGTGTCGCGCAACGTCACGGGGTGCGGGCCCTGCACTGGTCTCGGCTGCTGCCGCTCGTGGCGGTGGGCGTGGTGTTCGGGGTGATGGCCAAGGGGCAGGACCCCGAACTCATGGTGATGGCGGTCATGCTCGGACTGGGGATGCTGGTGCTGAACGTGGTGGGCCCATTGGTGATGTCGGTCATTGGCCGGATCTCGGTGCACACCGCCAAAGATGCCGCATCGGTGGTGGCCGCGCGCCGGTTGGCCGACCAGCCCAAAACCGCCTGGCGTAGCGTCGGCGGCGTGGGGCTCGCGTCCTTCATCGCAGGCATCGCCGCCATCACAGCCCTGATCGACGGCGAGGGAGCGCAGGCCCAATTGGCCGCCGACACCGCCACCGGCGGGGTGCTCACCCTGGTGATCGCCGGGATCGTGGCCGCGGTCTCTACCGGTGTGATGCAGGCCGGTCGGATCATCGACCAGGGTCCCCAGTACCGCGCGCTGCACCTCGCGGGTGCCTCGCAAAAGGTACTGCAGCGTGCCCGGCGCCGCGAAACGTCGGTGCCGTTGGTTGCGACCGTTGCGCTGGCGACCGGTGCAGCCCTGACCTTCATCCTGCCGATCTTCGGGGTTGCCGGCATTCAACACATTGGGGTGGTGCTGCAGTACGGCGTGAGTGTGGCCGTCGCTTGCGCGCTGGTGATGGCCGGTTCGTGGTTGTCCGGGCGGCTCATTCCCTCGGTCAGCGCGGCCGCGTAGAGGCGGGGGACACAGGGGGATTAGGGGCGCCGCCGGGTGGCGATCACATAAGTGATCGTCGCCACGGCGGCGATACTTGCGGCGGTGACAAATGCACTGCGGGCACCGTGCGCTTGGGTCAGGTACCCAGCGAGGAGCACCCCTAGCGGGCTGACCGTCGCGGAGAAGAGTTGCGCGGTTGCCGCCACTCGGCCGCGCTCGTCCTCGGGTACCGAAGCGGCCACATAACTTTGGTAACTGGCGCGCTGGGACGGAACCACCGACCACACCAACGCCAGTGCCACGGAGGTGGCAATGACATTGGTGGCAAGCGCCGTCGTCGTGCAGGCCACGAACCACAACCCGCCCAGGATCAGCATGATCGTCCGAAGCGGCAGGCGATTACTGAGGCGTTCGGCGAACATCGAACCCACGAACAAGCCCGCCGCTTGAGCGGCGACCACCACGCCGAACTGAGTCGCGTTGGCGTCGCGCCCGAACAGCACCGCCGCGGCGAAGAAGTTCGTGGTCAACACCAGGCCGAGCATGGCAATCAACGCCAAGGTGGTCCAGAGCACCGGATCGCGGCGTACCCGGCGCAACCCGGCGAAGATCGCGCCGGGGGACCGGGCGGTTTGAATGCGCCCGGTGCTGCTCGCTTGGATCGTGGCGATGAGCACGGCACTGAGAATGAACGCGGCGCTGTTGATGAAGAAGGGCGCCGAGGAGGAGACCACAAAGACCGCGGCGCCTGCGAGCGGGCCGATGAGTGCCAGGAACGAGTCGCGTGCCTCATTCGCGGCAACCGCGCGGGCGAGCAAACCTTGTCCCACGATCGAGGGCAGTGCAGCGGTTGCGGTCGCGCCGTACACGCTGCCGCAGAACGAAACCACGATGGCGCTGACGATGAGACCGCCGACCCCGAGGTGGCCACTGGCGAGCAGCCATCCGGTGAGTCCGAACGCGGCGCCGGCACCGACGTCCGCGCTTACCATCAACGCCTTGCGGTTCACGCGGTCGGCGAGATACCCAGCCGGGATGGAGGCCAGGAACGGGGTGGCGTACGTGGCAACAGTGACTAACGCTGCCGACAGTGCCGAGTCAGCAACGGCCAGGGCTACGAGCGGAAAACTGACGTAGGTGATCTGGGAGCCGGTGACGGCAAACGCGCGGGACAGCCAGTATTTGACGTAATTTCGATTACTCGCCAGCCCCATAGTTTGAGCCTAGGGGAGGTGATGCTGCATCGTGGGACGCAATATGTCTGATCAGCTCACCTCCATTCTGCTTTCATCGGCACTCGCTTTTGCGATCGCGTTCGTAGTGGCCCTTGTGGTGCCCGCGGTGGCCAAGCGAATCACCCAAAAGCGCCCCGCCGCTTATGCTGCGGTGACCTCGGCGAAGATTCCGTTCCGGATTCTGCTGCTGGTGGCCGCGATCAACGTGGTTTACGCCGCCCACAGGCCGCGCGGGGACGTGTCGGTGTGGTGGGACTACAGCGCTCACGGGCTCCGGATTGCGGCGATCATCAACGCCGCCTGGCTCATTGGCGTGGTGGTCATCTTCTTCGTCGATGCGGCAACGAGGCGCGCCAACCGGCGCCTTGCGGACCGCGACGCCCGCCGGATGCGCACCCAGGTTCAGGTGTTGCGCCGGATCATCATCGCGCTCGTGGTGGTCTTCGCGGTCGCGGCGGTGTTGTTGACGTTCGACGGCGTCCGCGCGGTGGGGGCCAGTCTGATCGCCTCGGCGGGTCTCGCCTCGGTGGTGGCTGCGTTGGCAGCCCAATCCACCCTGGGTAACTTGTTCGCCGGGCTGCAGTTGGCGTTCAGTGACGCGGTGCGGTTGGACGACGTAGTGGTGGTCGAGGGCGAATACGGCACCGTGGAGGAGATCACCCTGTCCTACGTGGTGGTGCGAGTGTGGGACGACCGGCGCCTGATCCTGCCGTGCACGTACTTCACCACCAACCCGATTGAGAACTGGACCCGGCGTAACAGCGAGATGATGGGCACCGTTGAGTTCGATGTGGACTGGCGGGTCAACATCAAGGCGATGCGCGCCCGGTTTGAGCAGGTGCTCGCCGACACCGACCTATACAACGGCCGCTCACACAGCCTGGTGCTCACCGACTCCACCGGTGGCACCGTGCGGGTGCGCGCTGGCGTGACGGCGGTGGATCCCGATGCGCTGTGGTTCCTGCAATGCCACGTGCGCGAGGAGTTGGTGCAGTGGTTGCAGGAGGAAAACCCCGAGGGGCTTCCGCAGACCCGCATTCAGGTGGACACCCGTTCTGGCGCGCCGACCGCCCAGTAGCGCGGGTCGGCTTAGGCGCTCATCTGTAGGAGCTTGGCGATCGTGTTGGCATTGCGCGCGGTGCCGATGATGCCTAACCGTTTCTCCAGCCACATGCTCTGCAGTTTGGACGTGGCCACCCCGCCGTCGTAGCGAATGAAGGCCTCGGCGCCGTCGATGACGCAGGTATCGGTGGAGGTGAGGGCTGCTGCTTCCTTCGCCACTCGCCCGGCTTCGGCTTTGGTGGCCGGGTGCTCCAGGAACACGGTCATCACCCATTTGCCCTCATGGGTGCCCAGGAACGGGTTGCGGTTTGCGGCGGCCTGTAGTTCTTCGTGGGAGCGAATGATGACTGGCAGGTCGTGCCCGAAGTTCTCGGCGACGGTGGCTCTGATCCGGGCGGCTTGCGCTGCACGCGCTGCCACCGAACCGCCTGTGGCGGCTTCGCCGTCGTCGTCGAACACGATGTTTCCTGCGACTTGAAGGCTCTGGACCCCGGTGAAGCCGGCTTGGGTGAGGGCGTCTCGAAGCGGGGCCATTTTCATGGCGGTGGCCCCGCCGACCCCGCGGATGAGGGCGATGGACTTCATGGCTGCTCCGTGTGGTGCGGTGGTTCGGGCTAGAACACGTCCTGGTCAATGAGGTTTCGTAGTGCGCCGCACGCAGCGGCTTCGCCCTCGATAGTGATGGGCGCTGTTGCGGCACGTTCGCGGCCCCAGACCCACAGCGCCAGGTCGTTGACGCTGCCGGTAGCTGTGACGTTCTCGGTGCCAGGTGTTGCGCCGGGGTTTGGACCGGGTGACCTGCGTAGAAAGGTTCCCGACGAGTGCTGGCCGGTGTCAGGATCGGCGCCAGACCAGTGGGCGATCTCCACGATCCACCGGTGCGCGGTGTCAGATGCGCGGATGTCAGCGGTGGCGATGACTGAGGGGCTGGAGAAGTCCGGATGCCAGGCGCGCATGACGTCCACAACGTGGTCGATGGCGCCTGCGGCCACAGGTTCGCAGATGGGGGAGACCGGGACGCCGGCGCATAGCTCGGCGTCGACGCGGTGGATGGTCGCTTCGTAGGTCTGCATCCGGCGACTGAATCCGACGCTCTGGTCCGGCTCCCACCACGACCATCGCGGGACGTCGTCGCCGAGGTTCTGGAGTTGGTGGACCAAGTCTGTGGTGGCCTGCTCCCGAATGGAGAGGGTCGCAGCGATGGTGTCCGGGCGCTGGGGCTTGCTGGCTTCGATCACGGCAAGGTCGCTTGGCTTGGGGTCCTGGGCCAAAATCGCTGCCCAGAATAGGTGGACTTCGGTCAGGTGCCAGGCGAGGTCCGCTGCGGTCCACTCGGGGCAGGTGGGGACCTGAGCTTCGGGGTCGGCCTGGGCGAGGACGTCGCTGAAGCGGTTGGCCTCGGCGAGGATCACGTCGGTGTGCTGGATGGTGGCCATAGTCGGCAGGTTAGCCCGCGGGCGCTCGTTTCTCGCCGTATTAATCCAACCAGCACGCCGATTCGGAAGAATGCTTGGCCAGCGATGACGGACAATTCGGTTGTGAGCCCGTATGAGGAGGATGTGTACGCGATTGCTGCCCATTATGGCCTGCCACGCGTAGCCGTATCGCCGGCGCCCGTCCAGGGCCAGGTGAATCTGACCGTCTTTCTCGGTGAGGAGCTGGTACTGCGCATTCCGCGTTCGGATCGAGCAACCGAGCAGTTAGCAAAAGAAGCCGCGATCATCCCGTTGGTTCGGGGCGCGGGAGTGCCGACGGCGAACCTTGTCAGTTATGACCCGACACTACGGATTGCGCGTGTGCCCTACATGCTCTTAGAGCGGGTTCGCGGTGGCAGTCTGGCGACTCAGTGGGCCGATCAGGCACTACGTTCGCGTGCGCTCGAGTCCCTTGGGGAGATTCTCTCCACCCTTCATCACATCCGTGTCGATGACGTCGGCGCTATCGGTGAGATTCCGGAGCCGTACGCCTTCTCGTCTACCGAGGTGCTCGACGAACTCGTGGCGGCGGGGGAGATCGGGAGGGACCAGCATGACTGGCTCGCTCAGCAGTTCGCCTTGTTGCAGCCGGCAGGTCCCTCGCAGGCGGACCCGGTGTTGGTCCACCGGGACGTGAGCCCGTCCAATGTTCTGATCGATGGAACCGGTGCAGTGGTGTTGCTGGATTGGGGTTGCGCGGAGTGGGGATCTCCCGCCCGTGACCTCGTGGGCATGCCCCTTGGGTCCCTGCGTGAACTCCTCAACGGCTATGGCTCCACGCCCGATCTGGAGGCAGACGCCCTCTGGTACCACCTGTACCTGGCATTGGCGAGGCTCCTCAAGCGACCGTCCACGTCCCAGGATCGCAACTGGGCCGCGCCTAGAAGCGCGTCGCTGATCGACATCCTCGCGTTTACGTCTGGGGCGAATCCTGAGGGGTGGCCCGAGCGGCTGCGCCGTATGCGTATCGATGGAGTCAATCCGCCGTCGAGCGAGTCAGTTCGCGGTCGAGATCGTCACGGCGGTTGACTCGCTCGGTGGGAGTTTGACGAAGTCGGTGGGGGAGAGTGCTGGGCCGCGGCCTGTTGTCACAGTGCCGCGGCCCAGAAAAAATGTGCCCCGAGTGGGATTCGAACCCACACTGGATCGGGTTTGAGCCGAACGCCTCTGCCGGTTGGGCTATCGGGGCCGGGTTACACCTTAATGCCTGTTGGAAGGTTTGTCGTACGTCGCACACCCATGTCAGCGCTTTTCGGGCCGCGGGCCAGATAGGGTGGTCAAGTGAGCACGGAGAACAACGCCCCCGCGGAAACCGACCAGACCGGTTCTGGCGACGAACCATTGAACTTGGACGACCTCGACCTGCCCGAGCGGTCGGCCGAGAGCGACGCTGACTCCCAGCGTCCCCGGCGCCGAGTCGTTGTCGCCGAGGACGAGGCACTGATCCGGCTCGACGTCGTCGAAACCCTCAACGAGGCCGGTTACCAAGTCGTCGGTGAGGCGGGCGACGGTGAGACGGCGGTGAAGCTTGCCACCGAGCTGGAGCCCGACGTCGTGGTCATGGACGTCAAGATGCCCCAACTCGACGGAATCTCCGCCGCCGAGCGGATCACTAAGGCGCGGATCGCGCCCGTGGTGTTGCTGACCGCTTTCTCCCAGACCGAGCTTGTTGAACGGGCCCGTGACGCCGGCGCGATGGCGTACGTCGTCAAGCCCTTCACCCCCGAAGACTTGCTGCCCGCGCTGGAAATCGCGCTCTCCCGGCACACCGAACTGATCGCTCTGGAAACGGAGATCGCCGACCTCACCGACCGGTTCGAGACCCGCAAGCGCGTGGACCGTGCGAAGGGTCTGCTGATGACCAAGATGGGACTGAGCGAACCGGAGTCCTTCCGCTGGATTCAGAAGACCTCGATGGACCGGCGCCTGACCATGCGTGAGGTCGCCGACGCCGTCATCGAGCAAGTCGGCGGACGCTCCGACGACTAATCCCAGCATGGGAACGGTTGGTCACAACTTCACAACAGCCTGCCCGCTGTGACCTCGCGGACACATTACAGCGCTAGGTTTCCTGCACGACGTGGACGTCGGATTCACCGGCGCCATCCACAACTAAGGAGCAGGCATGTCTCGATCGACCCGTTCAGTGGTCAAACTTGCTGCATTCGCAGCGTCCGCGGCTCTCGTGCTGGCCGCATGTGGTAGCGAAGGCGACGACGATAGTTCGGCCGGCGGCGGTGAGGGCGGCAGCGAATCTGACGCCGAACCCCTGGTCATCGGTTCGCTGCTGCCGCAGACCGGTTCATTGGCGCAACTCGGACCCCCCGAAATCGCCGGTGTGGACCTGGCCATCGCCGAAGCCAATGAGGCTGGCGGCGTCCTCGGTAACGACGTCACCGTTCAACACGAGGACTCATCGGACGCCGATAACGCCGCGGTAGCCACCCAGTCAGTGCAGTCCCTGCTCGGCAACGTCTCGGTGATCATCGGTGCCGCCTCATCGCAGGTGACCTACAACGTGATCGACGACGTTGTGGAATCCGAGACCGTGATGTTCTCCCCGGCGAACACCTCACCGGGTCTGTCCGGATACAGCGACTACTACTTCCGCACCGCCCCGCCGGACTCGGTCCAGGGTGACGCGCTCACGAACCTGATGCTGGGTGACGGGCACACCGACATCGGCATCCTGGTGTTCAACGAGCAGTACGGCACCGGCCTGCGCGACGTGGTCGCCCCGCTGATCGAAGAGCGCGGCGGGACTGTCACCTACGGGACCTCCGGCCAGGAGTTCGACCCGACCGAGCAGAACTTCGGTGCCATCGTCTCCGACATTCTGTCCACCGACCCCGACGCCATCGCAATCATCGCGTTCACCACCCAGACCCCGCTGATCATCCAAGAACTGGTCAACCAGGACTTTGACATGTCACGGACGTACTACGTGGATGGAAACCTGCAGAACTTCGATGGTGACTTCGAAGACGGGACCCTCGAGGGCGCCCAAGGCACCCTGCCGGGAGCCAACGCCTCCGATGAGTTCCGCGAGCGGTTGGCAACGGTGGACTCGGAGTTGAACGACTACTCCTACGCCGCCGAGTCCTACGACGCCACGATGCTCAGCATGCTCGCGGCGGTCAAGGGTGGCGCCACCGACGGCCCGACCATTCAGGCCAACATTGCGGCCGTGTCCGGAGCCGACGGCGGAACCGAGTGCTCCGGGTTCGCTGAGTGTGCAGAACTCATCGAAGACGGTGAGGACATCCAGTACACCGCCATCTCCGGTGTGGGACCGATCAACTCCGCGAATGACCCGTCCTCCGCGGAGATCGGGATCTACATGTTCGACGAGGGAAACCGCACGGTGTTCCAGCGTTCAGAGTTCGGTGAGGTCCCCGAGGACTGATCCACTCCACCAGCAGCATCAAAGCGCCCCGTCTGAAATCAGACGGGGCGCTTTGCGTGGTGCGTGAGTCCAGAGGCCTAAGCCGACTCCCCGTGCCGCTCGGCGTCGACGTCGGCGGCCAAGGTGCCCAGGTAGAGCTGGATCACCTTGGGGTCGTGCATGAGGTCACGGCCGCGGCCGGAGTAGGCGTTTCGGCCCTGGTCTAGGACGTAGGCGCGGTCGCAGATCTGCAGGCACCGGCGGGCGTTCTGTTCCACGATCACCACCGAGACCCCGGCCTTGTTCACCCGCCGGGTGCGCAGGAACGTCTCATCCTGGCGCACGGGGGATAGCCCCGCCGAGGGCTCATCGAGCAGCAGCACCGAGGGGTCCATCATCAACGCCCGGGCCATCGCCACCATCTGACGTTCACCGCCGGACAGAGAGCCGGCGCGCTGGCGGCGCCGGTCCTGCAGCTCGGGGAACAGTGACACCACCCGGTCGAACTGCGAGCGAAACCGTTTCGGGGCCTGGAAGGACCCCATCTGCAGGTTCTCTTCGATGGTGAGGGATGGGAAGACGTTGTTGGTCTGCGGCACGAACCCCACGCCGCGGCGCACGAGCTCGTTGGCCTGCATGTTGGTGATGTTCTCACCGTCCAGGATGACGTCCCCCGAACGCACCCCCACAAGCCCGAAGAGTGCCTTGAGCAGGGTGGACTTGCCCGCACCGTTGGGCCCAATGATCCCGACGAGTTCACCGGGGTGCAGCACGAGGGAGCAGTCGTTGAGGATGTTGACCCCGGGCAGGTAGCCGGCCGTGAGGGTGTCTGCGTGCAACAGGGGAGTGCCCTGAGGTGCGCCGCGGTGGGCGTCATCGGCGACCGGGACGCCGGCCAGGTCGTCCTGTTCCTTCAGATTCTCGGGGGAGTCGTCGGAAGAGGACTCGAGTGATTCGTCGCTCACTGGTGCTCCTGCGTCTCGGATTGTTCTTCGGCTTCGATCTCGGCCTGTGCTTCGGCAGTAATTTCGGAGTCCTCGTCCAAAAGCGAGTCATCGCCCAGGTCGGTGTCGTGGTGGGCGCCGAGGTAGGCGTCGATCACGGCCTGGTTTTCCATCACTTCCGACGGCGGTCCCTCGGCTACGACCTGCCCCTGGGCCATCACCACCACCCAGTCTGAGATGTGCCGGACCATGTGCATGTCGTGCTCCACGAACAGCACCGTCATGCCCTGATCGCGCAGTTCGGTGATGTGCCCCAGCAGCGACTGGGTCAGTGCGGGGTTCACCCCGGCCATCGGCTCATCGAGCATGACCATCACCGGGTCGCTCATCAACGCCCGCGCCATCTCCAGGAGTTTGCGTTGCCCTCCGGAGAGGGAGCCGGCAAAGTCGTCCTTCTTGTCCAGGAGCTTGAACCGTTCCAGGAGCGTCAGGGCCTTGTCGGTGATCTCGGTCTCGCGCTTCTTCCACAGCGGCGGAATGATCGCGGTGAAGATGTTCTCACCGGGCTGGTCCGAAGCGCCCAAGCGCATATTCTCCAGCACCGTCATCCGGGCCAGGGCCTTGGTGAGTTGGAAGGTGCGGACCATCCCCGACCGGGCCACCCTGGCTGCGGGGGTGCCCTGCAGGGACTGGCCCTGGAAATACCAGGTACCACTGTTGGGCTTGTCGAAGCCCGTCATCAGGTTGAAGAACGTGGTCTTGCCCGCACCGTTGGGCCCGATCAGGGCGGTGATGACGTTGCGTTGCACTTCGAGGTGTGCCACGTCCACGGCGTTGACGCCACCAAAGCTCCTGGTCACCGAATCGGCAACGAGGATCGGGTCGGCCTTGGGCACGCCCGGCTCGCGGGCCACGGCGTGCAAATCGTGACGGGCGCGAGTGACGGTCTCGGTGATGCTCAATTCAGCGGGCATTGAACGCCAACTCCTTCTTATCCCCAAGTATCCCTTGGGGTCTGAAGATGATCAGCAGCATGAGGGACAGGCCCACTAAGATCCAGCCGATCTGGGCCGACTCCTGAACGGCCAGCCAGCCATCGGGCAACAGTTCCGGAAGCCCGGCACGCACCAGCACGAACAGTCCCCAGAACAGTATCGATCCGAGCACCGGCCCAAAGACTGTGGCGGCACCGCCTAACAGCATGATCGTCCAGGTATTGAATGTCACCGGTCTGCCCAGGGAGTCAGGTTGGATCTGACTTTGAAGCACGAAGATGATGCCGCCCAGCGCCCCAAAAATGCCTCCCAGGATCAGGGCCTGCATCTTGTAGCTGTACACGTTCTTGCCCAGGGACCGCACCGCGTCTTCGTCTTCCCGGATGCCCTTGAGCACGCGACCCCAGGGGCTGCGAATGAGTTGGAAGACCAGCAGGCACGCCAGGATCACCAGGGTCCACCCCACGATCCGCAGCCACCACGAGTTGGAGGCGTTGATGGAGTGCGCCCATGGGCCAAAGGCAAACCACCCGTCGGGCAGTGGCGAAGCGTCTTGGAACGTGGACTTGAACTCGTTACCCAGGATCCCGTTGGAACCACCGGTGTACTCGGTGAGTGAAGTGGACCGGCCCACCAGGCGGACAATTTCCGCCGCCGCGATGGTCACGATGGCCAAGTAGTCCCCGCGTAGTTTCAGCGTGGGTATCCCTAGGATCAGCGCGAATATCACCGCACCCAGGATTGCGATGAGCACGGCCAAGCCCAGGGGCGCGCCGGCGAGAGTGGCGATCCCGAACCCGTAGGCACCGATCAACATGAAGCCCGCTTGGCCCATGTTGATCAGTCCGGTGAGGCCAAAGTGGATGTTCAGCCCGATCGCAGCGAGCGCGAAAGCGATGGCGTCGGGGGAGATCATCGCCACCAGGACGTTATCTAGAACTGCTCCCATGGTTGGCCCTTCCTAACCCACGCGCTCTGCGCGGCCGAGAATGCCCTGCGGACGGATCAGCAAGACGAGGATGAGGATTACCAGCGCACTGGCGTAACGCAGATCGTTGGGCAAGATGAGCGGGGACATCTCCACCACTAGCCCGATCACGAAGGACCCAGCGATCGCGCCCATCGCCGCGCCCAGACCACCCAAGGTGACGGCGGCGAACATCAGCAGCAGCAGCACCGCGCCCATGTTCCACCGGGTGGAATTCAGGTATAGGCCCATCATGGTGCCGCCCAGGGCGGCGAGGCTGGCGCCGGTGATCCAGACCATTCGGACTACAGATTCCACCTTGATGCCCGACGCCGCAGCTAGCGCTGGGTTGTCCGAGACAGCTCGCGTAGCACGGCCGATCCGAGTGAACAGCAGCACATAGGTCACCAGGGACAGCACGATGATCGCGATAATCACCGAGGCCAAGGTGTACTCGGTCATTCGGATCGGACCGATATTGAAGATCCGCGGGTTGGTCTGAATGATCCGCAGCGGATAGTCGCCCGCGGTCAGCAAGAACGTGTACTGCAGGGCCATCGATAGCCCGATGGTCACGATCATCTGTTGGGTGATGCCGACCCCACGCCTTCGCAGTGGGGCCCACAGCACCGTGTTCTGCACGTACCCCATCAGAGCCCCAACGGCTACGGCGATAATCCCTGCCTGCCAAAGCGAGAAGCCGAGCCACTGCACGCCGATGTAGGCGGTCACCCCGCCCAGGGTCACCAGGTCACCGTGGGAGAAGTTGCTGAGCCCGGTGGTCCCGTAAATCAGCGAGAGGCCAACCGAGGCCATCGCCAGGATGAGGCCGAAGATGATGCCGCTGGCCACGTACTGGATGATCCGGTTGGAACCACTGGCACCGGCGACTTCCGGGGCCACGCCCACTTCGTCGTCGGCCGCCGGATCTTGATCCTCGGTTCCGGGCGCGCCACCGTCATCACCGCCTTCGTCGCCAGCGTCTTCGGTGGTCTCCTGCGCGTCCGGTGTGGAATCGGGCGACGACGACGGCGGCCCCAGAATGAACGGCGCAGGCCGGGTGGAGCGCAAGTTCACCGCAACGGTTTGCGGGTTGTTGTCCGGGGCGGCGAGGGTTTCACCCTCGGGCAGGGTGTCCTCGTCCAATTGCACGGTGTAGTCACCGGCCTCGGTAACAGCGATCGACCATTGCCCGCGTTCGTTGGTCTCGGCGCTCTGTTCACCGCCGGGGCCGTCCGCGGTGATCGTGATGCCCTGCGCGGGCTCACCGTCAGCCGTTCGAATGGTCCCGTTGATACACCCGGTCTCGGTGTCGGGCACGCACCCTTGGGCCTGCCCAGATGCCGACGTCGGAACTAGCGATAACAACAGCACGATCGCGAACAGCGCGAGCGCACTAGCGACTCGCCCCAACGATCTAGGCACCCGCGCACTATCCACACGTCCTCCAGGTTTCTACCGGCGCATCCAACACTGGACATATCGTTGCCGAGGCGTGTTTCGGCTCCGTTACCGCCACGATGGGTGCTTCGGGTGAGCAGGTGGATAATCTACTCCACTTAGGCTCGTAGGCTATGGTGCGTTAGCGACCGAAAGGATGGTTCAGGTGCCAGCAGTGCACGCTCGAATGGCAGATGAAGTCGACTTGGACGCAGTCGTCCCAGTGGTACGGGCCATCCGTGCCGACTCTCCGCTGGGCGCTCAGCTGGTCAATCCGGAGTCCGACGACGTCACGCAACACCTGCACTCGTGGTTCTCGATGCCCGGCACCTGCCTTGCGGTCGCCGAATATGACGATCAGATCGTCGGCGTCGCGATGGGCCAAATGATTGACGTCAACGTCTTCACCGATGTGGCCTATCTGCAGATGGAGGCCCTGTTCGTTGACCCCACGAGCCGCCGGCGCGGCGCTGGCCGGGCCTTGATGAGCCAAATGGCATTGCAGGCCGCTCAGGGTGGCGCCGAACACGTGGTAACGATGCCGATCGCAGGGATGCGCAGCGAACAACGATTCCTGTCCGGCCTGGGCTTCGGGGTGGTCGGCGCGCGCCGAATCATCACCACCGTCGCGCTGCTGCGTCGACTCGAGGCGCCGCCGAAGGGCCGTGAACGCAGGCACCGCGGGTTGGATGAACTGATCGCCAAGCGGCGCCGCTCCCGTGGGCTGCCGCCGACGCCGCCGGCAGGGATCGCACTGTCCGATGTGGCCGACTGGGTCAAAGAGCAGCCCGGCGGACGGTGGCTTCGAGACCGGTCCTCGCACTAGTTTGCGCGTGCGCGCGCCCGAACTGGCTGTGCGCCCGCGCGCGCCTGACTAACGGCCGCGCTGAGTTCAGGGACGGCGCAGCGGCACCAGCGCGCACGTCAACCGCGCCGAGGCCACCCGGCGGTCCTGGTCGTCGGTGATGACGATCTCGTAGCTGGCCATGGTGCGTCCCAGGTGCACCGCGGTTGCAGTTCCGTACACCAGACCCTCACGCATGGACCGGTGATGGGTGATGTTCAGGTCCACCCCTGCGGCCGTCAGGCCCTCATCTGCGTGTGCGAACGCGGCCACCGAGCCCAAGGTTTCTGCCAGCACTGCGCTCGCGCCGCCGTGTAGTAATCCCGCCGGTTGGGTGTTGCCGGCCACGGGCATCGTGCCGGTGGCTCGCTCGGCCGTGACCTCGCCTAACTCGATGCCCATCCGCGTCATCAAGGTGTCATCTGCGCTCATCTGTTCATCGTTGCCGTTTCGCTTGCTGGGTGGCAAGTCGGTGTTAGCGTTAAACCGAACACGAAGGAGTGAGGCGATGGCAAACTTGAGCAGGCGCAACCTCCTAGCCCTCGGAGCTGCCGGGGGCGCTGGAGCGCTAATGGCAGGGTGCGCGACCCCGGGCATGGACTCGGTTAACGACGAACCCACGCGGGACCCAGCCGATGGGCCGATCCGGCTGTCCTACTGGGCATGGCTGAAGGATCTGCAACTCGTTGCGGACGTCTGGAACGCGCAAAACCCCAATGTGCAGGTGGACATCTCCTGGATCCCCGGCGGAAACTCCGGTGGCTACCAGCGGATCTACGGTGCACTGGCTGCCGGCGGCGGACCGGACCTCGCGCAGGTCGAGATGCGCACCGTTCCGGAGTTCCTGCTCGTGAACGGGCTTGTCGATCTGCGCCGCTACGGCATCGACGAATACGCCGACCTGTACAACGAGTCGTTGTGGCAGCAGGTCAGTTTCGTCGACGGCGTCTACGGCATCCCTCAAGACTCCGGGCCGATGGGCACCTTCTACCGGCCCGATCTGCTGGAGGAGGTGGGCGCCGGACCACCCGAGACCTGGGAGGACTGGTTCGAGGTGGCCCGAGAGGTGCGCCTAGCGGGTCCCTACATGGACACCTTCAACATCGCCGACGCCTCCTGGTTCGCTGCCATCGCCCAACAGGCCGGCGCTTCCTGGCTGCGCGTGGAAGACGATGAGTGGGTCCTGAATATGACCGACGACGCCACCCTCGAAGTAGCCCGATTCTTCGACGACGCGATCGATGAGGACCTGGTCACCCTCGCCTACGGCCAGTTCTCAACACCGTGGTACGCCGCGGCCGCCAACGACCAAATCGCCACCGCCACCTCGGCGAGCTGGGGCGAGGCACTGCTGCGCGGGGTCTCGGGCAGCGAAGGCAAATGGCGGGTGGCGAATATGCCGCGCTGGGACACCGGATATGACTCCAGCTTCCTCGGCGGTTCGACGGCGGCTGTCACCGCCGATTCCCGCTACCCCAAGGAGGCGATGGAGTTCGCGGTCTGGATGACCACGAGCAAGGAGGGGATCGACGCCATGATCGAGCACAGCGGTATTGGGTGGTCACCGAGCGCCGATTACATCGGCGAGCACCGGGAAGGTCCCGAGGAGTACTTCGGTGGGCAGGAGTCCAACGTCGAGGTGTTCGATCCCGCGGCGCAACCCGAAGCCCAAAACCCTGATTGGTCCTGGTGGCCGATCACCCAACAGTCCTTCAACATCCTTGGCGATGGTTTCCGAGAGAAGTCCGGCGGGCTGAGTTTCGTCGATGCCGTCGCCCGGGCCCAAGACCAGATCGCGGCCACCTTTGAATCCAAGGGCCTGAGCGTCCGGATCGAGGAGTCATGAGCGCCACCACGTCAGCGCGAGCAAAGGCTCCGCAAGCAAAGCAGGGCCAGGGCCGCGCCCGAGCCCAACAGCGCGCGCCATGGCTGCTGCTGGCGCCTTTCCTGTTGTTCTTCCTCATCGCCTTCGTGCTGCCGATCCTGGTGGCCATCGGAAGTAGTTTCACCCAGGTGCAGCGTGGCGGTGTCTTCGGTGAGGAAGGGGTCACCGCAGAGTTCGCGTGGTTCGCCAACTACGCCCAGGCACTTGGTAATTCCAACTTCATCGCCTCCATCGGCCGGATGATGCTGTTCGGTGTGGTCCAGGTGACGGTGATGATCGCCATGGCGACCGTGCTGGCGCTGCTGTTGGAATCGGCGTCGGCGAAGTTGCCCGGACTGTTCCGTGCGATCTACTTCCTGCCCTACGGAATCCCCGGGGTGATCGCCACGATCCTGTGGTCGTTCCTGTACGTTCCCGGGCTCAGTCCGATCATCGACGTCGCGAACATGCTGGGCTTGGAGCCCGACTTCCTTGGCCCAAACACCGTGCTGTGGTCGATCGCGAACATCGTGACCTGGACCTATGCCGGGTACAACATGATGATCATCATCGCCCAACTCAAAGCGATCCCGGGTGAGGTGTATGAGGCCGCGAAGGTTGACGGCGCCGGCCCGTTCCGGGTTGCGCTCAGCATTCAGTTGCCCCTGATCCGCCCCGCGCTGATCCTGACCACGGTGTTCTCCATCATCGGTACCTTGCAACTGTTCGCCGAGCCGCAGGTGCTGGCGACGGTGGCCCCCGACGTGGACTCCGAGTACACACCGAACCTGTCGGCCTACACCACCGCATTCGCCTATAACGACTACAACGTCGCCGCCGCCCAAGCGGTGTTAATCGCGTTAGTGGCGTTCACGTTGTCGTTTGTGTTCTTGCGGTTGACGAATCGGAGGTCGAAATGAGCACCGCCACTAAGACCGCCCCCACCACCGGCCGCGCGCCGACCGGTCAAGCCAGGCACGCTGGACGCTCGCCTCGCACCACGATCATCGTGACCGGACTGCTCGTCGTCGTCGCGATCTACTTTCTGATCCCGGTGTACTGGGTGATCCTGGCCGCAACGAAGACCACCGACGAACTCTTCTCCTCACCCGGGTTCTGGTTCGGTGAAGAGTTCGCGCTGTTCTCCAATGTTTCCAGCGTGCTCAGTTACGACGGCTCGATCTTCGTGCGCTGGTTCGCGAACTCGGTGCTGTACTCCGGTGTCGGTGGCCTGCTGGCCACGTACTTCGCCGCCGCTGGCGGGTACGCGCTCAGCCGTTACGTGTTCCGCGGACGCAACCTCATGTTCGGGTTGATCCTCGGTGGCGTGCTGGTGCCCGGAACGGCGACGGCGCTGCCTCTGTTCCTGCTGTTCTCCAACCTTGGGTTGGCCAACACCTACTGGTCGGTGCTGATTCCTTCACTGGTCTCACCGTTCGGGCTGTTCCTGTGTCGGATTTACGCCGATGCGTCGGTGGACCACAGTCTGATGGAAGCCGCACGGTTGGATGGTGCGGGGGAGTTGCGAATCTTCCACACCCTGGGCTTGCGGATCATGGCCCCAGCATTGGTGACCGTGTTCCTCTTCCAGCTCGTGGGAATCTGGAACAACTACTTCCTGCCGCTGGTGATGCTCACCGATCAACGGCTGTACCCCATCACCCTGGGCCTCAATAACTGGTTGTCCCAGACCGACAGGCTCCCTGAGTTCTACGAGCTGACCACCGGAGGCGTGCTGCTGTCAGTGATCCCGCTGGCGATTGCGATGATCGTGCTGCAACGTTTCTGGCGCGGTGGTCTGACCGAGGGGTCGGTGAAGTAGGAGCTCGATGTCACCGATCGGATCTAGGCTGGGATCGTGACTGACACCGCGCGACCCAGACTGCTCCTGATCGATGGCCACTCGATGGCCTACCGTGCCTTCTTCGCCCTGCCGGCGGAGAACTTCGCGACCAGCACCGGTCAGACGACGAATGCCGTGTACGGCTTCACCTCGATGCTCATCAACCTGCTTCGCGATGAGGCCCCCACGCACGTTGCGGTCGCGTTCGATGTGTCCAAGCAGACGTTCCGCAAGGAGGCCTACGAGGCCTACAAGGCCACCCGCGATGAGACACCGCAGGAGTTCCGCGGTCAGATCCCGCTCATCCAGGAAGTGCTGAGCGCGCTGTCGATCAGCGCGCTTGGGCTCGAAGGGTTCGAAGCCGACGACGTCTTGGCCACCTTGTCCACCGAGGCCCGCGCCGCCGGCATGGACGTGTTGATTTGTTCCGGGGACCGGGACACGTTCCAGCTGGTCGATGAGGGCACCACCGTGCTGTACCCACGCAAGGGCGTCTCGGACCTGGTGCGGATGACACCCGATGCGGTCCAGGACAAGTACGGGGTGGGCCCCACCCAGTACTCCGATCTCGCGGCTCTGGTCGGGGAGAGCAGCGACAACCTGCCCGGCGTCCCAGGTGTTGGACCCAAGACGGCAGCAAAGTGGATCGCCGCTCACGGCGGGCTGCAGGGAATCGTCGCCGATGCGCCCCAGATCAAGGGCAAGGCGGGGGAGTCGCTACGCGAACACCTCGACCAAGTGCTGCTCAACCGGGAGCTGAACGAGCTCCGCCGTGACGTCACCCTGGAGCTCGGCGTGGACGATTTGGCACGCCAGGCCTACGAGCGGGAGAAGGTGCACCAGGTCTTCGACGCCCTGGAGTTCCGGGTGCTGCGGGACCGGTTGTTCGACGCCGAACCGCAAGACAGCGAATCGGCAGATGCCGGCGCTTTCGACGTGGAGATCGCCGATAGGCCCGTGGCCAAGTGGCTGGCCGATCATCAGGGTGAGGCGCTCGGCGTGGATGTACGCGGGGCGGGCGGCCCGGCCCGAGCGGATGCCTGGGGCGTGGCGATCGCGGCGGCCGATGGCAGCGCCATTGCCGTGGACCTCACCGAAGCCAGTGCCGAGGATGAGAAAGCGTTAGCGGCCTG
>JBMDWZ010000250.1:0-6051 GCA_048594865.1 Beutenbergiaceae bacterium
CTCGCCCGCGCCAAGGCCGTCTTTGACGCGGTTCTCGAGGGCACCTTGGACGTGCGGATCGGTGCCACCTATCCCTTGGAGGAGGCGGCCACGGCGCACCGCGAGCTGGAGGGCCGCCGGACCACCGGCAAGGTGCTGCTGCTTCCGTGAGTTTGCGCCTGGAGCCGGACCCGGCGTTCGCGGCGCAGGTGCTGCGACGCGACCCCGGCGCCGGTGACTGGCTTGGGTCTTTGGCCACGCTCTGGGCGGACCTGGCCGCAGCGTGGGATCTGGAACCTGCTGGGCCGGTTCGCTATGGCCGCGTGGGGCTGGTGGTTCCGGTTCGCCGGCCACACGGCGCCGCGGCGCTGAAGTTGAGTTCACCGGCGTCCGATATTGCCGCCGAGCACACGGCGCTGGTGGCGATGGCTGGGCGGGGCGTGGTGGGCGTGTATGAGGCGGACCTAGCGCGCCGGGCGATGCTCATGGAGTTCCTGCCGGGGCCGTCGTTGGACTCCTGGCAGGCCGAGGGGTCTGTTGACTCACTGCTGCGCGGGGTTCGGATTGCCGGCGGCCTGGCACGGGAGATGTCGGGAGCGACGAGCCCCGGTGCCCGTCGGTTCGCCGACCGGGCTGAGGGATGGTCCAGGGGTTTCGCCGAACAACATCACCGCGCCACGGCTTCGGGATCGGCCGTGCCGAGCGACCAGTTCGATGCCGGGTTGGGGGTGATCGCCAGCCTGCAATTGGATGACTCGACGACGTTGACGCACGGGGACCTCAGCCCCGAAAACATCGTGCGCGCCGGCGATGGCCGCTGGCTCGCCGTGGACCCGCAATTGTTGATCGGGCCGGTGGAGAACGAGGCTCACACCGTGGTGCGCGGGTATCTGCCCGCGATCATGGCTAGCGGCGACCCGGGCGCGCTGCTCGCGGCTTTGACGGCCGAGTTCTGCGAGGCTGCAGGTGGCGATTACCTCTATGCCCAGCGGATCTCGTTGGCCCGATACGCAGCGTCGTATTACTGGGAAGCGCAGAACGGCGGCGAACCGGGGAACATCGAACGATTACACGCAGCTTGTGACCTGACTTTTAAGGAACTGACACGTGCCTGAACCCACCGCGCTGCCCGCGATTCATCTCCTGGACGCTGCGGCACGTCTCAAGGCTGAGACCGCGGCCGAGAGTCGCGAGATCGCCGACCAGGCCGCGGCTGGCGCCGCGCAGGACCTGAGCCTGGGCGGCGTCGACGTTGTCATCTGCGACTACCCCGGCTTGGCACTGCACGAAACCGGCGTTGGCGGTTACTGCCCGGGTGCGCATGTGGTGTTTGTAGCGATCGAGCCCAGTCGCTTCGCTGACACCTGGCGCCAGGCACTGCGCGGCACCGTTGTGCACGAGCTGCATCACGCCAAGCGGTGGCAGGGTCCCGGATACGGCGCCACCTTGTTGGACTCCTTGGTGAGCGAGGGACTGGCGACCCTGTATGAGATCGAAAGCACCGGCGTCGTCCCGGCATACGCACAGATCGACGAGGATCTAGAGGAGCTGTGGCAGCGGGCGTCGGGGTTGCTGGAGCAGACCACGCTGCATCCGCAGTGGTTCTTCGGTGGCGATTCGGTGCCACGATGGGCCGGCTATGCGCTGGGGACCGAACTGGCCCGCCGATACTGCTCAGCGCACTCGCTGAGCGCCGGGCAGGCTGTGGCGCACCGCGCGCAGGACTTCGTTCAGTCCTGGGCTTCTCGCCCGGGCTGAGGTTCTGGATCGGGCACAGGTTCTGGCTGCGCGGACTCCGGCTCAGTTGCGGGCGCCGCTTGCTCCTCGCCGTGCGGCTCGGGCCGGTCCTGGCTCCCGGGCTCGTCAACATCGGTCAACGTCACCGGCGCTGGACCGGTTTGCCGGTCATTACGGTAACGGCGAAACAGCGCAAATCCGACAGCCGAGGCAACCCCGGTCCCGATCACCCCGAACAGCAGCACCATAACGATCCAAAAAGCCGGATTCCTGAGCATGCTGCCTTTCGTGGGTGGGGACGTTGGTGGTGAGTGCGGGGTGCTAAAAGCCCATCGGGCCGCGCGGGCGTTTACCGTTGCCCGAGCGCAACACCCGAATGAGGGTGACCACCAGAACAATGATGCCGACGACGATGACGATCCCAAGCAGGACCATCAACACGCTGGTCAACCCAGAGATGGACATGCGCTTCAGTCTCGCAGCCGCGCGCCGTGGCGGCCACTGGAGAGCTCCACCACTGCCTGGCGTACCTCGGCAGTCTCGGCCGCCGTCAGGGTGCGATCCGGGGCGCGCAGCCGCAACGCGAACGCCAAGGACACCTCATCGGCTCCGATCGACTCGCCCGAATAGCGGTCGAAGAGTCGAACGTCCTCGGCGAGCTCGCCGGCCGCTTCCTTCACGGTCTCCAAGACCCGCGCGGCGGGCACGTCGGCGGGCCCCACGAGGGCGATGTCTTCCTTCGCGGCCGGGAACGTGGAGAGCGTGCCGTACTGCACCGGCTCATCATCTGCGGCGGCGAACATGGCGTCCAAGTCCACCTCGAAAGCCACGGTCCGCGCGGGCAGTCCCAGTGCCGAGACCACCTTGGGCGCCAGTTCACCGGCGTAACCGAGGATCGCACCCGATTCGGTGCGGAACACCGCGCAGCGTCCGGGGTGCCAGGGTGCGACGTCGCCGGCCTCGATGCGCGCGTCTAGACCGAGCACGTTCGCGATCCGGCGCACCGCGGCGATCGCATCGGTGTAATCGGCGCGGCGGGCCGGGCTGTGCACACCGGGAACGGTGGCGTTCCCGGCGAAGATTCCAGCAGCGTGGCGAGGCTGATCCGGCACCGCTTGGTGCACCGAGGCCAACTCATCGTCACTCGGAACCTGTCCCAGCGGCGGAAGTGCACTGGTGAGGCGCTGGGTTGCGCCCTGGGTCACCAAGCCCACCTCGTACAGCGCCACGTCGGTCATCCCACGGCCCACGTTGCGCACCGCGGCATCCACCAGGGTGTGCAGCAGGGTGGAGCGAAGGTACGGCTGGTTCTCGGCCAGTGGGTTGGCCAGGCGCATCCGCAGCCGGCGGGAATCGTCGGCGTCGAAGCCGAACTCATCGTCCCGCTCAGCGGCCACGAATGGGTAGGTCAGGACCTGCACCAGGCCGGTATCGGCCAGCATCTGCGCGATTCGCCGGCGGCGCCGTTGATCCAAGGTCAACCCGCGGCCGCCCGGGGCCTTGGGTAGCACCGAGGGCACCTGGTCATATCCGCGCAGGCGCACCACTTCTTCCACCAATTCGGCCGAACCGATGAGGTCGGGGCGCCACGTCGGAGGCACCACCTGCAGGGTGCCAGTTCCTTGGCCGCTCACCGTCGCACCCAAGGACGTCAGGGTGTCGGCGACTTGCTCTTCGGTGTACTGCACGCCGACCAGCCGGGTGGGTTCGCTCGCTGGCAACGTGATCGGCGCCGGAGCGCTGGTGTTATCGAGATCGGTCACACGGTCATCGGCAGTTCCGCCGGCGTGCGCGATCAGCAAGTCGACCACGGCCTGGGCGGCCACGGCCTGTAGTGCCGGATCCACACCGCGTTCGAAACGCTTGGCCGCCTCGCTGGGCAGCTTGTGGCGCCGCGCGGTGCGGGCGATGCTGATCGGGTCGAAGTGTGCGGCCTCCACGAGCACATCGCTGGTGGCGCCGCTGACCTCGGTCTGAGCACCACCCATGACCCCGGCGAGGCCGATCGGCCGCGCACCGCCGTCGTCGGTAATCAGCAAGTCGCCAGCATCCAGTTTCCGCTTGGCGTCATCGAGGGTGGTGAGCTTCTCCCCCGCCTTCGCCCGACGCACCACGATCGGGGCGGTGAGCGTGGCCAGGTCGTAGGCGTGCAGTGGTTGGCCGAGGTCGAGCATCACGTAGTTGGTGATGTCCACAACCACCGAGATCGGGCGCATGCCCGCCTGACGCAACCGCCGGGCCATCCAGCCCGGGGTGGGTGCATCGGGATTGACTCCGCGCACGATCCGGGCCACGAACCGGTCGCAACCTTGGGCGCCGTGGATCGGGGCGTCGTCGTTCACTTGCACCGCGAAACCATCGCCGGAGTCGGCAGGTGGGGCCTGAGCGGGCAGCCCTGGATCGGTGAAGGCCGCACCGGTGGAGTGGTGATACTCCCGGGCCACGCCGCGCACGCTGAAGCAGTAGCCGCGGTCCGGGGTGACGTTGATTTCCAGGACCTCATCGGCCAAGCCCAGCATGGCCAGGGCGTCGGTGCCCGCCGCTGGGGCGTCGGCGCCGAGCACGATGATGCCGGCGTGATCTTCGCCGATGCCCAGTTCCCGGGCGGAGCAGATCATGCCATCGGAGATGTGGCCGTAGGTTTTGCGAGCCGAGATCTCGAATCCGCCGGGCAGCACCGCCCCGGACAGGGCCACCACCACGGCGTCCCCAGCCGCGAAGTTGTGCGCGCCGCAGACGATTCCGCGCCCGGCCTCACCTGGTGGGTTGTGCTCGCCAACATCCACGATGCACCAGGAGATGGTTTTGCCGTTGGAGTGCTCTTCCTTCTCCAGGCTCAGCACGCGGCCGACCACGAGCGGGCCGGTGATGTCGGGTTCGATGACCTGTTCTTCTTCCAGGCCCACCCGCACCAGGTCCGCGGCGAGTTGGTGAGCGTCGGTGCCGGCGGGCACTGCGACGTGCTCGGCGAGCCAATCGATGATGACGTTGGGCATCAGCGGGCTCCCTTCAGTGAGAAACGAATATCGCCTTCGACCATGTCGCGCATGTCTTCGATGCCGTGGCGCAGCATGAGGGTGCGCTCCAGGCCCATGCCGAATGCGAAGCCGGAGTACTCGGCGGGGTCAATCCCGCAGGCACGCAGCACGTTGGGGTTGACCATTCCGCAGCCGCCCCATTCGATCCAGCCCGGGCCGCCCTTCTTCTGCGGGAACCACAGGTCCATTTCGGCACTGGGTTCGGTGAAGGGGAAGAAGCTGGGGCGCAGCCGGGTGCGGGCCTGCGGACCGAACATCGCCTGAGCGAAGTGGTCCAGCACGCCGCGCAGGTTCGCCATCGTCAGGCCCTTGTCCACGGCCAGCCCCTCCACCTGGTGGAACACCGGGGTGTGGGTGGCGTCGAGTTCATCGGTGCGGAACACCTTGCCCGGGCAGGCAATGTACAGCGGCACCCCGCGCTCCAGCAGGGACCGTGCCTGCACCGGTGAGGTGTGCGTGCGCAGCACCAGGTGCTCGGGCTTGCCCTCCTTGGCATCGGCGATGAAGAAGGTGTCTTGCATCTGCCGGGCCGGGTGGTCCGGGCCGAAGTTCAGGGCGTCAAAGTTGAACCACTCGTGCTCCACCTCGGGGCCCTCGGCGATGTCCCAGCCGAGCGCGGTGAAGAAATCGGCGACGTCGTCGCTCAGGACTTCCAAGGGGTGGCGCGCACCCAAGGGTGCCCGGGGGGCCTCGATGGTGACGTCGAGGGTTTCGGTGCGCAGAATCTCCTGCTCACGTTCGACCTCGAGTTCGCTCTGGCGGGCGGCGATGGCCTTGTTGAGTCGGCCACGGGCTTGGCCCACGGTTTTACCCGCTTGCGCTTTGTCGCTCTTATCGAGCCCGCCGATGGCCCGGTTGGCCAGGGCCAGGGGGCTCTTATCGCCGGTGTGCGCAAGGCGCGCTTCCTTGAGCTGTTCGAGTGTGGTTGCTGCATCGACGGCGCGCAGCGCTTCGTCGACGGCGCCCTGAACGGCGTGAGCGTCCAAGGGCGAGATCGGGCTGGACATGACAAACCTTCCGCAAAAGTGTGTGGTCACGAGGGGCTGATGATGACTGCTGAGATGCCCGCCCTGGGCGCCAGATGCAGGCGCACGAAGTGCTCAAGCCCGAGAGGCGGGCTCGCTAAATCGGCACGTATGCATGCCTTCATCATGGCACATCACTGGTGTGGCGATCTCCTCGATATTGGGTCTGTGGGTCACTATTGGCCTGTGCGCACCGCCACCGTCACCCACCCGGCCGCCGAATACGAGGGCTTCATTGGCTGGGTGCTGTCCTTGATGGAGAGCGTCGGCGA
>JBMDWZ010000251.1:0-30918 GCA_048594865.1 Beutenbergiaceae bacterium
CCGACCGGTAACCCGTGGGGTGAGCACCTGACCGCGGGTGGTTCCAGCGGCGGGTCCGCGGCCGCGGTCGGCCTTGGAATGGGGCCGGTCAGTATCGGTACCGATGGCGGGGGATCGGTGCGAATCCCGGCATCCTTCACCGGCACCCTCGCTTTCAAACCGACCTTCGGGCGCATCCCCGCCTACCCGCCGAGCCCCTACGGCACCCTGGCTCACCTGGGTCCGATGGCACGGACGGTCACCGACCTTGCCACGGTCCTGGACGTGCTGGCGGCCACCGACCACCGCGACCCGCTCGCCTTACCGCCACCGACGTCGTCGTACACCGAAGGATTGGGTCGCGGGGTGAACGGCCTGCGGGTTGGGCTGCACCTCGGCGAGAGCGATGACCCACAGGTCACACGGGCCGTTGGCGAAGCGGCGTTAGTCTTCGAGCAGGCTGGGGCGGTGGTGTCGGAGGCGGAGCTACCGTTCGCCGACCCGCGTGAGGTGTTCCATGCGCTGTGGTTTGCCGGGGCCGCGAAAGTGGTGGACAGCTACGCACCCGACGCCGCCAAACGCGGGCTCGTCGATCCCGAGCTGCTGGCAGCGATCGAGGAGTTCGGGCACATGGACGCCTCGGCCTACCTGGACGCGATGACCGCGCGAACCGAGCTAGGCGTGCGGATGGGTGAGTTCCACCAGACTTACGACCTGCTACTGACGCCCACGATGCCGATCGCCGCATTTGATGCTGGCCGCGACGCCCCGGTGGGATGGGACGGGCGGTGGTGGACCACCTGGTCGCCCTACACCTACCCGTTCAACCTCACGATGCAACCGGCGATCAGCGTGCCGTGCGGGTTCACCGACGATCACCGGCCGATCGGACTGCAGATCGTGGGACCCCGGCACGCCGACCGACTCGTGCTGGCCGCGGGCCAGGCCTACACCTCCCGCACCTCCTGGGCAGCGCAGCGCCCACCCATGCTCACCGACGTGAATCTGGAGCGATCGTGACCCGACACTTGAAAGTCACCCTGGAGTCTCGAGGAGTGAGCGCCCGCGCGGTGCTTCTCGATGACATCGCACCACGCACGTGTGCGGCGGTGTGGAATGCACTGCCCGCGTCCGGGCAGGTGTATCACGGCAAATACGCCCGCAATGAGATCTATACCCTCATCGCCCATCCCGGCGAGGAGCCTGGAAAGGAAAATCTCACCGTCACTCCGATCCCGGGGGACCTGTGCTGGTTCACGTTTACCGGCGATGATTTGGGCGCTCCGGCGTATGGATTCCAGAACGCACAGGAACATCGCGACACCGGCTCAATCGTTGACCTGGCGGTGTTTTACGGCCGCAATAACCTCCTCATTAACGGGGATCAGGGTTGGGTCCCAGGCAATGTCTTTGGAACGATCATCGAGGGCCTGCAGGAATTGGCTGCGGCATGCCAAGACGTGTGGATGAGTGGCGCTCGTGGAGAGACCCTGTCATTCTCTCGGGACTGACATCGATGCGCTAAGAGCGAGACGGAGGATATCTGGACTGCTAGCCGAGCCAGACAGCCACCACGACTTACGGAATTGAGCGCATGCTTCAACGACTTCACGACCTGCTGGGCCTTCGTACATCCCCAGTCATTTTCTTTACTGGCGCAGCGCTTGTGGTGCTGTTTGTCACCGGAACTCTGTTGTTCACCGATGAGGTGGGTGCCGCAACCGACGCGGCGAGCACCTGGTTGATGACCAATATGGGCTGGTTTTACATCCTCGGCGTCACGTCCTTTTTGGCGTTCTTGATCTTTATCGCCGTGAGCCGGTTCGGCAGGATCCGGCTCGGTCCAGATGACGAGCCGCCGGAGCACTCCGGGCGCTCGTGGTTTGCGATGCTTTTCGCCGCCGGAATCGGCACAATCCTCATGTTCTGGGGCGTTGCGGAGCCGATCTCGCACTTCGGGGACCCGCCCCGGGGACTGGAGCAGGGCTCCACCGAGGCCGCGCAGGAAGCGATCTCGTTTACCTATTACCACTTCACCTACCACACCTGGGCCATCTTCGCGCTGCCCGGTTTGGCTTTTGCCTACTTCATTTATAAGCGCCGGCTCCCGCCCCGCGTGAGCTCGATCTTCCAGCCGCTGCTGAAAGAGAAGATCCACGGACCCATCGGTAAAGCGATCGATGTGCTCGCGATCATCGGAACAGTGTTTGGTCTGGCAGTCTCGGTGGGACTGGGAACCCTGCAGATCAACGGTGGGCTCGCCGAGATCTTCGGTATCCCCGAATCGAATCTCGCGATCGCCGCGATCATTATTGGGGTCACGGTCATCGCGCTCATCTCGGTGGCCCTGGGGTTGGAGAAGGGGATTAAGCGCCTCTCCAATTTCAACATTGTGGCCGCTATTGGGCTCATGCTGTTCGTGCTCTTCACCGGTGCCACGCTGTACATGATCAAGGGCACGATCGAGGGCTTCGGTCATTACCTCACGATGCTGCCCGAGCTTGCGTTCTGGAACGACACCTTCGACGACACCGGCTGGCAAAACACCTGGACGGTCTTCTATTGGGCCTGGACGATCACCTGGGCGCCCTTCGTTGGCCTGTTTATCGCGCGGATCTCCAAGGGCCGCACGGTGCGCCAGTTCGTGCTTGGGGTGCTGGCCGTACCCGGCACGTTCAGCGTGCTGTGGTTCGGAATCTTCGGATTCGCCTCCTTCGACATCGAGCTCAATGGCGACGGTGGGCTGGTCTCCCGGGTGGTCGACGACGAAGACGTGCCCGGGGCGCTCTTTGAGTTCCTCACCAACTTCCCTGGCGCAGCGGTGGTCTCGGTGCTGGCAATCCTCCTGGTGGTCATCTTCTTCACCACCTCGGTGGACTCCGCGGCGTTGGTGATGGACACCATGACCAACGGCCACGAAGAGGAAGCCCCGCTGCGCCAACGCATCTTCTGGGGGACCGCGATCAGCGTGGTGGCCCTGACGCTGCTGGTGTTCTCCAGCGGAGATGACAGCATCCGGGCGATGGAGACCACCATCATCCTGGTGGGCTTCCCGTTCTTCCTCATGGGCGGGTTCATGATGTTCAGCCTCTATCGGGCCATGCGCGAAGACGCCGGTGAACTGCCGCCGATGCGCACCCGCGCTTGGCGCCGAGTGCTGCCACCCGAGGAGCACGACCGCCGGGCCGAAGAGGGCGAACTGACCGATGAGGTGGTGGAGCCAGAATGTGCCACCTCGGTGCCCAAGATGCGCGAGCCGTACGAGCCCATTCAGCCCGTGGGGCTCACCGGCCCGCAAGCGCGATCCGCCCCGATGGCCCGGCGCACGGGTTCTGCGCCGCTACCGTCGAACTACGAGGAGCGGTAGGGCGCGGTACTTTTCGGGGTCAAAACCGGGGTGATCACCCAGTGCGGGGCGGGCGGGACGGTGCCAGACTCAGTCCTACCCGCCAGCAGCGGTTAGCGCCGCTGGCCCTAAATGAGGAGCGGACCGTGACCACCGAAGAGCCCAGGCCCACCGGCCAACCCGGCACCACTGACGAGCCCAGCACCGGCCAACCCGGTGCTTCCGACCAACCCGGTGCTTCCGATCAACCCAGTGCTTCCGACCAACCCGGTGCAGGCAGCAAGGACAAAGATGGCCGGACTTGGTATGAGGAGTTCACCGTCTCCAGCGGGCAACTGCTGGACAAGGTGAAGGAGATCATCGCCGAGGGTAACGCCCGCCGCCTGTACATCAAGAGCCAGGAGGGCAAGGTGCTCCTGGAGATCCCACTGACCGCCGGTGCTGCGATCACTGCGGTGACCGCCGTATTCGCACCAGTGCTGGTGGCCGTCGGGGCCGTGGCCGCGGTGGTCACCCAGGTGACGATCGGGGTGGAGCGCGAACACAATCCCGATACCGCTGCCGACGCCGCTACCGATACCTCGGCGGCGAGCGCTGCCCCGGAGCCACGGGAACTCCAGGGCTAGGAGCTGGCGGACATGGGGGAGTTGCAAGTCAACCTCGTGGTCAGCGACCTGGACGCGAGCAAGGCGTTCTACGAGTCGCTGGGGCTCGCTTTTCGGGAGGTCACTACCCCGGCGGACCCAGAGCCCGTGGCCTGGATCGCCACCGACGGGCTGTTTCCGGTGGCCCTGCACAGCCCGGGCTTCGCGCGGTGGTGGGAGCACCCGGCGCCCGATCCTGCGAGCGCTGGTGCCGATGCCGTGAGCGCTGGTGCCGCGCGTCCTGGTGCCGCGGTGATCGACGTGAGCATCGAGGACCGGGCCGCCGCCGTGGCGTTACTCCAGGCGGCTGCCGACAGCGTCGTCAAACCCCTGAGCCCGATGCCCTGGGGTGAGTCCTACGCCATTCTCGCCGACCCCGACGGCTACCTGTGGGGGATTAAGACCCCGATCTAGGGTGCACCACCGGTGCGGCGAGCGATGAGCATCGCCGCGCCGCCGCGACCGCACGCCCCTAGCCAATCCGACGCGCTCTAGGCCTTGCGCACCCACCTACTACTTGCAGTAGTATTTGTGTGACGAGGCAAGCAGCCAAGCGTGGGAGCGGGAATGGAAGCCGTTGACCTGGCCCGGTGGCAGTTCGGGATCACCACCGTGTATCACTTCTTCTTTGTCCCGATCACGATCGGGCTTTCATTGCTCGTGGCAATCATGCAAACAATGTGGTTGCGCACCCGCGATGAAAAATGGATTCGGCTAACGAAGTTCTACGGCAAGTTATTCACGATCAACTTTGCTTTGGGCCTGGTCACTGGGATCGTTCAGGAATTCCAGTTCGGGATGAACTGGTCGGACTACTCCCGGTTCGTGGGCGACATCTTCGGCGCACCGCTGGCCATCGAGGCCCTCGTGGCGTTCTTCTTGGAGTCCACGTTCCTGGGGCTATGGATCTTCGGGTGGGGGAGGATCCCGGAGAAGCTTCACGCTGCCTGCATGTGGCTCATCCATATCGGCACCGTGCTGTCCTCCTACTTCATCTTGGCCGCCAATTCGTTTATGCAAAACCCGGTTGGCTTTCGCAATAATCCCGAGACTGGCCGCGCCGAACTCACCGACTTCGTGGCGGTATTGACCAACCCCGTGCAACTCGTGACCTTCCCGCACGTGCTCGCCGCATGCTGGATGACCGGGGGAGCGTTCGTGCTGGGCTTCGCGCTGTTCCACGTGTGGCGCTCGCGCACCCCTTCCGAAGATCGCGGGATGTACCGCAGCGCCGCCCGCCTGGGCGCGGTGACGGTGCTGATCGGCGGGATCGCAGTGGTCGGCACCGGGGACATCCAGGGCAAGATCATGACCGACGTGCAACCGATGAAAATGGCGGCGGCCGAGGGGCTCTATGACACGGTGCCCGAAGGTGAGGGCGCACCCTTTTCAATCATCACCGTCGGCACCCTCGATGGCCACGAGGAGGTCTGGGCGGTAACCGTTCCCAAGCTGCTGTCCTACCTCGCCACCGGCAGCCTCACCGGTGAGGTGCAGGGCATGAACGACCTACAGGCCCACTACGAGCTGACCTACGCAGGGAACGAACTCACCGAAACTGAGAACTACCGCCCGGTGGTGCCGGTGACCTTCTGGAGCTTCCGGCTGATGGTCGGTTTCGGGATGCTGGCGATCGGCGCGGCCACGCTGGTGCTGTGGGGTCTGCGCAAAGACCGCGGGCTGAAGTCCAAGGCGTGGATGTGGCTCGCGGTGACCGTCCCGCTGCTGCCGCTCGCGGCGAACTCCTTTGGCTGGATCTTCACCGAAATGGGCCGCCAACCCTGGGTGGTGTTCGGCCTCATGACCACCCAAACGGCGGTCTCGCCGGGCGTCAGCGTGGCGCAGGTCGCCACCTCACTCGCGGTCTTCACCCTGCTGTACGGGGTGCTGGCGGTCATCGAGGTCAGATTGCTGCTTCGCTACGGCAGACCCGGCGCCGAGCCCTACGACGGGCACTCACTGGACCCGGCCAAACGAGACGCCGATGACGAACTCGTCTTCACCTACTGATCGGGCGGAATCGACATGGAACTGACCACCCTGTGGTTCATCATCATCGCTGTCCTGTGGATCGGATACTTCGTCCTAGAGGGCTTCGACTTTGGCGTGGGCGCGCTGTTCCCGATCCTCGGCAAGGGCGACAAGGCCCTGGACGGCGATAAACGCAAGCGCGTCATGCTCGGCACTATCGGCCCCGTCTGGGACGGCAACGAGGTGTGGTTGTTGACCGCCGGCGGCGCGATGTTCGCCGCCTTCCCGCACTGGTATGCGACCCTGTTCTCCGGCTTCTATATGCCGCTCCTACTCATCCTCGTGGCGCTGATCGTGCGCGCCTTGGGATTCGAGTTCCGGGGAAAGGTCGACGACGAAAAGTGGCGGTCCCGATGGGACCTCGCCATCATCTTCGGTTCGGTCGTGCCCGCGTTTCTCTGGGGCGTGGCGTTCACCAACATCGCCATCGGGGTACCGATCGATGCGGACATGGAGTACACCGGTGGATTCTTCAACCTGCTAAACCCCACGGCGCTGCTCGGCGGAGTGGTCACCCTGAGCTTGTTCACCGCCCACGGTGCGATGTTCCTCGCCCTGAAGACTCAAGACCCGATCCGCTCCCAGGCGCGCTCATTGGCCGTGCGGATTGGCGCGGTGGCCGCGCTGGCCGCCGTCGTGTGGCTTGCGATCGTGCACAATCAGAGCGGCAACTCTGCGTCCTGGATCCTGGCAGGACTGGCGGCGGTGACGCTCCTTGCCGGTCTCGCTCTGGCCTATCGCGGGCGCGAACGGCTGGCGTTCGCGGGCACCTTCCTCACCATCGCGGTGGCTGTTGCATCCCTGTTCGTGGCGATGTTCCCCGACGTCATGCCGTCCTCGACCGACCCCGCATATTCCCTGACCGCCACCAACGCGGCCAGCACCCAGTACACGTTAACGATCATGACCTGGGTGGCGGTGATCTTCTTCCCGGTGGTGCTGCTGTACCAAAGCTGGACGTACTACGTGTTCCGTAAGCGAATCGGCGGGCACCACATTCCCAACGATCACCCCGATCCTGTGGGCGCCGCGCGCCGCGACATGATGCCGCTGAAGAAGCGCTACCCGGGATAGCTGACCCATGCGCCCGTTCGCTCCCGAGCTCATCTCCGACCTGCCGCGCGCCCGCACGCCCCTGGCCCTCCTGGGTGCCCTCGGGGTACTCGGGGCCGTGGCCGCCGTCGGCCAAGCCCTAGCGTTGGCCTGGCTGATTACCGCAGTCGCCACCGGCACCGGCCTGGAGCAACCCGTGCTAGCGCTGGTGGCCGTGGTCTGCGTTCGGGCGGTTCTATCGGCCACCGCCGAACCGGCGGCGGCGTGGGCCGGGCAGCGGGTGGCGCGCGAAGTGCGGAGCAAGGTGCTGCGGACGTGGTTGCGGATGCCGGCGCACCGGCGCCCGAGCCCCGATGTCGCGCTGACTCGAGCGGCCGACGGGATCACGGCGATCGAGCCCTACGTGTCTCGGTACTTGCCGGCACTGATCAGCGCGGCGATCGCGCCGCTGTTGATCGTGGTGGTGATGGCGTTCGTGGACATCTGGAGTGCCGCGATCGTGCTCGCGACATTGCCGCTGCTGCCGCTGTTCGCGGCCCTGATCGGCCGCCACACCCAGGATGAGACGCGAGCCCGGGAACGGGCCCTGACGGCGATGTCTGGGCACTTCCTCGACGTGGTTCGGGGGCTGCCCACATTGGTCTCCTATGGCAGGGCCGAGCGCCAAATCCAACAGGTGCGCCGGGTGGGCCAGCGGCTGCGGCAGGCGACTATGAAGACGTTGCGCACCGCGTTCATGTCCACGGTGGCGCTGGAGTTGCTGGCCACCATCTCGGTAGCGCTAGTGGCGGTCGCGGTCGGACTGCGGTTGGCCTACGGCTGGGTGCCGCTGTTCATTGGCCTGGCCGCGATCTTGCTGGCACCGGAGGCCTACTGGCCGATCCGACGGGTCGGGCAGGAGTTCCACAATGCCGCCGACGGGCAGCAGGCGCTCGCTGATTTGCGCAGCGATTTACGAACAGAGCCGGTTTCACCAGAGCCCATTTCATCAGAACCCGCTACACCAGAGCCCGCTACACCAGACCCTTCGGCGGCGACCGATTGGTTCGGCCTAGACGGTGTCAGTTTTGCCCATCTCGATCGGCCGCCGGCGCTCGTCGAGGCGCGGCTGCGGTGCCCGGCCGGGCCCGGGCTTACGGTGCTGAGCGGGCCCTCGGGCACCGGAAAGTCCACGGTTTTGGACCTTATTGCCGGCATCCGCGAACCTCAGGCGGGAGCGGTGAGTGCGCCGCGATCGGTGCATTACGTCACCCAACGCCCGCTGTTGGTCCCCGGAACGGTGCGCTCAAACCTCCTGCTCAGCGCCCCCGAGGCGAGTGACGTTGAGATGATGAACGCGCTGGAGCGCGTGGACTTGGCGGCGGCACTGCGTGGCCGTGGCGGGTTGGACGCGCAGCTCGGCGATGACGGCTTCGGGCTCTCCGCCGGGCAGCGGGCCCGGCTCGCCCTGGCCCGGGCGTTGCTCACCGATGCCGATCTCATCTGCCTCGACGAACCAACGGCGCACATTGCGCCGCAGTCGCGCGATCTGATCTATGACGTGATTCGAGCGCTCGCAGGGTCGGTCCGCACGATCGTGGTCACTCACGACCTCGACCTCGCCGCGCTGGCAGATGACGTGTGGGAACTATCGGGTCCACAGCAGCAGACGGCGAGGCAAGTGGCGGCCAGGGCCGAGTCGGCGCCGCAAGTGGCGGCCGGGACTGAGCGGGTGCCGGTCCGGGACGCGGGCGATCGTGAACCTGGCGCACAGGAGTCTGGCTCACAGGACTCTGGATCACAGGACTCTGGATCACAGCAGCCCGAGCCTTTGCAGGCACCGACGTCGGGCACCACAATCCGCTGGTGGCACACCGATCGGGCCCGATTTGCGCTGGCCTGTCTGCTCGGCGGCCTGTCGGCGGCTTGCGGGGTGGCGTTGACCGCGACCTCCGGGTGGCTCATCGTGCGCGCCTCGCAGCAACCGGTGGTCCTGACCCTCCTGGTCGCGGTGGTGGGCGTGCGGGCGTTCGGGATCGGCCGTCCGGTACTGCGCTACGCCGAGCGGGTCCTCAGCCACGACGTGGTGCTCTCGGCCCTCACCCGCGCGCGCACTGCCACCTACGCCCGGCTCATCCCGTTGACTCCCGCACGGCTCGGGCAACGCCGTCGGGCGGACCTGCTCACCGCCGTCGTCCATGACACCGACGACGTCGTCTCCTCGCGATCGCGGGTGACGGTCCCGATCGTGGGCGCCGCCATCGCAACGGGCCTGGCGATTGCGATCCTGCTGGCCTTGCTCCCGGCGGCTGGGATCGCGGCCATGGTCGCGTCCCTTGCGGTGATCGCAGTGGTAGCCCTCCTGGTCCGCAGCGCCGGTGGCTCCGAGCGCGGCGAGCTGCGGGCCCGGGCAGCAATTCGAGCGCACCTGACCGAGGTGATCGGCTCCCTGGACGCCTACCGGGCAGCACTGGGTGACCGGTCCGCCTCGGCCGCTGATCCGATCGATGCGCTCGCCGGTGATCAGGCCCGCCGGGTGGTGCGCTCGGCGACGGTGCGCGGCGCCGGGATCGCCGCGCTCTGGGTGATCGTGGCGGCGCTGACCACGGTCGTGGCGAGCCTGTCGGCAGCCGCCTACCTAGCCGGTGAGGTCGGGGCACCGATCGCAGCGATGGTCGCCCTGACGCCGGTGGCCCTGGCCGACGTCTGGCTCACCCTGCCGGCGGTGGCCGAACACCTCGCCCGCGCCCGGCAAGCACAGATCCGTCTGCACGAGGTATTGGACCAAGAACCCGCGGTCGCGCAAGCCTCGGAAGGACAGCACGCTCCGAAACCGCAGGAGATGCAGGAGACGCAGGAGCCGGCGAGAGCGCCTGCTAGCTCCTCGGGTGCGACCGACTCGGTAAGCCTGGCACTCAGAGACGTGTCGGCCCGCTGGTCACCTGACTCGCCTCTGGCGCTGCAGCATTTCACGCTCACCGTGGACCCCGGCGACCGGGTGGTGCTGCACGGGGCCAACGGCTCGGGAAAGTCCACGGCGCTCGCCGTCATCGCAAGGTCGCTGGACCCGGCGGGCGGGCGGTATGAGCTCAATGGCACTTCGGCGCTCGATCGACGCCTGGATGATGCCCGCGGGCACTTCGCGCTCGTCGATGACGAGCCGCACGTCTTTGCCGGATCGGTGCGCGCTAACCTGCTGCTGGCCAACCCAGGCGCCGGTGACCCCGAGCTCACCGCGGCGCTGCACCAGGTGGGATTGAGTTCATTCGTCACCGGGGTGGGTGGGCTCGATGCGGTCATCACCGGGATGTCCGGCGGTGAGCGCACCCGGCTAGCGGTAGCCCGGGCGCTGGTGTCGCAGCGCCCGGTGTTCCTGCTCGATGAGCCCACCGCCCACCTGGATCGCGAGACCGCCACCGAGGTACTTGAGGCCATCAACGCCCAGGGCGCACGGTGCACCGTGGTGCTCGTCAGCCACCAGCAGGTGCAGCTAGATGACTCCCAGCTCCAACATCGCATCGGCCACGCGCACGAAACCGCCGATGTTGGCGCCTAGGACGTAGTCACCAGGGGCGCCGTACTCCTGAGCTGTCTCAATGCACCGATCGTGGATATTGGTCATGATCTCGTGGAGCTGGTCCACCACTTCGGCTGTTGGCCAGTGGTCTAGAGAAGCGTTTTGCTGCATTTCCAGGGCGCTGGTCGCAACACCGCCGGCATTGGCTGCCTTGCCGGGAGCGAAGGCGATGCCGGCCTCACGCAGCGCCTGTACCGCTGGTGGAGTGCAGGGCATGTTCGCGCCCTCGGCGACCACCTCACAGCCGTTCTTAATCAGCGCCTTGGCGTGGTCCTGGTCGAGCTCATTCTGGGTCGCGCAGGGCAGTGCTACGGCGCATGGGACGTCCCAAATCGATCCGTCTGAGACGAATTCCACGGATCCGCCTTTGCGCTGTGCGTAGTCCGAGACGCGGCCGCGCTGCACCTGCTTGATCTCGAAGAGCAACTCGGTGTCGATCCCATCGTGATCCACGATGTATCCCGACGAATCCGAACAGGCCACGACCGTGCCGCCAAGCTCGTGAACCTTCTCGATCGCATACTGCGCGACGTTTCCCGACCCTGACACCACCACTCGAGCGCCGTCGAACGAGGCGCCCTTTTGGGCCAGCATTCGCTCGGCGAAGAAGACCGTTCCATAGCCGGTGGCTTCGGTGCGACCCCTGGAGCCGCCGAGATTGACGCTCTTGCCGGTGAGCACCCCGGCCTCGAACCGGTTGGTGATCCTTTTGTACTGGCCGAAGAGATAACCCACTTCGCGGCCACCCACGCCGATATCGCCCGCTGGTACGTCGGTGTCGGCGCCGATGTGCCGGAACAGTTCGGCCATGAACGACTGGCAGAACCGCATCACTTCGCCGTCGGAGCGGCCGCGGGGGTCAAAGTCCGACCCGCCCTTGCCGCCGCCGATCGCTTTGCCGGTCAGTGCGTTCTTAAACGTCTGCTCAAAGGCCAGGAACTTCATGGTCCCCACCTGAACGCTGGGGTGGAACCGCAGTCCGCCCTTGTATGGCCCCAGTGCGGAGTTGAACTCAACCCGGAACCCACGGTTGACCTGGACGTTGCCCCGATCATCGACCCACGGCACCCGGAACGTGATCTGACGTTCGGGTTCGCACAGCCGCCGCAAAATCGCGTGCGCTGGGTCGCCGTACTCCGGGTGTCGACGGATCGCTGGCGCCAGGCTTCCCAGCACGCCCTGCACCGCTTGGTGGAACTCATCCTCGCCTGGATTTCGGTGGTGTACCTCGCGGTAGATCTCGTTCAGGTCATCATCGAGGGCGGGCACGCCGAACTCCTTCGTCATCGGTACAGGGGACTGGTGGGGAACCGTCGAGCGCTATCCGCCAAGAGCGGTGCGAGCGGCGCGATCCAGCCACGGCCAAACAAGAACAATAGTGGGCACGGCCAGCACCGCGATTGCCAGAGCGAACGTCGCCAGGCTCAGGGCCACACGTGGGGAGGCGGCCATCGGTTCGGTGCGCAACCGGCGCACCCGGCGCTGCACCGAGTGGTCGGTGGGGCTGAGGTTCTCCAGGGCGCCGGCGAGTTCGTTGCGGTCGTTGCTGATCGCGGCGCCATCATCGGCGAGCACTTCCAGCAGGTGGTCCACGGCGGCGAGTGCGGCGCGGGATCGCACCACCGTGGGGAATGCCACGTGCAGGGCGGTAAAGGCCTCGCGGACCAGGTCGTGCCGAGCTCGCAGGTGCCCACGCTCATGGTCGATGACGGCGTCTACCTGAGGCTGAGACAGCAGGTCAACGGTGGAATCTGTGAGGACCACCCTGCCTGCGGACAGTCGGCGTCCGGGCACGCAGTAAGCCATTGGGATCGGACCAGCGAGTACCTGGACCCGGCGCTCATCGGCGTTGGGGGTCTGCAGCAGGTCCAGGAGTTGCCGGTGCCGTTCCCGCCGCCGCCGGGTGTCCAGGCCCAGTTTGATCGTGATCACGATCAACCGGATAACGATGATCCCAGCGGTCAACGCGGCGATCCCGGCGGCGATGAACAGCGCCGGGCCAAAGCGCACGCCATCGGCCCCTTCGAGGTATCGCAACATTTCCTCGGGCGCTGCGAGTGCGGCCCCCACGGAGGCCAACACCGCCGCGAGTGCCACCGCCTGCCACAACACCACCCCGGCGCGCGGCACCTGCTCGAGCCACGTAGCTCGAGCCAGGAGCGGCGGAACCAGGCAGGACAGGACGACGGCGAGGATGGCCAGGGAGAACCCGGTCACGATCGCGGGTTAACTGTCGCGTAGCGCTGCGCGGATGGCGGCCGCTTCTTGCGGACTGACCTGGCCAACGAAGTGTTGTAGCGCCACCATGCGGGCGCTCGGATCATCGCTCTGGCCCAGGGCATCGAGCATGAGTTCGGCAGTCAGCTGCTCTCGGCTCTGATTGGGGGAGTACCGGAAGGCCCGGCCGTCGCGCTCCTGGTTGACGAGGTTCTTCTTCGCCAACCGGTCCAGCACGGTCATCACGGTGGTGTAGGCCAGCGAGCGCTCTTCGTTCAGCGCCTCGTGCACTTCCCGCACGGTCCTGGGGCTACTCGCCGACCACAACTGGTCCATCACAGCCTGCTCGAGTTCACCCATCGCCATACCTACTATCGTACGTCGTTTTTGGGGTGGAGTTGGCCGCGTCGCGGCGCGCAAACGGTGTTACGCGTTGGGCTTACCCAAACCCAACTTGATAATGAGAACGAGTGTCATTACGGTTAAGTTCTCACCCAGTTAGAAGGGACGGGCATCCGCCCGCAACCATGACCGTTCAGACCCCCTCCTCTCACTCCAGCCGCCGCATGAAACGCGCGCTGGCCCTCGCCGCCCCCGCTGTTGCCCTGACACTGCTGGCAGCATGCGGAACGGCGCAGTCACCCTCCGAGCCCAGCGACGACGGCGACGGACCGGCAAGTGCCAGCGAACCGGATCGAACTCCAGAGCCCACCGAAGTGGCGGCCCGAGCGCCGCGGATCGCGGTCACCTACGACGGGGGAGTGCGGGTCCTCGACGCCACCACCCTGGAGCAGGTCGGAGACGTCAGCCTGGAAGGATTTCTGCGCCTGGCGCCGGCCGGCGACGGCCGCCATGTGATGGTCTCCACCTCCGCCGGCTTCGAGGTCCTCGACGCCGGAACCTGGGCCCAGGGCCACGGCGATCACGATCACTACTACACCGCGCAGCCGCATCTGGCGAACGTCGTGTTCTCTGCGCAGGTTCCCGGGCACGTGGTGGTGAACCACGGCCGCACCGCGCTCTTCGATGACGGCACCGGCGAGATTCTCACCTTCGACTCCGCCGACGTTGTGGCCGAAGAACGCGAGGTTCGCGAGCACACCACGCCCGATGCCCACCATGGCGTCGCTGTAGAACTGAGCGACGGCACCCTGGTGGTGTCGCAGGGAGATGACGACGGTCGCACCGGCGCGGTCGCCCTGGATGCCGGCGGTGAGCAGATCGCCGCGACCGACCAGTGCCCGGGACTGCACGGCGAAGCGGTCGCGCAAGGGGAAAAGGTGGTGCTCGGCTGTGAGGACGGAGTCCTGGTCTTCGCCGATGGCGAGTTCACCAAAATCGACAGCCCAGACGACTACGGGCGCATCGGCAACCAGGCGGGGTCTACGGCCTCGGCGGTGGTTCTCGGGGACTACAAGTCCGACCCGACGGCGGATCTGGAGCGTCCCACGCAGGTCGCCTTGGTCAACACCGACACCGGAGACTTGACCCTCGTTGAGCTCGGCACTAGTTACACCTTCCGATCCCTGGCAACCTCGGCGCAAGGCGATGCGCTGGTGCTGGGCACCGACGGCGCACTGCACGTGATCGACCCGGACTCCGGTGAGGTGACCGACGTGATCGAGGTGCTCGAGCCGTGGGAAGAGCCCGATGAGTGGCAGACGCCCCGCCCGGCGGTTGTGGAATTAGATGGCTCGGTCTATGTCACCGACCCGGCGACGAACTCGATCCACGCCGTGGACCTCGTCGATGCCGAGGTGTGGAACAGCGTCGTACTCGACGTCACCCCCAATGAGATCACCGGCGTCACCGGGGATCGGCCCGAGGCCGGCACCGGCGATAATGGCGACGGTGATGTTCAGTCAGGCGATGACGCCGATGGCGCCGATGAAGACGACGACGAGCACGAGCATGACCACGACGACCACGACCACGACCACGATCACGACGACGAGCATGAGGACCATGACCACTAGTCCCAGCCGGGCGGCGCTCGCCGCCGGTGCCACCCTGCTGCTCCTTGCCGGCTGCGCCGAGGGCGCCGATGAGCCCTCGGGCGATGAGATCCAAGTAGTCGTCGCCCTCAGCGCACTGGAGTACGTCGCCGGTGCGGTGGCCTCCGAGAACGCCGAGGTCATCAACCTCACCCCCGACGGTGCCGACCCCCACCACCTGGAACTGGCGCCCGCGGACGTGGCGATCATCGAAAGTGCCGACGTGGTGCTGTACCTCTCCGGGTTGCAACCCGCAGTCGATGAGGCGGTGGACATGGCCGGTGACGCGATCGTCGTCGACGCCCTGGAGGCCGCCCAAATGGAGGTGGACCCCGATACCCAAGTCTCGGCGCCACCAAACCCGAGCGAGGATCCGCACCTGTGGCTGGACCCGCCGCGCCTCGCCGTCGTCGGTCAGGACCTGGCCGACGCGCTGGCGCAGGCCGACCCGGACTCCCAAGGGGAGTACGCCGAATCCGCCGATGAGCTGGAGGCAGAACTGCGTGCGCTCGATGAGACCTTCCGCACCGAACTGGCGCCCTGCGCCGGCGACACGATGATCACCACCCACCGTGCCTTCGGCTATCTCACTGCCCGGTACGGGTTATCGGAGGTCGGGATAGCCGGCGTCGACCCAGAGGTCGAACCCTCTCCAGCGCGGCTGCGCGAAGTGGAGGAGATCGTGGAGCAGACCGGTGCGCAGACGATCTTCTTCGAGGCGCGCGCCAACAGCCGCGTCGCGCAGCGGCTCGCCGAGAGCCTGGACGTAGACACCGGGGTGCTCGACCCCATGGAGCGCACCGGGGGAGCGGACTACCTGCAGGTCATGGAGGAGAACCTGGAGTCCCTCACCCAGGGTCTGAACTGCGCTGGATGAAGCCCGAGGCATCCAGCAACTCCTGGGTGTAGGGGTGCTGGGGGTCGGTGAAAATCTTGGCACCCGGGCCGGACTCCACCACGGACCCGGCGCGCATGACCAAGACCGTGTCACAGACCTGTCGGACCACCGCTAGGTCGTGGGAGATGAACACCATCGACATCTGGCGCTCACGCTGAATCGAGGCCAGCAGCTCGAGGATCTGCGCGCCGATGGTCACGTCCAGCGCGGAGACCGGTTCGTCGCAGACGAGTACCTGCGGGCGGGCCGCCAGCGCCCGGGCGATCGCCAGGCGCTGGCGCTGGCCGCCGGACAGGCTCCGGGGCATCGCCGCCAGAACCCCAGGCTCCAGGCCCACTTCCGCCACGAGCTGTTCGGGGGTGGTGTCGGTGGCGGCATCGTTGATCGCACGGCGAAGGATCGTGCCGGCGCGAAGGCGCGGGTCCATGGCCCCCAAAGAATCCTGGGCGATGTAGCGGATGAGGTGTCGCAGCGGCCGTCGGGCGCGTTCGGACGTGCCGGAAAAGTCCTGCCCGGCTAGCTCCACGCCGCCCGAATCGGGGGCCATGGCGCCCATCAGGATCCGCGCCACCGTGGTCTTGCCCGAACCGGACTCACCCACAATCCCCACCGACTCACCGGGGCGAACCTCAATGCTCACGCCATCCACGGCGCGCACCATCGAACCATCCGGACGCCGGAAAGAGTGGTTCAGCTCGCTGCCGGTCAGCACCGGGGCGCCGGGGAACCGGCGCGGGGCACGAACGCCCCGGGGCACCGCGTCGATAAGGGAGCGGGTGTAGGAATCGGCCGGGGAGTCGATGACCTGACCGGTGGGCCCCTGCTCCACCACCACGCCGTCCTTGAGGACCACGATGTGGTCGGCGAGGCGCTGCACCGCCGCCAGGTCATGGCTGATCAGCAGGATCCCCAAGCCGTTGTCACGGTGGTGGGCGAGCAGGTCCAAGATGCGCGCCCCGACGCTGGCATCCAGGGCAGTGGTCGATTCATCGGCAACGAGGAGCTTTGGTGAGCTCACCAACGCCGATGCGATCAGCGCCCGCTGGCGCATCCCGCCGGACAGTTCCCCGGAGCGTTGCCGCATCCGCAGCCGTGGCTGATCCAGCCCGGCCTGGGTTAACGCCTCGGCAATTCTGGTGTCGATGCCGGCGCGCCGTGCCCCGTGTGCGGTGAGGGATTCGGCGACCTCTGCCCCGATGGTGCGTAACGGATCGAGGGAACCCAGGGCGTCCTGCAGCACCATCCCCACCGCCGAACCGCGGACGGTGCGCCACTGCCGGGCGCTCATCCTCAGGGCGTCGCGGCCGAGCACGTCGAAGGTCTGTGCGTCGATCTGCGCCGCCGAGCCACCCTCGCTGGCCAGGCCCAGCAGGGACCTGCCCAACACCGACTTGCCGGCCCCGGATTCGCCCACAACGGCGACGCATTGCCCCGGTGCCACCCGCAGGTCGACGCCGTCGAGCACGGTGCGCCCGGCGAAACTCACCCGCAGCCCCTCCACGTTCACCAGCAAAGGGCTGTTTGTCATCGCCCCTTGTGTCATCGCATCGTCTGTCATCGCCCCTTGTGTCAACGAATCTTGTGTCATCGCATCTTCTGTCATCGGCCCACCCGCCCGATCGCCCGGCCCAGCACCGTCAGGGCCGCCGCGGTGGCGGTGATCGCCAGACCCGGGCAGACCGTGAGCCACCAGGCGCTGGTGATGTGCAGGCGCCCGGCGTTGACCATCGCCCCCCATTCCGCCGACGGCGGCAGCGCTCCGAGCCCCAGGAAACTCAAAGCCGCCACCCAGACGATCGCCTGCCCCACGCCCAGGGTGATGACCGCTAGCAGCGGCCACAGCGAGTTCGGCAGGATGTGCCGGATGAAGATCTTTGGGGCGGAGGTGCCCTCCAACTTCGCCGCTTCGATATACCCGGCCTTGGCCACCGTGCGCACTCGGGCACGCAGGATTCGCGCGTAACCGGGGGCCGTCGCCAGCCCGATGGCCAGCACCGAGCCGCGGACACCCGGGCCGATCACCGCCACCAGGAGCAAGGCCAACACCAGGGTGGGCAGCGCGAACAGCACCTCGGTGAGCCGGCGCAGCACGGCATCCAGCGCCGGTGGGCCGAGCCCGGCGGCGAATCCGAGGACCAGCCCGAGCCCGGCGCCGATCCCCGTCGCGGCCAGCCCGATCCCCACGGAGTTCCATGCCCCGTGAATGACGCGGGTGAACACGTCCCGACCGGAGTTGTCGGTGCCGAAGAGGTGCTCGGCGCTCGGCGGTTGCAGCGCATTGGTCGGCGCGATCGCGTTCGGATCCCCCGGTGCCAGGAGCGTGGGCCACAGGCAGGCCACGGCGATCACGGCCACAAACGCGGCCGCGAGGAGCCCGGGGAGACCGAGCCGGTGCACCACGGCGCGGCCGGAGGTAGTGGCAGAAGTAGTGGCAGTGGTGGTCGTCATGACACCACCACCGCGTCGGTTCCCGGCGGCGTGCGCCGCCTGCTGCCACGGTTGCGCGGGTCGATAAGAATTTCGGCGAGGTCGGCCAGGGTCATCACCAGCACGTACCCCAAAGCCACCACTAGGACCGAGCCGATCACCACCGGGACGTCCCGGTCGGTGGTAGCGGCCAGCATCAGGCGCCCCAGTCCGGGTCGACCGAAGAGCGATTCGACGACGACGGCGCCGCTCAGCAGCGATCCGAAGGCCCACCCGGTGAGAGCGATCGCGGGTAGGGAGGCGTGCCGCAAGGAGTGGCGCAGCAGTACCCGCTGCTCCGTGGCGCCCCGGCTGCGCGCGGTGGTGGCGAACGGGGAAGTGTGAGCCTCGAGCAGGCCATCGCGCATCACCTGACCCAAGAACCCGGCGATCGGGATGGCCAGGGTGATGGCCGGAAGCGCCAGGGATCGCGGTGCGGAACTGGCGCTAGTGGCCGGGACGATGCCCAGGTTTACCGCGAATACTGTGATCAGGATGGCCCCCAGCCAGAAGTGCGGCATCACCGAGGCCAGCACCTCGATCCCGCGCAGCGCCGTTGACACGAGCCTGCCCAGGCGCCCGGAGACACTCACCGCGATCATGGCCCCGGCCAGCGCCAACGCCCACGCCAGGACCAGCGCGGTGATGGCCAGGATCAGGGTGTCGGCGAGGTTCGCCGCGATCAGCTCTTCCACCGGTTGGCGCCGCGAATAGGACTGGCCCAGGTTGAATGTCGCCACCCGCTGTAACTGAATGAGGTACTGCACGATGATCGGCTCATCCAGGCCGTAGGCGTCCCGTGCCGCCTGCACCGCTTCGGGGCTCGCTTGCGATCCGGGGCCGCCCAGGATCGCCTGCAGTGGGTCGCCGCCGGAGGCGCGCAGCGCGAAGAACACCAGCGTCGCCACCACCCAGGTGACGAAGACGGCGGCGCCCAGGCGGCCCAGAATCCAGCGCACAGCGGCCACCTGGCTACCTACTCCAGGGTGGTGTCGATGAAGGTAGGGGTGCCCACCGTGTCCAGAGTCACCACGCCGGTGGCTCCGCGGACCAGGAAGTGGTTCTGCTGGTCATACAGGGGCAGCAGGTGGAAGCCTTGGAGTACCTGTTGCTGAGCCTGGGTGTACAGGTCCGCGCGCTCATCGGCATCGGAGGTTTCCACGGCGTCGTCGAGCATTTGGTCCAGATCCGGGTCATCAACCTGGGCCAGGTTGGCGAAGTACCCGCTGGGCGCCGGCTCCAGGGAGTCGGAGTGGTAGATGATTCGCAGGACGTCCGGGCCCACCTTGGTGTACGGGGCGGTGACCGCTTCGTAGTCGTGGTTGGCCAGGTCCTCGTACCACGTGGACAGGTCCACGGGATTGAGGATGACTTCGAAGCCCACCTCGCGGGTGTTCGCCTGGATCTGTTCTAAGAGCGCCTGTTCAGCGGCCACCGATTGGTTCGTGGACACCGGGATGCGGACACTCAGGCGCTGCCCGTCGCGCTCGCGGTAGCCCTCGGTGTCGAACTCATCCCAGCCAGCGTCGTCGAGCAGCTCGTTGGCGGCGTCAACGTCGGTGGAGAACAGTGATTCCTCGGAGTAAGCCAGTGGCTCCACCGACGCCAGCGCGGAGAACGATTGGTCGGCCACCCCGGCGTACAGCGACTCGATTCCCGGGCCCACATCGGCGGCGCGGATGAACGCTTCGCGAACCTCGACCTCATCGAAGGGCGTTTGCCCGCCGTTGAGTTCCAGTCGGTTGGATGCGCCGGGCCGTGGCGCGTCGATGTGGGTGATGTCATCGCCCGCGGAGACGATCGCCTCGGGCTCGGGATTGTCGATGACGTGCACCTCACCGGACTGCAACGCCGAATAGCGGGTGGCCGGGTCGGGGATGAACCGCCACGTGATCTGCTCGAGTTCGGCGACGCCGTCGCTTGTCACCTGCGGGTTGGTGGGGGTGTAGTTCTCGTTGCGCAGCAAGGTCACGTGCTGCTGCGGCACCCACTCATCCACGGTGAAGGGCCCGGTGCCAATCGGGGCGGCGCAGTTAGCTTCCATGCCACGATCGATGCCGGCCGGGGATTGGATCGCGTTCCACGGTTGGGTGAGCGATTCCAGCAGCGCCGAGTCCGGCTCGGTCAGGTGGAAGCGGGCGGTGGACTCATCGACTGCTTCAACGCTCTCCACCTTTTCCAGTGCCAAGAATCCGGTTGAGGAGGCGGTCTCAGGATCCTTGAGGTGCTCCACGTTCACGGCCACCGCCTCGGCATCCAGCGGGGTGCCGTCGGAGAATTCAACATCCTGGGCAAGGGTGAAGTCCCAGGTGAGTCCGTCGTCGCTGACCTCCCAGTCGGTGGCGAGCCACGGCAGGATCTCACCATCGGCGTCGCGGCCCAGGAGGGGCTCTAAGTACTGAGTGCTGATCAGGGCCTGGGGGAAGTTGCCGCCCACGTGCGGGTCCAGGCAGGAGGGCTCGGCGTCTCCGGTGGCGTAGATCAGGGTGCCGCCGACCGGGGCGGAGGTCCCGGTGTCCGGGTCGCCAGGGTCATCGGAGGTACCGCAGGCCGCGAGCGTCAGAGCCAGGGCGCCGACGGTGGCGACCGTGGCCAGGTGGCCGCGGCGGAAGGGGAGTGGCATGAGATCCTCGAATCGATTATTAAACTCAGTACAAGAAGTCTAGATGGCGCTCGTTTGTTCCCGGTGGTGATCGGCGTCACGTGGATTACCATCGAGATATGTCACCGTCGAACACCTATGGACGGCCTCGCGCCTCCTCTTGGGCGGTGCTGGAGGAAGCTGCGGGGGAGCTCTTCCTGGAAAAGGGGTACGGCAATACCTCGATCGCCGACATCACCGCTCGCGCAGGGGTCTCCAGGAACACCTTCTTCAACTACTTCGGGGCCAAATCCGACCTGCTGTGGTCGGCCTTTGATTCGACCTTCGCCGAACTACCCGATGCCCTCGTGCGAGCGGGGCGCTCGGGCTCGCCCGAGGCTGCGATTCGAACCGCCCTGGCGCAGTTGGCAGCCGTTCTACCTCCGGAGAACGTGGCCCTGGCCTATGCCCAGGCCGAGCCCATGGGGCTTGGTCAGGAACTCGCGCACGCGGCCGCGCATCGAATCAGCGCAGTCAGTGCGGCGATCACCCGGTATCTCACCGGCGCGGGTGTCGAAGCGCTGCGTGCCCAGGTGCTGGGGACGGCCTACGCCGGGGCGATGATCGCCGCGATCGGGCAGTGGTCGCGCGCGGGGGCGGCCGCCACGAGTCTGCCCGAAGTGCTCGCCCGGGCCTGGAGCGTGCTGGACTAAGTCGGCCAGGTTGCCCCCTACTCCGGAACGGGACCCAGGAGGTAACTCGCCATCGTCTGATGGGCCGAGTCGCTGGACGACGGATGGAACTGACCCGCCGTGACGTCGCGGTGCAGTCGCGCTAGTTCGCTGGTTCGGGAGTAGCTCGCGCCCCCTGCTACCGCCATCGCCTCACCGACAACCTCAGCGGCGACCGCGGTGCTGCGCACCTTGAGAGCCGACAGTTTGGCGAACCAGGCCCCTGCGTGATCGGCGGATTCGTCGACATCCCGTGCGAGCGCCAGCACCTGGGTCCAGGTGCCGTCCAGGGCGATGCCCGCCGAAGCGATCCGGCGCCGGGTGTCGGGGAGGCTGGCCAGGGGCGCGCCGTCATGGCGCTTGGAGGTCCGGGTGGTGGCTGCCTGCACGGCCAGGTCCAGGGCGCGCTGGGCGATGCCGGAGTACACCGCGGAAATGAGGATCTCAAAGCAGGCGAAGATCCCAAAGATTAAGGGATCAGGGTTCGGGCCGGGGTCCAGGCGGCGCACCACCTGGTGAGCCGGTGCGTACGCGCCGTCCAGCACAGTGGTGCGCGACTGGGTGGCGCGCATGCCCAGGGTGTCCCAATCGTTTTTGGTGTCCACACCGTCGCGGGTCACGAACCCGAACACCGATATGGGGGCATCGGCTGACGTGGTGTCCATGCCGAACGTGCCCAACTGGGTCCAGGCCGGGGCGAGTGAGGTGAAGATCTTGGTGCCATAGAAGCGGTACCCGCCCTCGCCGTCGGGCACCGCACTGGAGTCCGAGCCGAACAAGACCAAATCGTTTCCGGGTTCGGAGATTCCGAACGCGAACACCTCTCCCTCCAGCGCGCCGCGCAACACGAAATCCAGGGAGTCATCGCCGCGGTGATGGAGCAGGGCTGCCACCGCGACCCACACTTGGTGCATGTTGATCGCCAAGGCGGTGGCCGGGGCGGCCCCGGCGAGTCGGTGTTGGAGCTGGGCGACCTGCGCCAGCGTCTGGCCGAGCCCACCCATCTGTGTGGGCACACCGGCGCCCAGGTAGCCGGCCGCGCTCAAGTCGCGAAGGTCTTCGGTGAAGAAAGTGTTGCGCTCGTCATAATCGGCGGCGCGCCTGTGAATCGCGGCCAGCAGGTCTTCGCTCAACGGGCTCTGAGTGCTCATGGATCGAGCCTAATCCCGCCCACCAGCCTGTGACTGATGTGACAAATGTGAATATTGTTCTTTGCGTGGCCGATGTGATGAGAAAAATTGGCGAAATTTCGCCAAAAACGAGCGTGTCAGCGCTAAATGTCCCGGCTGGGTCGTAGTGTCGTCACGGCGCACCCCAGCAGGGGTGCGATCTGGAAACTAGAGAGGGAACTTACGTGTCCGTCAACCGCACTGATCTCGTTGCCGCAATCGCTGAAAAGTCTGGTCTGAACAAGACCCAGGCCGACGCCGCTCTGGGCGCCTTCCAGGACGTCCTGGTGGAGTCGCTCGGCAAGGGCGACGCTGTCAAGATCACCGGGCTGCTGAGCGTGGAGCGCGTTGAGCGCGCCGCCCGCACCGGTCGCAACCCCCGCACCGGCGAAGAGATTCAGATCCCCGCTGGCTACGGCGTGAAGGTCTCCGCTGGTTCGGCTCTGAAGAAGGCCGTCACCAAGTGACCCAATGCGGCGCCTAACGCGCCGCATCGCATGACGCAGGGCGCGAGCACCGTATTGGTGCTCGCGCCCTTCGTGTGTCTGGCTGCCGTGCCATTTACACTGGTCCCATGAGCCAGCCGACCCTTTCGACGCACCCGCAAGAATCCGAGCGAATCTCAGAGCCGGGTTCGTCGACCGACGTGCTGGAGCGTGAAGAGACTCGACAAAAGCCGGACGCGGGTGACTCCGAGCGATACTCCCACTACGTCCGCAAAGACAAGGTCACCGCATCGGCCGTCTCCGGCGGCCCGGTGGTGGCGCTGTGCGGGAAGGTCTGGACCCCCAGCCGCGATCCCAAGAAGTACCCGATCTGCCCGGCCTGCAAGGAGATCTACGAAGGTATGAATTCCGGCGAGGGCGACGACGGCGATTCCGGTGGCAAGGGGCGAGGCTTCTTCGGCTTCGGATCTTCGAAGAAGTGACCGGCGCGCACCCCGGCGCGCAGACACCCACCCCGCACACATCGGGGTCGACCGCTGCCGCGTCCAACCTTCCCCCTGCCTACCCCGACCGGGCCGCTTGGGGCACCGTTCCGCAGCTGCGCGCCTGGCAGTCCGCGGCGCTGGAAAAGTACCTGGGGCAAGACCACCGCGACTTCCTGGCCGTGGCCACCCCCGGCGCTGGCAAGACCACCTTCGCACTGCGGGTGGCCACCGAGTTGCTGGAACGGCGAATCGTTCGCCGGGTCACCGTGGTGGCACCCACCGAGCACCTGAAATCACAGTGGGCCGATGCCGCCAAGCGCGTGGGAATCGCCCTGGACCCCACCTTCAAGAACGCCCAGGGCCGCCACGGCGCGCAGTACGACGGCGTGGCGCTCACCTACGCTCAGGTCGCTGCCAACGCCGCCCTGCACAAGAACCGCACGGCCGCGGCGCCCACCTTGGTGATCCTCGATGAGATCCACCACGGCGGCGATGCGCTCTCCTGGGGCGATGGCATCCGGGAGGCCTTCGAAGGCGCCACCCGCCGGCTGTCGCTCACCGGAACCCCCTTCCGCTCCGACACCGCGGCGATCCCGTTCGTGGACTATGAGCGCTGGCCCGACGGCATCCGCCGTTCCCGCGCCGATCACACCTACGGCTACGGCCAGGCGCTCAAGGACGGCGTGGTCCGCCCGGTCATCTTCCTGTCCTACTCCGGCCAAATGCGGTGGCGCACCAAAGCCGGTGAAGAGGTCAGCGCGCTGCTCGGGGAGGGCGCCACGAAGGACGTCACGGCACAGGCCTGGCGCACTGCCCTCGATGAGAACGGCCAGTGGATTCCGGCCGTGCTCGCCGCAGCCGACCACCGGCTCACCGAAGTACGGCGCGGGGTGCCCGACGCCGGTGGCCTGGTGATCGCCACCAATCAAGCCAAAGCGCGGGCTTACGCCGCCCAACTGCAGGCCATCACCGGTGAGGAGCCGGTGGTGGTGCTGTCCGACGATGCCGGTGCCTCAAGTCGGATCGAGAAGTTCGCCGACGGTGAGCAGCGGTGGATGGTCGCGGTCCGGATGGTGTCCGAAGGCGTGGACGTGCCGCGCCTGGCGGTGGGCGTGTACGCCACCGCCACCGCCACGCCGCTGTACTTCGCCCAAGCGGTGGGTCGGTTCGTGCGGGCCCGACGGCGGGGGGAGACGGCCTCGATCTTCTTGCCTAGCGTTCCGGTGCTGATGGCGTTGGCCGGAGAGTTGGAAACCGAGCGAGACCACGCCCTGGACCGGGAACCGGTGGCACAAGGCGAAGAGATCTGGCTCGATGATGACGCGCTGGAGGAGGCCAACCGAACCGAGTCCGCGAGTGACGACCTGATGCTGCCCGGTTTCGCCGCCCTGGACGCCCAAGCCTCCTTCGACAAGGTGCTGTACGACGGCGAAGAGTTCGGCTACTCCAGCCAGGTGGGCTCGGAGGAGGAGATGGACTTCCTCGGCTTGCCCGGTCTGTTGGATGCCGATCAGGTGGCCTCGCTGCTGCGGACTCGCCAAGCCGAGCACGCCCGAAGCCGACCTCGCGCGCAAAACCACGGCTCCGACGTCGTCGATCACCGCAAGATCACCGAGTTGCGCAAGGAACTAAACGCCCTGGTCAACGCGTGGGCTCGGCGCAGCGGCACCCCGCACGGGGTGGTGCACAACCGGCTGCGCGAGCACACCGGTGGCGGAGAGGTCGCCCAGGCCAGCGCCGATCAGTTGACCGGACGGATCGACAAGGTTCGGCACTGGTTCGCCCAGCCGTAGTGGGAACCGAAGGCACCTCGGCCCAGATCAGCGCGTCGGTGCTATCGGCGTACCGGATCTCCACGGCCTCGATCCCGGAGAGCGGGGTCTCGGTGTACCCGCTTGACTGGATCGATTCCCCGGGTGCCGCAGCCCAGGTGGACACCAACTCCGCCTCACCTGCGTTGTCGATCACGTACAACGCATAGGTGCTCGCTGAGCTTGAGTACCCGGCGCCGGCGGGGTAATCGCAATCGGTGTTCACCGTGGTGCCCTCACCGGCGCTGCGCATGGTGGTGTGGGCGGACATGGTCACATCCGGGGCGGCGAGGTTCACGCTGACCTCCTCGGGGCCACCGGCAAACAGCGTGGACCCGAAGGCCACAAACAGAGCGATCGCCGCGGCGGCGCCGGCGGCCACGGCGATGACTCGGCGCCGGATCCGGGACCGCCGAACCCGCGCCAGCAGTGGCACCAGCGGCGGTGCCTGCGCTTGGGTGATGGGGTCATCGGTGAGCGAGGTGGCCACGTCCTTGGACACGGTGGCTAAAATCCCGGGCATTCCGGCGAGGTCGGCAACCTGGGCCCGGCAGGATTCGCAGGACGCCAGGTGCTCCTCAAAGATGGTGCGCTCGGCGGGACTCAAGGCGCCCAGCACATAGGCGCCGTCCCACTGCTTAATCTGCTCGCATTGCGTGCCGGCGTGATTCACCGGGTCACCCCTAACTCTTGAAGTGCCAACCTCAGGGCACGTAGTCCATAGTGCATCCGTGATTTCACGGTCCCCGGTGCGATGCCAAGCTCATCCGATATTTGTGCCACGGATGACCCGCGATAGTAGGCGCGCACGATGACCTCACGGTGACCCGGCGCCAGGGTCGACAATGCGTCGGTCACCAGCCACCGGTCCAGGAGCTGGTCGCTGGCATCGGCGACCGCCTGATCCGGTAACTCCCACTCGGGCTGCTCGCGACGATTGACAGCCGACCGGTGTCGATCGGTGGCCAGATTGCGGGCCACGGTGAACAGCCAGGCGCGGGCGGACCGCTCGCTTTGGTCCAGCACGTGTGCGTGTTTCCACGCGCGGATCAAGGTCTCCTGAACTAGATCTTGTGCGCTTTGATCATCGACTCCCAGGGAACGCAGGAAGCGGTGCAGTGCGGGGGCATGGCCCTGATGCAGGGCGCGCAGCAACGCAGTCTCGTTATCCATCGCGTTCGCTCATCATCGCATCGCACTTCATCGGGGCCTGCGGCCCGCCGGGGTCATACCTGTAACACGATCTTGCCAGGCACTTGGTTCACTCGTTGGTGCAGCGGATCACGTCGAAGTGAACCGGATCACCAGGAATATCGTGTACCAAGTGACACTGCTCCTCAGCCGAAAGGTCACGCCATGTCCACCTCCACCGCACACACCTGTGTATCTCGCCGCGCGATTGTTGGCACCGGGATCGCCGGCGTCGGCGCCGTCTGCTTGGCAGCCTGCTCCTCCGGCAGCGATTCCGATGACTCCGGCGCTGATGACACCGACACCGGTGCCGAGGATCAAGACACCGGCGAGCAAGACGACGCCGGTCAGGACGGCGGTGGCGATGGTGTGCTCGCGGCGTTGGATGACATCGAAGTCGGTGGCGCGCTGAGCGTGCAGATCGACGGCGAGCCGGCCTTGCTCACTCGTCCCAGTGAGGATGAGGTGTTGGCCTTCTCCGGCGTGTGCACCCATGAGGGTTGCGAGGGGCAACCGGGTGAAGGGGACCTGGTGTGCCCGTGCCACAACTCGGTATTCGACATGACCAACGGCGAGGTCCTGGACGGGCCAGCGGACTCGGCGCTGCCGAGCTACGACGTCGACGTGGTCGACGGCAACGTCGTGCTGGCATGAACGAGATCGCCGGGCTCCCGGCTCACATTCTGCTGGTTCACGCGGTGGTAGTGCTGGCGCCGCTATCGGCGCTCACGATCATCGCCAGCGGCGTGTGGCCAGCTGCCCGCCGCCGATTGGGATTGGTCACCCCGATCCTGGCGGTGGTGGTGGCGGTGTTGGTTCCGATCACCGCCAGCGCTGGGATGTGGTTGCTGCCCCGGGTAGGTGGGCCGCCGCCAGCGGTGGAGCACGGCGATCTGGGTTCCACCCTGTGGTATTTCTCCACTGCGATGGCCGCGATCGCGATCGTGCAGCACCTGTGGTTTCGCCGCGTAGGAGACAAACCGCGTGAGCAACGCCCGGCCCCGGTGGTAGGCGTCATTATCGTCATCCTGGCCGTCGTGATCTCCAGCGCCACCGTGGTGCGCACCATTCAGGTGGGCGATTCGGGCTCACGCGCGGTCTGGGAAGAGTCCTACCGGTCTGACTAAACCCTCGACAGCGCCGCCCTGATGGGCGCATGGTGTGGCTTATGGATCCTGCTGATTTCTACACCGGCATCGTCGCCGAGCTCTACGGACCGCTGAAGAGCCACTCCTTCGACCCCGCGCCTTACGCCGCGTTCATTCAGCGCCATGGCCAACCGGCACTTGAGCTGGGGTGCGGCGACGGTGAGCCGATGCTGGATTTGCTGCGCGCCGGCTACGACGTGGACGGAGTGGACTCTTCGGCCGACATGCTCGACCGGTTCCGCCACCGGGCGGACACCCACGGCCTGGCACCGCACCTATACTGCCAGCGGATGGAGCAACTCGATTTGCCGCGGCGCTACCGGTCGATCTTCCTGGCCGGACCAACGATCAATCTGCTCGGTGACGACGACTCCACCTCCGCCGCGCTGCGGTCAATCGGCGAGCACCTGCTTCCCGGCGGCCGGGCGCTGGTGCCCCTGTTCGTTCCCGAGCACCTCGATTCGCAGGCCGTCGGAGTGCCGAAGGAGAAACGCGCCGACGATGGCACGATCCTGCGGGTCGCGGTGGAGTCCTACGAACGCGATGCCGATGCCAGGACCCAAAAGACCAGGCTCCGCTACGAACGGCACTCCGGTCACGGCACCGTGGTTGAGAGCCGCGACTGGCTGATCCATTGGCACACCCCGCAAGGATTTGAGGCATTGGTGAACGGCGCCGGGTTGAGCGTTGTGGGCGCCGAGGGCGATCACGACTCCGGTGCGATTCCAGGGTCGGAATGGACCTTCACGCTGGCGCGTGCGGATGACGAGCAGTAAACCGGCGCACCACTGTCGCTGGAATAAGTTTCAGCGGTCGCCAGGTTCGCGCCTAGGCCGTTGGGCGCTTGCGTCAGGCCCGGGTGTGGGTGGTCGGTAGCGCCGGGTCACCCGAGGAGAGTCGTCGGGCGTAGGGGGAGAGCTCGGCCCGACTGGCCGCGTGGTGCTGCGCCGCGGCCTGCACTCCGGCCGACCCGGTGAACGCGGCATCGACCTGTCCGCCGATCACCAACGGCACCTGCAGCGCCCGCAGGTCTTCATCTGGGGGAGTCCAGGTGGCGTCGGAGCCCGAGAACACCACCTCTTCGCTGGCGTAGCCCGCGCCATCACGACGGCGAGCGGCGCTCTTGCGCCCACCGACGCTGGCCTTGGACGCCGAGGCCTTCTGCACCGGCTCCATCTGCCCGGCGGAGTTTTCCCGGGCCACGAGTTTGTACACCATCCCGCACGTGGGTGCCCCGGACCCGGTGACCACCGAGGTGCCCACCCCGTAAGAGTCCACCGGAGCGGCCGCCAACGAGGCGATCGCGTACTCATCCAGGTCCGAGGACACCACGATCTTGGTGTCGTGAGCCCCCAGGGAATCCAACTGCTGGCGCACTTCTCGGGCAACGACGCCTAGGTCACCGGAGTCCAATCGGACGGCCTCCAACTGCGGGCCGGCCACCTCGATAGCCAGGTCCACGCCGTTAGTGATGTCGTAGGTGTCCACCAGCAGTGTGGTCTTGGGCCCATAAGCCTGCACCTGAGCGGTGAACGCCTGCCGTTCGTCGTCGTGCAGGAGGGTGAAGGCGTGGGCCGCGGTGCCGATCGTGGCCAGGTCGTAGCGCCGGCCGGCCTCCAGGTTGGAGGTACCGGCGAAACCGGCGACGGCGGCGGCCCGGGCGGCCGCGACGGCGGCCTGCTCATGGGCCCGGCGGGATCCCATTTCCAAACATGGCCGAGTGCCGGCCGCCCCGGTCATTCGGGAGGCTGCCGAGGCCACCGCGGAGTCATAGTTGAGGATCGACAGCGCCAGGGTTTCCAAGATCACGCCGTCGGCGAAGCTGGATTCCACCACCAGCACCGGCGATCCGGGGAAGAACATTTCCCCCTCGGCGTAGCCGTAGATGTCGCCGTTGAAGCGGTAGTTCGCCAGGTAGTCCAAGGTCTGGGTATTGACGATCTGGTGATCGCGCAGGTAGGCCAACTCGGCGTCGGTGAACCGGAACTCCTCCAGCGCCTGCAGGAACCGACCGGTTCCGGCCAACGCACCGTAGCGGCGGCCTGCGGGCAGTCGGCGGGTGAACACCTCAAAGGTGCACTGCCGGTGTGCGGTGCCGTTGGCCAACGCGGCCTGCACCATCGTTAACTCATACCGGTCGGTCAGCAGCGCACTGCTGAGGGTCGGCGCGTTGGTGGGTGGCACATCGGTGGCTGACACGGCGCCTATTCTGGCACGGCCCCACGACCACGAGCAGGAGAAGTCAAGTGAGCACCGGATCGCCCCAGGTACGCGGTTGGATCGAAGCAACGGATCACGGCGCCCAAGGAGATGGGGTGCACGATGACACCGCCGCTCTGCAGGCCGCGATCGACGCGGCCCCTCAAGGCGGAACGGTGCACATCGGCTTCGGGCGCTACCGGCTGACAGCGCCGCTGAAGCTCGTGGGCGACGTGACCCTACTCGGGGATGGCGCCTGTGGCGTGTACGGCAGCATCGGGCGGAACTGGAACTCCATCAACCTGCCCACCGCGCCGCCGTGGATCACCGGCACGGTCCTGATCCAGAGCACACCGGGAGTGAACATTCTGAACCTGGGCGGTGCCGGGCGAACCCAGCACCTGCAGGGCTTGGGATTACTGTTCGACGGCGAGCACCAGTTCACCGATACCGGTCACGGCATCCACGGGGTGCCGCCGGTGCACGAGCAGGGCTACGACAATGGGGTGTCGGGAGCGAACTGGAGCAACATCATCGTGCTCGGACACGATGGGGATCATTACGCGGCACACTTGACGAACGCGATCTACCTGGACGTTCGGGCGTTGCACGGGTTCGGGGGCGGCACCCTGTGTCTGGTCAACGATTCCAGCATCGACGCCCACTACGGCAACGCCAATATCACCAGCCTGTACGGGCAGGTGTTCGTCGGTGGCAGCGCCGACGGCATCCGGCTGCAGGGCACCACGCACATGCTCAACCTCATCTCCTTCGTGCGCCCGCAGGTGACGGTCAATGACATGTCCGAATCGTTCCCCGGGATCACCCCGGCGAGCACCGACCAACAGATGCTGCGCTCGGTCGGGGACGTTCGGTTTGTCAGCATGCTGCAACCGGACTTCGAGACCGGGATCGGAGCGAGCATTACCCCGCCGTCCCAGAACTGCTGGATGGATCCCGCGGGGCTCTTTCC
>JBMDWZ010000252.1:0-5421 GCA_048594865.1 Beutenbergiaceae bacterium
GGGCGCAACTTGGCGATCACATCCGAGTAGCGTCCGTTGGCAACGACGCAGATGTCCTGGCTGTCGGGCTTGGCAGCGACCTCCAGACCATGGGCACGAGCGATCTCGCGCGTCTCGCTCTTGGCGAGCGCGCCCAACGGGCCGCGATTCCCAACCATTGGGGCGCGCTCGGGAGGCCCTTTGAGTCAGGCCAGCAGTGAGGCCGGCGGTTAGGCCAGTTCGCTACGAACCGCCGTCGCCGCCTGCACCAGGTGGCGCAGCGACTCGGTGGTCTCGGCGTAACCGCGGGTCTTCAGACCACAGTCCGGGTTCACCCACAACTGCGCAGCATCGACGTCGGCCAGCGCGGTCTGCAGCAGACCGGTGACCTCTTCGGTGCTCGGCACGCGCGGTGAGTGGATGTCATAGACACCCGGGCCAATGCCACGGCCAAAGCCAGAGGCCTTGATGTCCGGGACGATCTCCATCTTGGAGCGGGCCGCCTCGATGGAGGTGACATCGGCATCCAAACCGTCGATCGCGCCGATCACTTCGCCGAACTCGGAGTAGCACAGGTGGGTGTGCACCTGGGTGGCGTCCTTGGCTCCGGCGGTGGCCAGGCGGAAGGAGTTCACCGACCAGTCCAGGTAGTCCGCGTGCTCGGAGGTCCGCAGCGGCAGCAGCTCACGAAGCGCGGGCTCATCGACCTGAATGACGCCGATGCCAGCGGACTCGAGGTCGGCGATCTCGTCGCGCAGCGCCAGGGCCACCTGGTTGGCGGTGTCGACCAGCGGCTGGTCATCGCGTACGAAGGACCACGCCAGGATCGTCACCGGACCGGTGAGCATGCCCTTGACCGGCTTGTCGGTGCGCGAGGCGGCGTAGGAAGACCACGGGATCGTGATCGGCGCCGGGCGCGAGACGTCGCCCCACAGGATCGAAGGCCGAGTGCACCGCGAACCGTAGGACTGCACCCACCCGTTCTTGGTGACCTCGAACCCGTCCAGGTTCTCGGCGAAGTACTGCACCATGTCGTTGCGCTCGGGCTCGCCGTGCACCAGCACGTCCAGGCCGAGTTCTTCTTGCAGCCCGATGACGCGGTCGATCTCCGCCTTCATACGCTCCACGTACTGCTCTTCGGTGATGTCACCGCGGGCAAAGGCAGCCCGAGCTTTACGCACGTCAGAGGTCTGCGGGAAGGAACCGATCGTCGTCGTCGGCAATGCCGGCAGGTTCAACTCCGCACGCTGGGCGGCAACGCGGGTGTCGTAGTCGGCGCGGGCGAACGCCGCGGCGTCGAGCTGAGCCAGACGCGCGCGAACCGAGTCCACGCGAACGCCGGGGGCACCGGCGCGGTCGCTGGCGGCGGCGCGGGAGGCCTCGAACGCCGCGGAAGCGGCCTGCGGCCCGGCGGCCAGGGCCTGCACCTCGGTGACCTTCTCATCGGCGAACGCCAGCCAGGTGCGCAGTTGCTCGGGCAGGTCGGGCTCATCGGTGACAGTGTGCGGCACGTGGAACAACGAAGTTGACGTGGACACGGCCACGTCAACGCCTTCACCGGCGGCGGCGCGCAGCGCCTGCACCTTGGCGTAAGCGGCGTCCAGGTCGGTGCGCCACACGTTGTGGCCATCGACCACACCGGCCACCAGGGTCACGCCGGACAGGTCCGCGTCCCCGACTCCGGCCGGGATTTCGCCCTTGACCAGGTCCAGCCCGATCGCTTCGACACCACTGGCGGCCAACGCGCCGAACGCGTCACCGAGCCCGTGGTAGGAGGTGGCCACGAACAGCGAAGGACGCTCGGTGGCTGCGGTGAGGGTGGCGTAGGTGCGCGCGACGGCGGCGTCCAGTTCTTCGCGCGAGGCACCCCAGGAGTCAGAGACCAGAGCGGACTCATCCAGCTGCACCCACGGCGCACCGGCCTGCGCGAACGCAGCCAGCCAGCGGCTGTAGACGGCGGTGAGTTCATCGAGCTTGGACAGCGGGTCGAAGCCCTCGGGTGCGTCCTCGGCGGCCTTGGACAGCAGCAGGAAGGTCACCGGGCCCACGATCACCGGGCGGGTGATGACGCCGGCGTCCTTACCCTCAGTGAACGCCTTGACGCTCGGGGTCTCGACCAGGTCGAAGGTGGTGTCAGGACCGATTTCTGGCACCAGGTAGTGGTAGTTGGAGTCGAACCACTTGGTCATCTCCAGCGGCGCGCGCTCCCCTTCACCGCGGGCCACGGTGAAGTGCCCGGCCAGGTCCAGGGCGCCATTGGCGTCCCGCAGATCGGCGAACCGGGTGGGGATTGCGCCCACGTGCGAGGCGGCGCTGAGCACCTGGTCGTAGAAGGTGAAGTCTGAGGGCACCGAGGCGTCATCGGTGCCCAGGCCCAAGCCGGTAAGGCGGGTCCGGGTGCCGGCGCGCAGGTCGGCGGCGGTGGTACGCAGCTCATCGGCGCCGGTTCGGCCAGCCCAGAACGACTCGACCGCGCGCTTCAGCTCACGGCGAGGTCCGATCCGGGGGTATCCGAGGATCGTCGCGGACGGGAAGGGCTGAGTCATTGTGGTCCTTTTCTGTTCGTTACTCATGGTCAGGTCAAGCTCGGTGCGGGCCGCAGCCCGGTGGTGTGCAGCAGATCCAGCGCGGGCTCTGCCTTGTTAAACGTGTAAATGTGCAGTCCCGGGGCCCCGGCGTCCAGGATGTCTTGAACCAGGCCGCGCGTCACGTCCAGGCCCAGGCGGTAGGCGGAATCGGCGTCCGGCGCGGACTCCAGGTGGCGCAACAACTGGGCCGGCGGGGCAACCCCGGTGAGCTCCTCCAACCGCCGCAACCGGCGCGGATCGGTCAACGGGATGACACCGGGCAGCAGCGGGATGTGCACGCCGGCGGCTCGCGCCTGCTCAACGAGAGCAAGGTAATGCTCGACGTCGTAAAACAGTTGCGTGATCGCGTAGTCGGCTCCCGACTCCTGCTTGCGGATCAGGGATTGCACGTCGTTGGCGTTGACCACGGGCGCACCACTGGGGTCCTTCACCCCGCCGGGGTAGGCCGCCACCGAGATGCTCAACGGCCCGCGGCGGGTGGCGGCGGTCTCATCGGGTGGCCCGAAGTGTTCGGCCTCGATCTCACGCAAGAAGCCCACCAAGTCGCTGGCGTAGTTGAGCCCACCGGGCGTGGGCTGCCACTGCGCTTCGCCCTGCGGCGGGTCGCCACGCAGGGCGAGGAAGTCGCGCACGCCTTCATCGAGCAGGTCGGTGATGACCGTGCGCAGTTCATCGCTGGTGGTGCCAACACAGGTGAGGTGTGCGATCGGGGTGACCTCGGTGTCACGCAGGATCCGCAGGATCAGGTCCCGCGAGGCATCACGCTTGGAGCCCGAAGCGCCGTCGGTGATGGAGAAAAAGTCGGGTTCGGCGGCCGCCAGCCGCGCCACGGTGCGGCGCAACGTGACCTCACCCTTCTGCGAGCGCGCAGGGTAGAGCTCAAAGGAGACACTCGGGCGTTCGTGTGGCACGCCAAGAAGACTAACTGTGCTCATATCGCGGCAAACCTCGCGGACAACCTCATATACAACGACTCCATCGAACCTGGCGTGAGCACCCTTCCCGCGGGAGGCTTCCGTTGGGGGTTGCTGCGGCGTCGTCGAGCCAGATCTCTCGGCCGCTCTAGATGGTCGAAGGTCACCCTACGGCGTCTTGAGCAGATGATCCAGAAGTCTCACCGACTGAGATCTGCCCGATGCCCAACGAAACGCTAGAGCCTGCGCCGGGCGCCGCATCTGGGTAGGAGTACCCACCGGCACCGGGTGCGAATCCGGGGCGCACGGGCTTAGCGTCAAATGGCGTCGAGAGGCGCGTTTACGAAACCGAACAGATTGGTGAAGTCACGATGAAGATTCGAACCTTGGCCACGAAAATCGCAGCGACTACGGCAACGCTGTTCCTTGCCACGGCAGCCTTTGCGACATCCGCACAAGCCGGGGAGTCGATCGACCGGACCAAGAACGGCGCCACCGGAATCACGTTCGCGTACTACGCGAGCACCGATCAATTCTGTATTCAGACGCCCTATTTCGGTTGGGCGAAGGTGTCATTCTCCTCGGCCCGCCTTGGTCATCAGGGCACCCTGGAAGGGACCGGCGTGGGGGCCTGGACCTGCCAGGACCTCAAGGCCCTGGGCTTCAACGAAGATGAGCGCGTGACGTTCAACCTTCAGATCGAGGGCGGGTTCGACGGAACCGTGTCCTCTAAGGGCTACCTGAACGTATAGGTCCACCCGCACCGGCTGGCTCCGATTCGAGCCAGCCGGTGCCTCACGGGCGGTGAACCGGCTGGATAGCACGGACGACGGCGTGGAAGCCCGGCCGTTGTCAGTGGCCGGGTGCATGATGCCAGGAGCACACCGATCGAAGGGAGTGAGGGATGGTCATGTCAGATATCTCGCAGTTGAGCCTGGAACAAGCGCGCGCGGAGCGGGATGCGGTGTTGCATGCGATCGGCGGCGATGCCGATGGGCTGCGAGCCGAGCTCGATGCCCAGGGGCTCACCGGCTGGCAGTGGGAGATGTTGGCCGAACTCGAGGCGTTGGAAGAACGGATTGGCGCCTAGGACCTGCTGAGTCGCTGTTTCCCGCTGGGCCTAGAAAGCTTGTGGTGTCGCTCAGTTGTGTCGCTTAGTGGTGTCGCTGCCGTATCCCCTTGCCAGCCGAACCCATCCGAGCGAGGATCGAAGCCATGACGTCCGACGACGAGATCGAGTACGACGACGAAGGTCGCCCGGAGCCCCCGCTTGCCTCAGGTGAGTGGGAGACCCTCAACGGATTCCTGGATTTCCAGCGCGCCACCCTCGCCTGGAAGACCAGCGGCCTGGACGCCGATCAACTCGCCACTACCCTTCCGCCGTCGTCCATGACCTTGGTGGGGCTGATGAAGCACCTGGCCTACGTCGAGGACGACTGGTTTAGTCGTGCGTTGCATGACCAGCCGCGAAGCGCGCCGTGGGGTGACGTGGACTGGGCCTCGACGCCCGATTGGGACTGGGAGTCGGCCACCACCGAGCCGCCGGACCAGGTGCGAGCACTGTGGGAAGAGTCGGTGCAGCGTTCGCGGCAATCGGCGCGCGAGGTCTACCAGCGCGAAGGGTTGGACGCACTCGCCGCGCGCAAGTGGCCCGATGGCCGGGCACCGAGCCTGCGGTGGATCTTGACGCACATGATCGAGGAGTACTCCAGGCACAACGGTCATGCCGACCTATTGCGCGAAGCCCTCGACGGGCAGGTCGGCGAGTAGGCCGAGCCAGCACGCGTAGGCAAAGCCAGCAGGTTTAGCTCGCGCCAGCAGGCGTAGGCCAGACCAGCAGGTTTAGCTCGCGCCAGCAGGTTTAGTTCGAGCCGACCGACCCGCCCCCGCGTCGCCCGAGCGCGCCCAAATGGTCGTTAATCGTGACCAATTGGGCGCGC
>JBMDWZ010000253.1:0-59567 GCA_048594865.1 Beutenbergiaceae bacterium
GGGGTGCAGCAGCGTGCCAGTTTGGTCCACACGTCGGCGCCGTCCATCCCCGCGACCAGCACCCCAGTCTCGGTTGGCCGGGTCCGCATCCCGCTGGTGCCGGGCGCTCCGGGCCGGGTGACCTCGGCGAGATCCTCCTCAGCGCCGTCCTCACCGCCGAGGTGGGTCACCAGTTTGGTGACCACCGTGCTGGCGGCCACGTGCCCCTCACCGACCGCCGCGTACAGGGCCGTGACGTCGGAGTAGTGCATCTCGTCGGCTAGCACCACGAGCATGTCGTGACTGAGTAGACGTTGAATCGGCAGGTTCTGTTTGCGCAACGCCCGAGCGATCGAGCTCTTGCCCTGATCGACGGCCTCCTCGCGGCGTTCCTTGGTGAACCACTGCCGGATCTTGTTCCGTGCCCGGGGGCTCTTGACGAACGTCATCCAGTCTTGGCTGGGCCCCGCCCCTTCGGACTTGGAGGTGAAGACTTCTACGGTGTCGCCGTGCTCCAGGGCCGACTCCAGCGGCACCAGGCGACCGTTCACGCGCGCCCCGACGGTGCGGTGACCCACCTCGGTGTGCACGGCGTAGGCGAAGTCCACCGGGGTGGAGCCAGCGGGTAGCGCCATCACGTCACCCTTGGGCGTAAAGACGTACACCTCGGCGCCGGACATCTCAAAGCGCAGCGAGTCCAGGAACTCCCCGGGATCGGAGGTCTCCCGCTGCCAGTCGACCAGTTGCCGCAACCACGGCATCTCATCGTTGTCGCTGCCGCCCTTGGCCGAGGACCGCGTGACTTCCTTGTACTTCCAGTGCGCGGCCACACCGTACTCCGCGCGGCGGTGCATGTCGTAACTGCGGATCTGTATTTCCACAGGCTTGCCGGTGGGGCCGATCACCGTGGTGTGCAAGGACTGGTACATGTTGAACTTCGGCATCGCGATGTAGTCCTTGAACCGGCCGGGCACCGGGTTCCACCTGGCGTGCAGAGCCCCCAGGGCCGCGTAACAGGACCGCACCGAATCGACTAAGACCCGCACCCCGACCAGGTCGTAGATGTCGGCGAAGTCGCGCCCGCGCACGATCATCTTTTGGTAGATCGAGTAGTAATGCTTGGGTCGGGCGGTGACGGTGGCTTTGATCTTCGCGGACTTTAGGTCCTCCACCACCTGGGTGCGGACCTTGCCAAGGAACTCCTCACGCGCCGGTGCTCGTTCGGCGACCAGGTGCACGATCTCCTCATACACCTTGGGGTACAGCGTGGCGAAGGACAGGTCCTCCAGCTCCCACTTGATCGTGTTCATACCCAGCCGGTGCGCGAGCGGCGCGTAAATCTCGATGGTTTCGCGGGCGTTGCGGCCCGCGGACGCCGGCGACACGTGCTTCCAGGTGCGGGCGTTATGCAACCGGTCGGCAAGTTTGATCATCAGCACCCGGATATCCCGGGCCATCGCGATGACCATTTTGCGGACTGTCTCGGCGCGCGCGGCTTCGCCGTAGACCACCTTGTCCAGTTTGGTCACACCATCGACCAAGCCCATGATCTCTTCGCCGAAGTCCGACCGTAGTTCTTCCAGGCTGTAGGAGGTGTCCTCCACGGTGTCGTGCAGGAGGGCCGCGGCCAACGTCGGAGGCGTGAGCCCGAATTCGGCCAGGATCGTCGCCACCGCTACCGGGTGGGTGATGTAGGGGTCGCCGCTCTTGCGGAACTGCCCCTGGTGGTGTTTGTCGGCGACGGCGTAGGCACGTTCGATCAGGCCAATATCGGCCTTCGGGTGATTTGTGCGAACCGTAGCCAAGAGCGGTTCGATGGCCTTGGGCGACTGGCTCGAACGAGACCCGAAACGTCCCAGGGCCGAGCGCACGCGTGACCCAGGAACTACCGGGTCCGCTGCCGAGGCCGGTGCATCGACTGTGCCGCGCTCATCCATCTACCTATGGTACGGCCCAGCGGCGGGTACCTCGTAGTCGCGCCCTACAACTGCGCCAGCGCGTGCACCGGAGTGCCGGTCAGCAGCTCGCGGCCGCCCAGACCGGTGAGTTCGGCGATGAAGCAGACCTCGGGCACCGTGGCCCCGGACCGTTGCAGTAACGAGGTCGCCGCGCGTGCGGTGCCACCGGTGGCCAGGATGTCGTCCAGGAGCAGCACCCGCCCGGCGGGAACGTCCCGCACATTCACCTCGGCCTTGCCGTACTCCAGTTCGTAGGTCTCGGATTCAAACGGCGGAGGCAACTTTCCGGGTTTACGGATCGCGACCATCCCCACGCCCAGCGCCACGGCCAGCGGTGCGGCGAAGAAGAAGCCGCGCGCCTCAATACCAGCGACGGCGTCAACGCGACCCCGGTACCGCTCGCTCAGGGCCTCGATGACATCCCCGAAGGCCTGTGCGTCAACGAGCAATGGGGTGATGTCGCGAAAGTTGATCCCGGGCTTGGGAAAGTCCGGAACCGTGCGTAGCCGGCTGGCGATGACAGTGGCCACGTCATCGGGTTTCACCGCCGCGACCCACCCCGGGACTTACGGCGAGGCTGGGCGGCGGTACCCAGGTGTTCACCGGCGACCAGTCCCCCGGCGCGGGCACCGGTGAGGGAGGAGTCCAGGTCCACGCCGCCCTCGTCCGCTTCGGTCTCCAGCCGCTTGCGGGTGGCCAGCACCTTCTCGGTGTGCTTGCGCACCGCGGGGTCGCGTTCACGCAAGGCGACCTCGATCGGGGTTGCGATGAAGATCGAGGACAGGGTGGAACAGGCCAATCCGATGAACAACGCAAGGGCGATGTCGCGCAGCGTGCCGGCACCCATGAGGAAGGCGCCCACGAACAGGATCCCGCCGACCGGGAGCAGACCGACGACGGAGGTGTTGATGGAGCGCACCAGCGTCTGGTTCACAGCCAGGTTCGCGGCCTCGGCGTAGGTGAACTTGGTTTGCTCGGTGTACAGGTTGGTGTTTTCCCGGACCTTGTCGAACACCACGACGGTGTCATAGAGCGAGTACCCCAGGATGGTGAGGAATCCGATCACCGATGCCGGGGTCACCTCGAAGCCCACCAGGGCGTAGATCCCCACGGTGATGATGAGGTCGTGCAGCAGTGCCACGAGCGCGGCGATGGACATCTTCCAGTGCCGGAAGTAGGCGGCCATCACCACCGAGACCAGTACCAGGAAGATCAACATTCCCTGGATCGCTTGGGTGGTGACATCCTGTCCCCACGTGGGTCCCACGAACGAACTGGTGACGTTCTCTATTGGGACTTCGTAGGCATCGGCAAGCAACTGCCGTAGCTCGGTGGTTTGAGCGTCGGTGAGCTCTTCGGTCTGTACTCGAACGCCGTCGCTGCCGATGTTCGACACCCGCGCGATCTGGCTGGAGTCGATCTCTTCGACGACGTCGTGCGCCGGCTGTTGATCGCTGATCGAGGTTTGGGAGATCGTGAATTCCGAACCACCGCGGAACTCGATTCCGGGGTTCAGGCCCCGGATCCCCAAGACCGCCAACGAGGCGAGCACCAGGACCAGGCCGATCGTCAACCAACGACGACGGCCGCCCACAATGTTGTAGGACCGTTTACCGGTGTAGAGGTCGTTACCAAACTGGGAGAACTTACTCATCGGTCCTCATCCTCCTGCGCCGAGCGCCCGGTTCTTGCCATCGACTCGTCCTCGCTAGGTGGGGCTGCGTCCTCGCCCGCCTGCGCTTCCCGCTCGGCCTTGCGGCGTTGAGCGATGGTCAAGGACTCCTCACGCTGCGCCTTGGTGCGAATCTGGCCGCGGCCGCGATAGGCCGACACCGTGGCACCGAGACGCTCAGGGTCTAGGCCGGAGATCTTGGAACCCTCATCGAAGAACCGAGTTTTGATAAGGACCTTCATGAACGGGTGGGTAAACAGGATGAAGACGATGAGGTCGATCAGGGTGATCAGACCTAGGGTCAAGGCGAACCCGCGCACACCACCGACGGCCACGAAGTACAGCACCACGGCGCCCATGAGGTTCACCGCGTCGGAGGCGAAGATGGTGCGCCGGGCGCGTTTCCAACCTTGCTCCACCGCATCGGGCAGACGCCGACCCTCACGCACCTCGTCGCGAATACGCTCGAAGTACACGATGAAGGAGTCGGCGATGATGCCGATGGCCACGATCAGTCCGGCCACACCGGCCAGGGATAACCGGTATCCGAGCCCCCAGGACAGCAGCGCGATGATTCCGTAGGTCATCGCCCCACCGAGGACCAGGCTGGCCAGCGAGATGATCGCTAGCGCCCGGTATTGGAACAGGGCGTAGACCACAACCAGGGCCAGGCCGATGAGACCGGCCAGCAGTCCGCGTTGCAGTTGCTCCGAACCGAGCGTGGCTGAGATCTGTTCCTCGCTCTGCACCACGAACTCGATCGGCAGCGCACCGAAGTTCAATTGGCTTGCCAGACGCTGGGAGCTCTCCTGGGTCATGTTGCCGTAGACCTCGGCCTGGCCGCCGGGGATCTCTTGTTCCACCGTGGGTGCCATCAGCACCAGACCGTCAAGCACCATCGCAAACCGGTGGGTTTGCATGCTGACGTATTGCGGTTGGCTGATCCGAGCGGTCACTTCGCGGAACGCTGCGGCGCCTTCGGAGTTGAACTGGATGCTGACCGAGCGCTCGTTGGTGACCGCGCCGCTCTGGGTGGTGCGGAATCCTGCGGTGGCCGAGTCGATGTCGGTACCCGGGATTTCCATGGGTCCGAGGACGTACTTGGAGCTACCGTCAGCCGAGCATGCCACCAGCGGGGCGTCGGGGTCGTCTCCGCCGCCACCGATGAGGTTCTCTGGGTTGGTGCAGTCCAGGACGTAAAAGTCATACAGGACCTGTTCGGTCACCCACGCCTGGTCCGAGGGGTCGGCCGGCTGGGTCTCGGGTTCATTCGAGATTTCCCCGTCGCCGTTCAAGTCGGCGGCTTCGCGGGCCGCCTCCTCGATCTCTTCGGGGGTCGCCGTCGGCGCTTCGTCGCCGGTGTCCTCTTCGTTAGCGGCGTCCTCTTCGGTGCTGCCGTCTTCTTCGGACCCTTCGGTGCCGGTCTCCTCACCGTCTTCCGGTGCGCTCTCGGGCTCGTCCGCCCCCTCGACTTCCTCGAGGTCGACCGCACCATCGCCGTCGGCGATTTCTTCGGGATCGGCCATCTGGCTGGGGTCGATCGGGCCGGGTCCGGACTCAAAGAGGAAGCTGCGGAACCGCATTTGGGCGCTCTGGCGCACCAGGTTCAGCGTTTCCTCACTGGGTTCACCGGGCAACGCGACCACGATATTGCTGCCGCCCTGGCTGGTGATTTCGGCCTCGGAGACACCGGAAGAGTCCACCCGCTGACGGATGATCTCGATCGCCTGATCCACTTGCTCATCACTGATCTCCGCGGCGTCATCGGTGCGCGGGGTCAGGATGATCTGGGTTCCGCCCTCAAGGTCAAGCGCGAGGTTCGGACGCCAACTGGCGTCACTGAGGGTGGTCCCGGCCAGCAGTCCTCCGAAAATGAGGACCATCATGACGAAGAACGTCGCCAGGGAGCGCGCGGCGCGCGACCCAGCGGAAGTTGGTTTAGCCACTATTTTCTTCCGTCTCCAGCGCCGACGCGCAGGGGTTCAGCAGGGCTGAGGCAGCCCGAGGGCGGTTGCTACTTCTTGTCGTCGCGGTAGGGACGGCGAAGCTGGTCTTGAGACAAGAATCCGTCGTTGGTGGTGGTACCACTCGAGGACGAGCCGCCCTCGCTGCTACCGGCGGAGGCATCGCTCGCGCTGGCCGAAGTCTCGGCCTCGCTGGGCGAATCTGGCGTGATGGAGTCCGCGGCGGCGGCCGGGACAGCGTCATCGTCGGTGGCGTACTCCACCGCTGGGTCGACCTTCTTGGCGATCGCGGGTCGGAACCACCGCGACGCGACACCCGGGGTGGACTCGATGGTGATCACTTGTCCGTCCACGGAGGTCACCGTGCCGTACATGCCGGCGCCGGTCATCACCTCATCCCCGACCTCAATCGAGTTGCGCAGCTCCGCGGCTTCGCGTTGCTGCTTGCGGTTGCGGTTCATCATCAGGAACAAAAGCCCGAAGATGACGACCAGCATGATGACGAGTTCCATGAGTGCGCATTTCCGTTGGTAAAAGCAGAGTCTGGCCGATTCTAAGCCATAGCCGGGCTCATTAGGCCCACAGGGTGCCCTCGGCGCTGGGCGGCGTGAGGCCCAAATGCCGGAATCCCGCGGCCGTCGCGATCCGACCTCGTGGAGTACGCGCCATCAGGCCCTCGCGGACCAAGAACGACTCGGCCACCGTTTCCACCGTTTCGGGTTCTTCACCGATAGCCACGGCCAAGGTTGTCAGGCCGGTCGGTCCGCCACCGAAGCGGCTGCAGAGTGCCGAAAGCACCGCCCGGTCCAGTCTGTCCAAGCCAAGCTCATCGACTTCAAAGACCGCCAGCGCGCTCTGCGCAGCGGCGAGGTCCAGCACACCGGTCCCCCGCACTTGCGCCCAGTCCTGTACCCGGCGCAACAGCCGGTTGGCGATCCGGGGTGTACCCCTGGACCGTTTGGCAATTTCACTGGCCGCATCTGGATGCAAGTCTGACTTCAGCAACCCCGCAGATCGCCGTAGCACCAGCTCTAGATCCTCTGAGGAATAGAAGTCCATGTGGGCGGTAAACCCGAACCTGTCGCGCAACGGTGCCGGGAGCAGGCCGGAGCGGGTGGTGGCGCCGACCACCGTGAAGGGCGGCAGCGTCAGCGGGATTGCGCTGGCACCGGGTCCCTTACCGACGACGACGTCGACCCGGAAGTCCTCCATGGCCAGGTACAGCATTTCTTCGGCAGGCCGGGCGAGTCGGTGGATCTCATCGATGAACAGCACATCGCCCTCCATCAAGGAGGACAGGATCGCGGCCAGATCGCCCGCGTGTTGCACCGCCGGACCTGAGGTCAGCCGAAGCGACCCATGCACCTCGGCAGCCACGATCATCGCAAGGGTCGTCTTACCGAGCCCCGGAGGGCCAGAGAGCAGGATGTGGTCGGGGCTGCGGCCACGAGCCAGCGCCGCCTGTAGGACCAGTGACAGTTGCTCGCGCACCACCGGCTGACCAACGAACTCATCGAGCCGCTTCGGGCGCAGCGCCGCTTCTGCCGCACGCTCCAGTTCGTCGGCCTCGGCCTGCATGAAATGCTCTTCGGCCTCAGCCACGTGCTGCCCCCAGGTTCTGCAACGCGGCACGCAACACCGCGCCGGTGTCCATCTCTGGGGTCTGCTCCAGCACCTGCTCCACCGCGCTCTGGGCCGTCTTCGCTGGCCAACCCAGCCCCACCAGGGCTGCCACCACATCGTCATTACCGCCCGCTGCCACGCCGCTAGCCATGGGTTCGGCGTGCCCGCTGGGCGGTCCAAGACGATCGCCCAGGTCCACGATCATGCGCCGGGCGCCCTTGTCGCCGATGCCGGGAACCTTCGTCAGTGCCTTCACGTCCTCAGCGGCGACCGCGGTGCGCAGCCCGTCCGGGGTGTGCACGGCGAGGATCGCCAGGGCCAGTCGAGGGCCAACCCCATTGACGGTTTGCACGAGTTCGAAGATGTCACGCTCATCGGCACCCGCGAAACCGTAGAGCGTCATCGAGTCTTCACGCACCACCATGGTGGTCGCGAGTTCGGCGCTGGCGCCGTGCCGCAGAGTCGCCAAGGTGCCCGGCGTCGCGTGCACCAGGTAGCCCAGACCACCGCATTGCACAACGCACGAGTCCAGGCCTATGTGGGCTACCGTGCCGTGCACCGAAGCGATCATCGGGTCTCTCCTAAGCTCATCAAACCTGCCGCGAACATGCGTACGAGGTTAGCGCGTGCGGCCGACATTCACGCCACGACGCGCCGGACCGGAGGTCCGTGCGGCCGCAGCGGCCCACGCCCGCTGCGCCGGGGTCTGTGGCCCGCCGGCGCCGGCCATCACCGAGGCCTGCCCCAATGCTCCTCCCGAGCGCCACGCGTGCGTGATCGCCAGTGCGAGCGCGTCGGCGGCGTCTGCCGGTTTGGGACGGGTCTCAAGCGCGAGAATCCGGCGAACCATCTCTTGGACCTGCTCCTTGGGCGCTCGTCCGTGCCCGGATACCGCGGCTTTCACCTCGCTGGGGGTGTGGCTTGCCACGCTGATGCCCCGCGCTCGCGCCGCCACCATCGCAACCCCGGCTACCTGTGCGGTACCGGTGACCGTGCGAACGTTGTGCTGGGCAAAGACCCGTTCCACCGCCAGCGCGTGAGGTTCCAGGCGGGCCAGCCACGTATCGAGCTCCAGGTGGATCTGGTGCAGTCGGTCGGCCAGATCGGTCGCCGGGTCGGTGCGAATGACGCCGACGTCGATCAGTTTGACACCGCGCCCGGGCCCAGATTCGATCACGCCGATGCCGCACCGGGTCAGCCCGGGGTCAACGCCAAGGATTCGATAGCCCACTGCACTACCTTCGCACCATTGGGCTAGCGCCGACGGGAGCGACACGAACCCGAGCACCGCGGTGTACTCCTATGCTCGTTGCATGAGCGCACATGCTGTGATCGAACGGGTTATCTCCGCCCCGAGCGCACAGATATTCGACCTGGTTCACGATTACCATCGACGGTTGGAGTGGGACACCCTGCTGCGTGCCGCCTACACGATCGACGACGCCCAACCCGACGTCGGTGTGGAATCGGTGTGCACCGCTCGCCGCCACCTGGGCGGCTTTTCCTTCCGTACTCGGTACATCACCTTCCGCCGCCCTGATCTTGCGGCTGTCACCCTGGTGCGGCCGACGTTGATGTTCGCGGCCTGGACGGCCTCGATCCGGCATCAGAGCGTCGGGGCGGCCACCCTGGTGCGATACACCCTGACGTTCAGGTGTCGCCCAGCGTTCCTGGCGCGGATCATCGAGCCGATCGCGGTGCGAGCGTTCCGGATCGAGACCCGGCGCCGGTTAGCGGCACTGGACCGGTTCCTGCAGCGCAGTTAGGCGCTGAGCTCGGCCAATACCTCGTCGCTGGCGTCGAAGTTTGCGAACACGTTCTGCACGTCGTCACTGTCTTCAAGGGCGTCGATCAACCGCAGCACCGCACGGGCACCATCGGCGTCCACCTCGATTTGGGTGGAGGGCACGAATGACGCTTCGGCGGAGTCGTAGTCGATGCCCGCTTCTTGCAGCGCCGTGCGGACCGTCACCAGGTCCGTGGCCTCGCTGATCACTTCGAAGGTCTCACCGAGGTCGGTCACCTCTTCGGCGCCGGCCTCCAGGACTGCGAGCAGGATGTCGTCCTCGGTGACGTCGTCCTTCTTGGGGACCAAGATGACGCCCTTGCGCGCGAACAGGTAGGAGACGCTGCCCGGGTCGGCGAGGTTCCCGCCATTGCGAGTAAAGGCCACGCGCACGTCGGAGGCGGCACGGTTGCGGTTGTCGGTCAGGCATTCGACGAGGACCGCGATGCCACCGGCCGCATAACCTTCGTACATGATCGTTTCGTAGTCGGCGCCGCCGCCTTCAAGGCCCGATCCGCGCTTGACGGCGCGGTCGATGTTGTCATTGGGGACCGAGGACTTTTTAGCCTTTTGGATCGCGTCGAAGAGGGTCGGGTTAGCCGCGGGGTCTCCCCCACCGGTGCGCACTGCCACCTCAATGTTCTTGATGAGTTTGGCAAACAGCTTGCCGCGCTTGGCGTCGATCGCTGCCTTCTTGTGCTTGGTGGTTGCCCACTTAGAGTGACCCGACATATAAACCTCTCCTCAACTATGCGAGGCGACCAGATCGGTGAACGCGCGATGCACGCGCACATCTGAACCGATCTCCGGGTGGAAGGAGGTCGCCATCAGCGCGCCCTGACGGACGGCCACGATTCTACCGCGCGCGGCACCGGTTCCGGCGCGCGCCAGCACCTGTACGCCCGGCCCGGCCTCCTGAACCCAGGGGGCACGGATGTACACCGCGCGCATCGGCTCGGGGTCCCCCACCAGATCCGGGGCAATGAGGTCCTCCTCGAACGAATCCACCTGCCGCCCGAAGGCGTTGCGGCGGACCGTGACGTTCAAACCGCCCAAGGTGCGCTGGTTCGGTGCGCCGTCTAGGACCCGGTCTGCGAGCAGAATCATCCCGGCACACGACCCGTAGACCGGTAGGCCCGCCGCGATCCGGGCCTGCACACCCTCGAACAAGTCAAAGACGCCCAGCAGATGAGCGATGGTGGTGGATTCCCCACCGGGAATGATCAGGCCGTCGATGGTGTCCAGTTCGGCTGCCCGGCGTACCGGCGTTCCTGTGGCTCCGACGGTGGCGAGCGCGGCAAGGTGCTCACGAACATCACCCTGCAGGGCCAGCACTCCGATACGCGACCCGCTCACGCCGTCGTCCCTTCTTCGTCAGACTTCTGCGCCTCGGTCTGCAGACCAACGTGCCGCACCGTGCCATCCCAGCCGGCGAGCAATCCGGGCATGAAGTCCGCGAGTCCGATCGGGAACACCTCGACCTCGATGGACCCCAACTCATTGATCGGCCACCACTTGGCCTCATCCATGAAGTCCTGTTCGACGGCGGTCCAGCCCGAGGTGTCGATGATGTGATCGGAGGTGGTCCGGGCAAAGAAGAACACTTCGTCCTGGCGCACGTGTTCGCGCTGAAAGTCGAAGATCGCACTGCGGGTCAGGACCGGTCCAACGAGCGACGATGCCGACAACTCGATCCCGGTTTCCTCGCGAACCTCGCGAAGTGCCGCCGCGGGCGCGTCCTCACCGGGGTCGATGCCGCCGCCGAGGGTGAACCACCAGGTGCGCTCGGGCTGGTCCACGTCATGACCACGAACCAAAAGCAGCCGGTCGCGGTCATCCACAAGCAGCACCCGGGCGGCGGTGCGGAAGTACAGCCCGTCCGTCCCGAGCTCCCAACCTGGGCCCAGGCGGTGTTCGGTCACCAGCCGCGCTCGGCCAACCGGTGCGGCACCGGGATGTCATCGACGTTCAGCCCGACCATCGCCTCACCCAGTCCGCGCGAGACCTTGGCCAGCTCGTCGGGGTCGTCGTAGAAGGTGGTGGCCTTGACGATCGCGGCCGCCCGCTGGGCCGGGTTCCCGGACTTGAAGATGCCCGAGCCCACGAACACGCCCTCGGCACCCAACTGCATCATCATCGCGGCGTCCGCGGGGGTGGCGATGCCGCCGGCGGTGAACATCACCACGGGCAATTTGCCTTCGCGGGCAACTTCGACGACGAGGTCGTAGGGGGCCTGCAGTTCCTTGGCGGCCACATACAGCTCATCGGCGGGCAGCGAGGACAACCGTGCGATCTCCGCGCGGATGGTGCGCATGTGGGTGGTGGCGTTGGAGACGTCTCCGGTGCCGGCCTCACCCTTGGAGCGGATCATCGCCGCGCCCTCGGTGATCCGACGTAGGGCCTCACCGAGGTTGGTGGCGCCGCAGACGAAGGGGACGGTGAAAGCGAACTTGTCGATGTGGTTGGTGTAGTCCGCGGGGGTGAGCACCTCGGACTCATCCACGTAGTCCACGCCGAGGGCCTGCAGTACCTGGGCCTCCACGAAGTGCCCGATGCGAGCCTTGGCCATCACCGGGATGGAGACGGTGTCGATGATGCCGTCGATCATGTCCGGGTCGCTCATCCGCGACACCCCGCCTTGGGCGCGGATGTCTGCCGGGACGCGCTCCAGTGCCATGACGGCCACCGCTCCGGCGTCTTCGGCGATCTTCGCCTGCTCGGGGGTGACGACGTCCATGATCACCCCGCCCTTGAGCATTTCGGCCATTCCGCGCTTAACGCGGGCGGTTCCGGTGGTGGCAGCGTTGGAGTTCGACACGTCAACCTCTAAGTTTGGTGGCGCAGTCGCCACATGTTCTGGCCGGAGTCCCGGCATTCCACCGCCCAGTTTAGTGCCGCTGGCGCCGGTGCTAAGCACGGGCGTGAGATAGGTCCCAGGGTCGGCGCCGGCGGCCCTGCGGTGGGCTCCTAGGCGCGGGCCACCGAGCCCTGGGAGTGGCGTGCGAAAGTTTCCCGGTCGGACTGAATCTTGGCCAGCAGTTCGGCCTCACTTGGCCCGGTCCGCTTCTTCTTCGCCCGGCCGGTCAGGACCCGCTGACGAAGGTAGGCCAGCGCGGTGGCATCGCGCTGGTAGGTGCGCATCGCTTCCTTCGCACTTGCCCCGAAGTTGGCTGCCCATGCACGCGCCTGGGAACGCAACCGCAAGGAGGAAAGCATGTCCACCTCGTGGGCGGCGAACCAGCCAACCTGGGCGTACTCCCCCAGCCGAGCGCGCACCACGTTTGCTTCCTGCCTGCGTAGCCAGATCAGCAAACCCACCATGCCCAGGAACAGGGGCAGTTGCACCAAGACGTACAGCAGGTAGAAGTTGGTTCCCAGGGTGGCGCTGCCGTTCCACAGGGCGTGCAACCCCATGGCGGCGATGAGCCCGATCGGGAACGCCACCAACACGCTGAATTTCCGTGACTTACGGGCGGTCAACCCGAGCGCGAGTCCCATCATCGCGGTGTACAACAAGTGCGCGAATGGCGAGGCCAGCCCGCGGACCACGAAGACCGCTGGCGCTAGGTCACCGGCTTGGGCGAAGTACAGGATGTTCTCGGTGAACGCGAACCCGGCCGCGACGGTCCCTGCGTACACCACGCCGTCGACCGGGCCATCGAAGTGCTCGCGGTAGAACAGGAAGATGAGCAGGAGTCCAAGGCCTTTGGCGATCTCTTCCACGATCGGGGCAATGACCACCGGGCCCATGATGTTCGCAAGTTCCGCGGCCCGCGCCGGGTCCCCCGAGGAGGCCAGCACGGACTCATAGACCCGTTGGGTCAGGGCGGTGTTGAACACCAGCGACGTCAAGGTTGCTACGCCCGCCCCCCAGAGCAGGGCGGCGGCAAGCAGTGAGCGTGGTTCGGGTTCCCACCGATCCAGCCACAGCACCCCGGCGAGCACGATGCTCAGGGGCACGAAGGCCAGAATGAAACCCACCAGCGTGGCCGACGCCTGCGTCTGGAACATGATGATCCCGATCAGGACCAGCATGCCCAGGGCACCGAGGATGTAGAAGACGATCCGCAGCACCCAGGTGTTAGAACTCCTGGGAGGCACCTGCCACAACGGTTGCACCTGACCGGGCGCGGCGTTCAGTGGCGTTTGCGGACCACTCGCCGGGCTCGGTGCAGAGGTCTGTCCCGGTCGTTTTGCGGCCGGGTAGGTGTGGGAGGTCGCGATCCCCTGGACCACGCCGTGCCGCGGGCGATCGGACGCCGTGGTGGTGGGCGTGAGGGGATTGTCCTGCGGCATGCGCCTTAGCCTAGGGCCACGGGCGCTCGCCCGATGGCACGGGTAACCGCGTTTGAGAGCCCGCTCACCGGCTACAGCGGGGCATCGTCCATGTCGAACGGTGCCGGCAATTGCGCTCGGCCCGCGAGCCTCAAGGTCCGCACCAGCCACAGCCTGCGGATCTTGTGCACGTGGGTTACCACGTCGTTGTGGAACCGGCGCGCGAGCTCCACACGGTACTGCTGTTGGCGCACCACGTCGGCGGCGGTGGACTCGGTGGTGGGGCTGGTGGCCAACACGGCCCGCACCGCGGCGCTGAGGTCGCTTTCGGCAAGGTCACGGGACGGGCCGACCTCGTCCGTAGCCCGCGTGTGCTGACCCGCCGAAATGTGGTCGCTGCCTTGGCCATCCTCGTCGTCGCCGACCAACAGGGGTGCCTGGCGAGCAGCCGACAACGCATCGGCAATCAACACTGCACTGGCCGGGTCGAGGGCAGGACTCATGACAAAGTCGGAGATGGCCTGGGCGCGGCGGTTGAGCTGCCCCTCCAGGGTGGCGCGGGTCTGATACTCCCGTCGGTGCAGGCGGTCCAACCGTTGCGCCACACTCCACAGGCTCACCGCAATCAGGGCCAGCACCCCGAGCACGATGAGGGCGATCTCAGCCGCGCTCATCGGCCGAACCTCAGCCATTTGCGCAGGCTCGGCAGTCGCGACGTCGTCGGTACTTCAGCGGCCTGGCTCACCATCGCGTACACGTCCAGGATCTTGTCGGTGACCACATCCCAGTCGTACTTCAGCACGTCGGTGCGGGCGTGGTTACGACGCGCGCTCCGCGAAACCTCGTCGGACAACACCTCGTTGATGACGGCGGCGAGATCCTCCGAATCGCCATTGGCGAACAGGAAGCCACTCCGGCCCTCATCCAGCACCCGCCGGAACGCGGGAAGGTCGGAGGAGATCACGGTCGCCCCGGCACTCAGTGCCTCGATGAGCACGATCCCGAAACTCTCCCCGCCGGTCTGCGGAGCGATGTACAAGTCCACCGAAGACAGCAGCGCGATCTTCTGAGCGTCGCTAATCGGTCCGAGCACGCGCACCGAATCACCGAAACGCGCCAACGCTTGCTCCTGGGCGCGCACGTCCCCGTTGCCGGCGATGAAGAACCTCGCAGAAGGATGCGCCTTGAGCACCGGTTCGATGGCGGCGGTGAGGATCTTCAGACCCTTGCGCGGTTCATCGAGTCGCCCCAGGAACGCGATCGTGGGGCTGTGCTCGCCTCCTTGCCACTGAGGATCTGGTTCCCCGGCTGCGAACCGCTGGGTATACACCCCATTGGGGATGATCACCGCGTCACCACCGAGGTGGTCGACCACCGTGCGGCGGGCGTCCTCGCTGACCGCAATCCGGGCGCTGATCCGTTCCAAGCCCGGGCGCACCAGCGGGGAGGCCGCGAGCAGCGCACGTGACCGGATCTGCGCGGAGTGGAACGTGGCCACGATCGGGACCTGTGCCTGTCGCAGCGCGATCAGGCTGACCGACGGGGCCAACGGCTCATGAATATGCACCACATCGAAGTCACCCTCGGTCAACCACTTGGAGGTTTTGCTCGCAGCCCCAGGACCGAAACTCAATCGGGCCACCGACCCGTTGTAGGGCACCGCGACCGCACCCCCGCTGGAGGTGAGATAGGGGGGAACCTCGGTATCGTCGTCGGCCGGTGCCAGCACACCCACGGTGTGCCCCTGGTCGATGAGCTTTTCGGCAAGATCACGAATATGCAGTTGAACCCCGCCGGGCACATCGAATGAGTAGGGGCAGACGATCCCGACCTTCATGAATCTCCCGCCTGCTCGGCTTCGGCGTGAGAGCGCGCCAGTCTCTCGGTATCGAGATCGGCGCTGAATACCTTTTGCAGCATGTGCCACTGATCGGGGTAACGCGCCACCCGGTCCATCAGTACCTCGGTCCACGCCTGGGTCAACACCCGCACCCGGTCATCCTCTGGAGTTCGGGGCGGCAGTGCGATCTCGGTGAACTCGATGACGATTCCCCAGGGCGAGCCGGCGGCCCGGCGGCGCGCGCCGGACAACCGTTCGTGGCGAATGAAGATCTGCATCAGGGGGGCCTTGAGTGCCACCGCTAGCGCCGCCGGGCCGGCGGCTACCCGCATCGTGTGGCCCCCGACGTCCACCTCGATGCTGGTGCGGCTCAGGTCGCGATCCGCGAGCAGCGGCACCAGGTAGGGGTGGGATTTGGCCTTGCGTAGCAGCGTTCGAAAGACCGAGCCATCCTTACTCAGCCCGATGACGTCCATCCCCAGGTCACTGCGGAAGGCCAGAAACTCTTCGAAGAGTTCGGCGGGCTCCAGGATCTCGGCAACGGTCAGCACCCGGGCCAGGTTCTGCCCGGCCCACGCCCCGGCCAGGTCCCAGTTGCCAGCGTGCCCCAGGGCCGCGACCACCGCCTGCTCAGCCTCGAAATGCCGAGTCGGCGCCTGGACGTTGATGGTGCGCACGCGCGCCTTGATCTGTTGCGGAGTCATCGCCCGCAGCGCGAACACTTCGCCGTAGTAGCGCAGGTAGGAGCGCATCCCGGCGCGGGAGGTTTTGCGCAACTGCTTGCGGCTCAAGTCCGGGCGCACGCGGGCAATATTCTTCTCGAGCTGCGTCACCGCGCCGAGTCGCAGGGCATGCACGGCCAGCGCGATGCCGTCGAACACTGCCCGGGTGGCAAACCCCGGCAGCCGGGGAACCACCCGCCAGGCAAGGGTCAGCAAGGAGCCGTCGCTGGCGGCCATTACGCGTCGCGCTCCTGTGCATACACGGTGGCGATCCGTTGGATGATCGTGATCGCCGCGGCGATAGACAGGGCAATGAGGACCGCGATCAGCACCCACTCCGGCGCCCCGAACCCAACGACCAGGGCGGCGAGCAGGGCCACCAGCAGCCGGTCGGCGCGTTCGGCGATGCCGACGCTAGCGGTGTAGCCCAGTGCCTCGGCCTTGGACCGGGCATAGGGGACGATGGCGCCCAGTGCCAGGCAGGTGGCGGCGCTGAAGATGCCGACGCTTTGGTTGTTTCCTTCGGCGAAGCGCAGGAAGTAGATGAGCAGGCTCAGGAACACCGCCGCGTCGGTGACCCGGTCCAGCGTGGAGTCCAGGAAGGCGCCGAAGTCGGTCTCCCCTTCGCCCTCACGGGCCATCAAACCATCGACGGAGTCGATCAGCAGGAGCCCACCGACCACCAGCGGCCCAAGGATGAAGAACCCGTTGGCCAACAGCAGCACCGCGGCGAGGCTGGCCGCCACCGTGCCAAAGACGGTGATGACGTTGGGGTGCACGCCCCAGCGCACCAGCATCCTGGCCAGCGGGGTGAGCAGGGGGACGGTGACGACGCGGCCGTGTTGCCCAAGCACGGTCAGCTCGGCCAAGCTGCAGCCAAGACGCTGCGGGTTTGCCCGATGAGTTCGGGGACGGCTTTGGTCCCGCCTACGATCGGCAGGAAGTTCGCGTCTCCGGACCACCGCGGAACGATGTGCTGGTGGGCATGGCCGGCGATCCCGGCGCCGGCGATCGAACCTGAGTTCATCCCGAGGTTAAACCCGTCCGGCCCCTTCGTGGCCCGCAGCACGGTCATCGCCGTGGCCATCAGGTCAGAACTCTCGTGCCGTTCGGCGGTGCTGAGATCGGTGAGGTCGGGCACGTGCCGGTACGGGCACACCAGCAGGTGGCCGGGGTTGTACGGGAACAGATTCATCACCACGTAGCAGTCCGTGCCCCGGGCCACGATGAGACCCTCCGCATCGGACTTCGTCGGCGCCACACAGAAGGGGCACTGCGAGCCAGCATCGGTGGTGGCGGGTTTGGCGTCGCCGTCGATGTAGGCCATCCGGTGTGGGGTCCACAGCCGCTGGAACCCGTCTGGGGTTCCGGGCAGGGTGCCTGCGTCCACGTTGGATTCTTCAGGCGCCTCGGACATGCGCCGATCCTACCTGGGCTACACCCAAGGACGCCGTCTACAGCGCGCCCGCCACGGCCGCACCGGCGCGCAACCACGCGCGCTTGGTGACCGGCCGCAACGAGTCGAACATCAGCACCGACTCCACCATCGCCCGGTCATAAGGGATGCTGACCGCTTCGCGCACCCAGCCCTTAAACCCTTCGGCGATATGCGCGGCGGTCGGGTCGGCATCTCGCTCCCGTGCCTGAGAGACGACGACGACGGCGTCGCTCGCCAATTGTGCGGAGTGCTCGTCGCGTTCCCGTAGGGCATCCAGGAGCAGGGCGCCGGCTTCGGCGTGTTCGGGTTTGGCGACCGTCGCGACCACCAGTTGATCGGCCTTGTCTATCATCCGCAGCCAGTGCGGCGCCGATTCGTCGTTGCCGGAGTCGATGAGGATGAGGCGGTAGTACCGGGCGGCGACGTCGTGGATGAGCTCGACATCCTCGTCGGTGAGCCGCTGCTCGGCGGACAACAGTTTGGGGTTCGAGCGCAGCACGTCGTACTTGTCGCCTGCTTGGTGGTGCACGTAGTGGGCAATGTCCCCGGCCTTGGCGCCGGGCTCCAGCAACGACTCCCCCGCCGGCAGCAGATCCTGCACGGTTGCTTCATGCTTGCCCTGCTGGGTGCGCCACCCCAAAGTGCCACGGGTCTCGTTGTTGTCCCACGCCAGCGTCGCCGCACCGGAGTACCGCGCGAAGACCGCCGACAGCAGCGCCGTCGTCGGGGTCTTATTGGCCCCGCCTTTGCCGTTGACGATCGCGATGGTGCGCACGCCCGGCCAGTGCTGGGAGACGGTGTCGACGTCGTTGCGGTAGGCGCGCTCGGCCTCGCTTGGTTGGGTTCGGATCCCAATCCGGTTCAGGGTTCCCCGGAACCCGGTGCTGGCCGGCGCTTCGGCGGGCTGGTGCACCAAGAACGACTGACGAAGGTCCCGACGGCGGACGGGAGCATCGGAGCGGGGTTCTGCTGCTTGGGGCGCACCTTGTTCAGGGGATGCCTGGGGCTGAGGCGCACCGTGTCCAGCGGATACCTGGGCCTGGGGCGCCTGGTACTCCTGCGTGGGCTCGGGCGTGGACGGGATAACCGGGATCGAGGGGTCGGTGTCCCCGAATGCGACCTCGGTGGAAGGGTGGGTTGGCGCAGCTTGAGTCTGCGATGCCTGATGCGAGGCGGGCTGTGTGCTCGGCTCGGTGATGGTGTGCACCTGACCGTCCGGGGTGACGGTCAACTCCCACCGGCCTTCGGGGTCATCGATGTGCACGCCAACGGGTTGGCCCACGGTCGAGGATGCTTGGGCGATGATCCACTGGATCAGCAGTTGGCGCACGTGCTCCAGGTCCGAGCCTTGGAACGTCCTGTGCACCTCGCCGAAGTGCACCGAGGCGCTGGCGTCGGCACCGACAGTTGCGGTGACCGTCAGAGCCGCTGACTGATAGGGGTTCATTGCTCCTGCGATTCTCTTCGTGGCGTGTTCGGCCGGCTAGATCTGTACGCGGGTGGCGATCGCTTCGGTGATGATGCGTTGCGCTTCATCCAGTGGCACCGCGTTCTCCTGGCGCCCGTCACGGTAGCGGAAGGACACCGCTCCCGCCTCTGCATCTTCTCCCCCGGCGATGAGCACGAATGGAACCTTCGCCTTGGTCTGGTTGCGGATCTTCTTCGCAAACCGATCATCGCTGGTGTCTACCTCGACCCGGACACCGGCCTTGCGAAGCCGGTCCGCGAAGGATTCCAGGTAGTCGTTGAACACCTCCGCCACGGGCACACACACCACCTGAACCGGGGCCAGCCAGGCCGGGAAGGCACCGGCGTAGTGCTCGGTGAGCACCGCGAAGAACCGTTCAATGGAACCGAACAGGGCACGGTGGATCATCACCGGACGCTGCCGGGAACCATCGGCCGCGGTGTACTCCAGGTCGAAACGCTCGGGCAGGTTGAAGTCGAGCTGAATCGTCGACATCTGCCAAGACCGGCCGATGGCGTCCTTGGCTTGCACCGAAATCTTGGGACCGTAGAACGCCGCCCCACCGGGGTCGGGGACAAGTTCGAGGCCCGAGGCACCCGCAACTTCTTCCAAGACTGCGGTGGCCTCATCCCAGGTGTCGTCATCGCCGACGAACTTCTCCGGGTTCTTGGTGGAGAGCTCCAGGTAGAAGTCGCTCAACCCATAGTCGGCGAGCAACTCCAGCACGAACGTCAGCAGCGATGCCAGTTCATCGCGCATCTGCTCCCGGGTGCAGTAAATGTGCGCGTCGTCTTGGGTGAACCCGCGGGCCCGGGTCATGCCGTGCACCACCCCGGACTTCTCGTACCGGTACACGGTGCCGAACTCAAAGAGCCGCATCGGCAGTTCGCGGTAGGAACGCCCACGGCTGGCGAAGATCAGGTTGTGCATGGGGCAATTCATCGGCTTGAGGTAGTAGTCCTGCCCCTGCCGCCGCAAGGTGCCATCGGCGTCGTACTCGGCGTCGATCTGCATGGGCGGGTACATGCCATCGGCATACCAATCCAGGTGCCCGGAGATCTCAAACAACTTCGCCTTGGTCACATGCGGGCTGGAGACAAAGGAATAGCCGGATTCGATGTGACGACGCCGCGAGTAGTCCTCCATCTCGGTGCGGATAATGCCGCCCTTGGGGTGGAATACCGCCAGACCGGAGCCGATCTCTTCAGGAAAGGAGAACAAGTCCAGTTCGGCACCGAGTTTGCGGTGATCGCGACGTTCGGCCTCGGCCAACCGGTCCAAGTACGCGCGCATGTCTTCCTTGGAGGGCCACGCGGTTCCGTATACGCGCTGCAACTGTGGGTTCTTCTCGCTGCCGCGCCAATAGGCCGCGGCGCTGCGCATCAACTTGAAGGCGTTACCGATGATCTTGGTGGACGGCAGGTGCGGTCCCCGGCACAAGTCACCCCAGACCACGGCGCCGTCCCGGCCGATGTTGTCGTAAATGGTCAGTTCGCTGCCACCCACTTCAACCGAGGCCCCCTCGGCGGCATCGGTGGCGCCGGAGCCCTTGAGCCCGATGAGTTCCATCTTGTAAGGCTCACCGGCCAGTTCGACGCGGGCCTCATCGTCGCTGACGACCCGGCGGGAGAACGTCTGCCCGGTGTTGATGATCCGTTGCATCGACTTTTCGAGCTTCTTGAGATCCTCGGGTGTGAAAGGCTCCGCGACGTCAAAGTCGTAGTAGAACCCGTCGGTGATCGGCGGACCAATCCCGAGCTTGGCGTCGGGGTAGTTCTGCTGCACTGCTTGGGCCAACACGTGCGCCGCAGAGTGCCGCAAGATGTCCAGGCCGTCGGGACTGTCGATGGTGACCGGCTCCACCGTCGCACCCTGCGGGATCTCACGGAACAAATCCTGCAAAACCCCATCCACGCGCATCGCCACCACATCGGCGCGACCGGCAAAACGCGTAGCTCCGGTCTCCGGCTGATCGTGGGCGTGCTGGCCGGGCGCTGCGGTGTCGGACACTGCGTACTCCTTGGGGATATCAAGCAAAAACGGACCGCTCGATCTTAGCGAGCAACGGGGTGCCGAAGTCCCAAGGTGGCGCGAGCGGCTTAACCGCTTTCCGAAGCGCGCTTGGCGGCGGTGGACAAGATCTGCTCGACCTGGTCTGGGTGGCGGTCCTTGATCACCTCGGTGACCGCCTGTACCTGCTCGGCGTGATCAGCGTCAGCTTCCTCGCGGGCTTTGGCAACGATGTCATCGATACCCACCGCGGACCTCCCCTGCCCTGGTGCCGGACCACTGATGGTCCGGTCTGTGGGCGATACTGGGTTCGAACCAGTGACCTCCTCGGTGTGAACGAGGCGCTCTACCACTGAGCCAATCGCCCGGGTGCACCGCATGTGTGCAGCAGCGATCCTAGCAGGCCTTAGGGGTCCACCTGTTCGGCGCTGAGGGCGGTAAACGCCGATGACATCCGCAGCGTCAGGTCTCCGGGGGCCAGTTCGCGACCATCGACGGCGCTGATCGGAACGATCCCGCGGGTGGAGGACGTCAGCGCCGCGTGTGTGGCCTGCCGCAGATCCTCCAGGCTCAGATCGCGTTCCACCACCGTGATGTTCTCGCTACCGGCCCACTCCAAGACCAGGGCACGGGTGATCCCGGCCAGACAGCCACTCGCTAGTGGCGGTGTGATCAACGCCTCACCATCGTCGAGGAAAATGTTGGTGCCGGTGCCCTCACACAACTCGCCCTTGGTGTTGGCGAAAATGGCTTCACCATCGCCGTGGTCGGCCGCGCGGGCAAGGGCCTTGACGTTCTCGGCATAGGACGTGGTCTTCAAACCGGCGACGGCGGAGTTCTCATTCCGCGTCCACGGCACGATCCGTACCCGCACCGGCGCCGGCGCCGGGGTCGGGCCGGCGGCCACCATCAAAGTGCCGGCGCCCGGCGTGCGCTCGGAGCCCAACGGTCCCGGCCCGGCGGTCCAGGTGATCCGCAGGCGGCCGAGTTGATCGGGCCCGTGGGTCTGCACCCACTCCTCCTCAACCGCACGCACGGCCTCACGCACCCTCTCCGGTGCCGGTGAATCCAGCCCGAGCCCGGCAGCGGAGTGCTGAAGGCGTTCGATGTGCCTGGTCAGGGCGAACGCTCGGCCGGCGCGCACCTCACAGGTTTCAAAGACCCCATCGCCCACGGTTACGCCGTGGTCGAGGGCATCGAGCAGGCCAGCGCTTTCGGTGTACAGCGCACCGTTGAACCACAGGATCATGCGTCCACCTTGCCAGAGGTCGAGGCCAGATTCAGGAGTGTCGCCGCCTTGAGCTCGGTCTCGGCCCATTCGGACGCAGGATCGGAGTCATAGGTGATCCCGGCCCCGGTGCCAAAGTTCAACCGGGCATCGGACCACCAGAACGTTCTGATCCCCACGGCCAACCGAGCCGTCCCGGCGTCGGCATCGATCCAGCCGATCTGCCCGCAGTAGGGACCACGGTTAGTCGGCTCGGTGTCGGCGATAGCGGTCAACGCCGAGGACTTCGGCGCCCCTGAGATAGATCCGGGCGGGTGGGTAGCGGCGAGTAACTCCTGCCAGCCCCGTGCGCCGTCCGCCGCCAAGTCCGGGTTCGCCAGCTCTCCCCGCACCCGGGACACCAGGTGCACCAGCCCCGGGTGTTCTTCCACAGCGAGCAAATCGGTGACAGTCACCGTGCCCGGTGCACAGACGTGCTGCAGGTCGTTGCGGACCAGATCGGTAATCATCACGTTCTCGGCGCGGTCTTTGTCTAGGAGTTGCTCGGCGCTGGGCGCGGTCCCCTTGATTGGCCCCGAACTCACCAGCCCGTCGGCAACAGCAACGCTCAACTCCGGTGAGGCACTGACCACCCACGCACCCGGAATCGCGCCGTCGTCGTCGGCCTGCACGTCGATCACCCCCGCATACGGGGCCGGATTCCCGCTGGTGAGGATGGCGGACAGGGCGGCGGCGTCGGGCCGCTGGGGCACGTCGGCGCTCAGCACTCGGCACACGTTGACTTGATACACCTCGCCGGACTCGATGCGGTTCCGGATCTCCTGAACCGCGGCGAGGTAGTTGGCGCGGGACATCGATGAGGACCACGAGTCGCGAGCAGGCCCGGCCCAGACCCGAGGGCGCTGCGGGATCTCAGTGTGCTCGGTGTGCTGGGCGCGCTCGGTGTGCTCGATTCGAACGTCGGCGAATCTCCAGGCGTGCCACGGCCCATCAAACTCGGCGGCCACCGCCCACCATCCGCCGTCGGCAAGAACGTGTGGTTCCTCACGTAAATCGGCGTATTGCACCACGTCTTTTGCCCGCACTCCCGCGAACTGCGCCCAACTGTCACCCATGCGCAACACGGTATCGGCGTCACCAGTTGGACTCACACCCGGCCCGTGGTTTAGAGTCTGGGACGCACACGTTAGCGACGTGGCATGCGGACGTAGCTCAGTTGGTAGAGCACCACCTTGCCAAGGTGGGGGTCGCGGGTTCGAGTCCCGTTGTCCGCTCGACGGCCCGGCCCAGCGGGACTTTCGGGTCCGGCTATAATCACCGGTGGGTTGGCCGAGAGGCGAGGCAGCGGCCTGCAAAGCCGTATACACGGGTTCGAATCCCGTACCCACCTCGCGGGCGATTGGCGCAGCGGTAGCGCGCTTCCCTGACACGGAAGAGGTCACTGGTTCGATCCCAGTATCGCCCACCAGCGAAAGTAGAGCCTTCGGGCTAAGGGGCTTTCGCGGTGCACACATTCTCACTTTCGCGTGTGCAGCAAAGAACAGGGAAAGGGTCTTAGTGCCGTCCACGACTCGCCGCCGTCCCTCGGGCCGAATTCGGCCCGACGACGACGCACCGCTGCTGCCAATATTGGCGCGCCGAGTCCGGGAAGTTGAGGCCAAGGCGTCTAAAAATGGGCGCGTTGGCCCCACCAACCGGACAAAGTTTCAAGTCATTGCGCTCCTGGTGCGTGAGGAACGAAACCGCATCAAGGATGACGCGGAAATCTCCGCGCAGTCCCGCGCCGAACTCCTCAAACGCCTCGACGGGGTCGCCACCATTCTGGCGCGGACCGCGGCTCAGGACACCAGCTTGCTGAACCTGCTCGCGGACGACGCCACGCCGTCGGCCGCCGCGCAGCGAATGCGCCGAGACTGGCTGCTGGATTCGGGCAAAGCATTGTCCGCCGATGAGATGGAGATCAAGGCTCCAGCGGCGCCGGTCCCCGAGACCATTCCCGAGCAGCTCGCCCACAAGCAGGTGGTCCCACCCTCGGTGCGTGCGCGGGTCAAAGCGAGCCCGTTCCTGGCCCCAGACCTGAAGAGCCTGGTGCCCGAGCCCTCCAATGGGTACCTCTCGGGGTGGGACTTGATGGACCCGTTGTATCGGGCCTTCGATCAGGGCGCCGGTGGCGGCGCGGCCAGCATGTCGCTGCCGCGGGCGCTACGGGACCGGTTCTCCCCCAGGGGTCTAGAACTCATGCACCACCAGGTGGACCTGTTGGAGTCCGTTCGCCGTGGGCATCGGACCTTCCTGCTCGCCGACGAACCGGGTCTGGGTAAGACCGCGCAGTCGGTGCTGGCCGCGTCGGTGGCCGGTACGTACCCGATGCTCGCCGTGGTCCCCAACGTGGTGAAGATCAACTGGGAGCGCGAGGTGCAGCGCTGGACGCCTCAGCGCCGAGTCACCGTGATCCACGGCGATGGCCAGGACATCGACGCCTTCGCCGACGTGTTCGTGGTGAATTACACCGTGCTAGATCGGCACCTGTCGTGGCTGTCCACCTTGGGTTTCAAGTCCATGGTGGTCGATGAGGCGCACTTCATTAAGAACCTGACATCCCAGCGTTCCCAGCACGTGTTGAACCTGTCGCGAAAGATCCGTGCCAACACCCCCGGTGGAAAGCCGCTGATGATGGCGTTGACCGGTACCCCGCTGATCAATGACGTGGAGGACTTCAACGCGATTTGGCAGTTCCTGGGCTGGACCGACGGGAAGTCGCCCAACGCGGAGTTGCTGAACGAACTGGAAACCACCGGGCTGACCCCCGCCGACCGCGCGTTCTACCCCGCGGCTCGGTCGGCCGTGATCGACCTGGGCATTGTGCGTCGCACCAAGTCTCAGGTCGCCCGCGACCTGCCGGACAAGCGCGTGGCGGACCTGCCGGTCGAGTTGGACGATGAGGCCGGGCGTTCGATCCGCGCCGCGGAGGCTGAGGTGGGCCGCCGGTTGGCTGCCACCTACCGTCGACTGGAAGCCGCACAGGAGATCAGCGAAGTGCCTCCGGGCCAGCTGGATCTGGCGTTGCTGCGCAAGGTCGCGAAGGCCGAGCTGGAATCCTCACGCAACGCCAAGGGCACCGACAACGTGTTCACCATGGTGCGCCGGATCGGAAAGGCCAAGGCTGCCCTGGCCGCCGATTACACCGCGCAGCTGGTGCGTTCGGTGGGCAAGGTGGTGTTCTTCGCCAAGCACATCGATGTCATGGACACTGCCGAGGATTCACTCGCCGAAGCCGGGCTGAGGACGGTCTCGGTCCGCGGTGACCAGACCACCAAGGCCCGTCAAGAAGCGATCGACGCGTTCCAAAAGGACCCCGAGGTGTCCGTCGCGGTCTGCTCACTGACCGCCGCCGGTGTCGGATTGAACTTGCACGCCGCATCGAACGTGGTGCTGGCGGAGTTGTCCTGGACGGCGGCCGAACAGGAACAGGCCATCGACCGGGTGCACCGGATCGGACAAGACGAATCGGTGACCGCCTGGCGGATCCTCGCCGCGCACACCATCGACACCAAGATCGCCGAATTGATCGACTCCAAGGCCGGCCTGGCGGCGCGCGCGCTCGAAGGCGCCGACGTCGAGGTAGGCTCCGGCGACTCGGTTCAATTGGACGCCCTGGTGCATTTGATGCGCATCGCTCTGGAAGGCTAAACATATGCAGACCTGGCCCGGTAAGTCCTACCCCCTGGGTGCCACTTACGACGGTTCAGGTACGAACTTCGCGTTGTTCTCAGGTGCCGCGGAACGAGTTGAGTTGTGCCTCCTGGACGACGACGGAACCGAGACTCATATCGAGGTCACCGAGGTCGATGCGTTCGTGTGGCACGTGTATCTGCCGACCGTGCGCCCGGGACAGCGATACGGGTACCGCGTACACGGACCGCACGATCCCGCGAACGGCCACCGCTGCAACCCCGCCAAGCTGCTCCTAGACCCCTACGCCAAGGCCATCGACGGCCAGATCGACGGCAATGAGGCGTTGTTCTCCTACGCCTTCGCCGACGGCCCGGACTCCAAAAAGCTCAACCAGGACGACTCCGCTCCGCACACGATGACGTCGGTGGTGACCAACCCGTACTTCGACTGGGGTCATGACCGGCCGCCGAACCACGGCTACCACGAGAGCGTCATCTACGAAGCGCACGTGCGCGCGATGACCGCAGTACACCCCGACATCCCCGAAGAAATTCGCGGCTCCTACGCAGCGTTGGCACACCCGGCGATCATCGGGCACCTGCGTGACCTCGGGGTCACCGCAATCGAATTGATGCCCGTGCACCAGTTCGTTCAAGACCCACACTTGCAAGACCAGGGCCTGACGAACTACTGGGGTTACAACACCATTGGGTTCTTCGCGCCGCACAACTCCTATGCCGCCTTCGGCACCCGCGGCGAGCAGGTCCAAGAGTTCAAGGCGATGGTCAAGGCGCTGCACGAGGCGGACATCGAAGTCATTCTGGATGTCGTGTACAACCACACCGCAGAGGGCAACCACCTGGGACCGACGCTGTCCTTCCGCGGCATCGACAACGCCGAGTACTACCGACTCGTCGATGACGATAAACGGCACTATTTCGACACCACCGGAACCGGGAACTCGTTGCTGATGCGTTCCCCGCACGTGCTCCAACTGATCATGGACTCGTTGCGGTACTGGATCACCGACATGCATGTGGACGGCTTCCGGTTCGACCTGGCAGCCACCTTGGCCCGCCAATTCCACGAGGTGGACCGGCTTTCTGCGTTCTTCGACCTGGTGCACCAGGACCCGGTGATCTCCCAAGTGAAGTTGATCGCCGAGCCGTGGGACCTCGGCGACGGTGGCTACCAGGTGGGCGGGTTCCCACCGTTGTGGACCGAATGGAACGGCAAGTACCGGGACACGGTTCGGGACTTTTGGCGCGGTGAACCGGGCGTGCTCGGCGATTTCGCCAGCCGCCTCGCGGGGTCCTCGGACCTGTATGAACACACCGGGCGTACCCCGATCGCCTCGATCAACTTCGTCACCTCCCATGACGGGTTCACCATGCGTGACCTGGTGTCCTACAACTCCAAGCACAATGACGCCAACGGCGAAGACGGCAAGGACGGCGAGGACCACAACCGGTCGTGGAATAGCGGCGTCGAAGGCCCCACCGACGATGCCGACGTCAACGCGTTGCGTCAACGCCAGCAGCGCAACTTCCTCACCACTCTGCTGCTATCTCAGGGTGTCCCGATGCTCCTGCACGGTGACGAACTGGGCCGCACCCAGGGTGGCAATAACAACGTCTACGCCCAGGACAATGAGATCTCCTGGATGGACTGGGACCTGACCGGTGAACAGGAATCGTTGCTGGAGTTCACCTCCCGCCTGATCGCGCTTCGGCGCGACCACCCCGTGCTGCGCCGCCGCCGATTCTTCAACGGCTCGTTCTCCCAACCCAATGGGCTGCCCGCGCTCCCCGACCTGGCCTGGCTGACCACCGCCGGAGAGCCGATGGAAGCGGAGTGCTGGGGCAAAGGAAACCAACACCAGATCGGCGTGTTCATCAACGGCGAAGCGATCGAAGAACCCGATGACCGGGGCCGGCGAATCGTGGACGACTCCTTCCTGCTACTCATCAACGCCGACGGGCAGGACGCCACCTTCACCCTCCCGGGCGCCGACTACGGCGACACCTGGGTGGCCGCCGTCAACACCGACCCGCAGGGCGACATGGCCCGACTGTACGAGGCCGGGCAATCGATCACGGTGCGCACCCGTTCGATGGTGCTGCTCGCCCGACCCCCACACGACGACTCGCATAGTCCGGAACTGGCCCATACGCTTCATCTACGATGACGCGTCTTCCCACCAGCACCTATCGGTTGCAACTCGGTCCTGACCTCACTTTCGCAGGCGCCGCCGCCAAGGTGGACTACCTGGCGGAACTGGGAGTCACCGACCTGTACCTCTCCCCCATCCTCACCGCCGCGCCGGGATCCACGCACGGGTACGACGTCGTCGATCACACCACCCTCTCCCCCGTCCTGGGCGGGCGCGAAGGCTTCGAGCAGCTCGTGGCCACGGCGCGCGCGGCGGGGATGGGAATCATCGTGGACGTGGTGCCCAACCACATGGCAGTGCCCACACCCGCGAGCGTGAACGCCGCCCTGTGGTCGGTGTTGGCGCAGGGACAAAACTCCCCCTATGCCGACTTCTTCGACGTCGAATGGGGCGATGAAGGCACCGTGTTGATGCCCGTCCTGGGGCAGCGGCTGGGCACGGTCCTGGCCAATGGGGAACTGAGCGTGCAATACCCCGATGAGCCCGAGCACGGGCTGAGCGGGCAAGATCCGGTGCTCTGCTACTACGAGCACCGCTTCCCGATCCGGCCCGGCACCGAGAATCTGCCGCTAGAGCAGTTGTTGGAGCGTCAGCATTACCGCCTGGCGTACTGGCGGGTGGCCGATGAGGAACTGAACTACCGGCGGTTCTTCGACGTGGGCACGTTGGTGGCGGTCCGGGTGGAACTTCCCCACGTGTTCGATGCCACGCACGGGCTTCTGCTGGAACTGGTGGACGCCGGCCTCATCGATGGGCTACGGGTGGATCACCCCGATGGGCTTGCCGATCCCCGCGGGTACTTCCGGACCCTGCACCAACGCATCGGTGGGCGCTGGAGCGTGGCCGAAAAGATCCTCGAGCCCGATGAGACCCTCCCCGGCGACTGGCCCACCAGCGGCACCACCGGATATGACGCCAGTTGGCGGATCGGGCAGGTGCTGACCGACCCGGCCGGCGCGGCGGGCCTCGGCGCCCTGATGTTCGACCTCGCCGGGGACACCCCCGGTACGCTCCCGACGGTCATTGAGGCCTCCAAGCGGCAGATCGTCACTGGATCATTGCGCGCCGAAGTGGAGCGACTTGCCGCCCTGGTGTGGGATATCTGCCACGAAGACATTCGGTTGCGCGATCACACCCGCCGCGCGATCACCGACTGCCTCAGTGAGTTGTTGGTCGCGGCCGAACGGTACCGCGCCTACGTGGTTCCCGGTGAGCCCGCGCACCCACATTCGCGGGCCCTGGTTGAACACTGGGCCGCGCAGGCCGCCGGGCGCCTACACGATGAGCGCACCGAAACCTTGCAGGTCATCACCGACCTCATCTTGGGGGAGGAAGTGGGAAGCGCTGGACGCCGGTTGGAAGCCAGTCGCAACGAGTTCGTGGTGCGCTTTCAGCAGGTGTGCGGGGCGGTCATGGCCAAGGGCGTGGAGGACACCGCGTTTTATCGCTGGACCCACTTGGTGAGCCTGTGCGAGGTGGGCGGTGCCCCGGCCAGGTTCGCTATCGGTCCAGACGAATTGCACGCCTGGGCGGGCGCGATCCAGCTAGCCCATCCAGCCTCGATGACCGCCGGATCCACTCATGACAACAAGCGCGGCGAGGACGTTCGCGCCCGCATCGGGGTGCTCTCGGAGTTTGCCGATGAGTGGGTCGATCTGGTGCACCAGCTCCGCGCCCTGACCGCAGGCGTGCGTGGGCAGTTGAATGGGCGCACCGAAAATCTGCTCCTGCAGGTGCTCGCTGGCACGTGGACTCATGATGGCCCGATCAGTGCGCAACGCCTGGGCGACTACCTGGTGAAAGCGTCCAGGGAGGCCAAGGACTGGACCACGTGGACCGAACAGGACACCGGCGGCGAGACGGCCCTGAGGTCCGTGGTGGAGTTCGTTGTCAGCGACGCCGATGTCGCCGCCCTCATGGACGCCTGGGTGCGGCGCACCGAGCATGCGGTGCGGGTGGCCACACTCAGCACCAAGGCGCTGCAACTGACCGTGCCCGGGGTCGCCGATGTGTACCAGGGCAGCGAGTCGACGCTGGTGGCCCTGGTGGATCCGGATAACCGTGGGCCGGTCGATCACGGCCCGTTGCAGCAGGTGCTTGCCAGGTTGGACTCTGGGGCACAGCCCGACAACCTCGGTCAGGAGAAATTGCGGCTGGTGGCGCAGACTTTAAGGCTGCGGCGGCGCACACCCCAGGCGTTTGTGGGACCGCGGGCCGGCTATCTGCCGCTGCCCACCTCCACCGGGCATGCGGTGGCGTATGCGCGCACCGTTGATGACCGACCGTACGCGCTGACCATCGCCACCCGGTTACCGGTCGCGCTCGGAAAGGTTGGCGGGTGGGGGGAAAACACCGTAGTGCTGCCCGATGGCAGGTGGCGCGACGTGCTCACCGGCACCAGCGTGCAGGGCGGCAGTCAACCGTTGGGCGAACTGCTCCGACACAGTCCGGTCGCGATCTTGGAGAGTGAGTCATGAGTCTGTCAGTCTGGGCGCCCGGCGCCAGCAGTGTGCTGCTGGACCTCCCGGGAGACGGTGCGCGCCAGCCGATGGACCGCAGCGCCGATGGCTGGTGGAGCACACCGACGTTGCCGGACGGCACCGACTATGGCTTCATCGTCGATGACTCCGAACCGCTGCCGGATCCGCGTTCACCGTGGCAGCCCGACGGCGTGCACAGCCACTCACGTTCGTTCGACGCGGCACAGTTCACCTGGACGGATCAAGACTGGGACGGTGCCGGCGTCACCGGTTCGGTGATCTATGAACTGCACATCGGTACTTTCACCACCGATGGCACTTTGGATGCCGCGATCAGCCGCCTGGATCATCTGGCGGCACTGGGCGTAGACGTCGTGGAATTGATGCCGGTCGCGGCCTTCGGTGGCGAGCACGGGTGGGGATATGACGGCGTCGCTCTATACGCAGTCCAGGAGTCCTACGGTGGACCCCGCGCGCTGCAACGATTCGTCGACGCCGCACACCGTCGCGGACTGGGCGTGGTCCTGGACGTGGTCTACAACCACCTTGGCCCCTCGGGGAACTACCTATCTCGCTTTGGACCCTATTTCACCGACCGGCACCACACTCCGTGGGGACAGGCCGTCAACCTCGATGGCCCGGGCTCGGCAGCAGTGCGCGACTTCATCGTCTCTGGCGCGCTGCGCTGGTTCTCGGAGTTTCATATCGATGGCCTGCGACTGGACGCGGTGCACGAACTCCAGGACGATTCCGCCGTCCACGTGTTGGCCGAACTGGCCACAGCAACGTCCGACCTTGCTTCCCGGCTCGGGCGGCCGCTGAGCTTGATCGCTGAATCGGACATGAACGACGCCGTGATGGTCACTGCAGTATCCGGCGGCGGCTTCGGTATGGACGGCCAATGGGCCGACGACGTCCACCACGCCCTGCACGCCTACCTCACCGGGGAGCGGCACGGGTACTACGTGGACTTCGGTTCGGGTCAGACGTTGGCCAAGGCGCTCACCGACGTGTTCGTGCACAACGGTACCTACTCCACCTTCCGGGACAAGGACTGGGGTGCACCGGTACCGACGTGGGTGTCCGGGCACCGGTTCGTCGCTTCCCTCAACACCCACGATCAGGTCGGTAACCGTGCGCTCGGCGACCGGCCATCAGCGTCGCTGGACCCCGGCCGGCTAGCGATCGGGGCCGCCCTGCTGCTGGGAAGCCACTACACCCCCATGTTGTTCATGGGTGAGGAGTGGGCCGCGACCACCCCGTGGATGTATTTCACCGACCACGCCGAGCCCGAGTTGGCGCGCGCGGTGGCACAGGGGCGGCGCCGGGAGTTCGGCGATCACGGCTGGGCGCAGCTGTATGGCAAGGACAACATCGAGGTCCCTGACCCGCAGGCTCCCGAGACCTTCACCGGCAGCAAACTGAACTGGAATGAAACCAACCAGCCGCCGCAAGCCCGAGTGCTGGCTTTTTACACCGCGATGATCGCGTTGCGGCGGGCGCAGCCCGACCTGGCCTGCGGGGACCGTTCCACTACCCGGGTCACCTTCGACGACGATGCCGGGTGGTTTGTGATGAATCGCGGCACGGTCGCGATCGTGGTCAACACCGGCCCCGCTCAGGACGTGCCGTTACCCGGTGGCGCGGACAACCATGCCGCCTTCACGCAGGTGTTACTCGCGTGGGACCAGGCCGAACTATCGGACGACGGAGGCTCCCTGCGGGTAGGAACCAACGACGTCGCCGTTGTGAAGCGTTAGCGTGGTGTGATGACTTCCTTGTTCTCCAAGATCATCGACGGGCAGATCCCCGGCCGATTCGTCTGGAGCGATAACGCCTGCGTCGCGTTCCTCACCATCGAACCCCAGCAGCCCGGGCACACCCTGGTAGTGCCACGCGAACAGATCGACCAATGGGTGGACCTGCCCGAGCGCCTGAGCGCGCACGTCTTTGAAGTGGCCAGGCTGATCGGCGAAGCCCAACGCGAGGAGTTCAATTCCCAGCGCGTGGGCCTGGTCATTCAGGGGTATGAGGTGCCGCACGTGCACCTGCACGTGTGGCCCAGCAACTCCCCGGGCGACTTCGACCCGAGCACAGCGGACAAGAACCCCGACGATGCCGACATGGACCGGGCCGCCGAACGCCTGCGGCAACGCCTTCGCCTCAACGGCCACGAAGACCACGTACCAGCGGGCTAGGTTCGCCCCTGCCCGGACTCACCGCGGCGCACCATCCGCAGCTCGGTCATCCCGTCGTCACGTTCGGTGCGGTGACCGTCGAGAACGAATCCCTGCCGGGTGTAAAAAGCGATCGCACGATCGTTGCCTTGCTCCACTTCCAGGTAGGCGTCCCGATCGCCCAAGGCGTCTGCAATGAGCAACTGCGCCAATCCGCTGCCGTGGTGTGCGGGCAGCACATTGAGCGCCCACAGTTGCCAGTCGATTGGGGCCCCGAGATCGCGCGCTGGGCCAACGGTTACGAATCCCACGGCGGTGCCGCCGTGGAACCCGATCCTGGTGACCTGCCCGCCGGGCAGTGCACCATCGCGGTCACGGCGGCTCGCCAGGGTGAGCCATCGGTCCGCGAACCGTTCCGGGTCCAGTTCGTCCAGAGCCTCCGGCGACAACGAATCGGAATAGGTGGCGCGCCACACCTCATAGTGCACCCGGCCGAGTTGCTGCGCGTCCTTGGCGTCCAAATCGCCCACGGTGTATTCACTCATCGAGCAGCTCCTGCACCCGCGTGACCTTCTGGGTCAGCTGGTTACTGAGCCCCGGACGCAGGTCTGCCTTGACTACCAGGGAGATTCTCGGGGAGTGGCGAGCGACGGCGTCGCACGCTGCCTTGATCACCGACATCACCTCGTCCCACTCCCCCTCGATGGTCGTGAACATCGAGGTGAGCTCGTACGGCAAGCCGGAGTCCCTGACGACGGCGATCGCGTCGGCGACCGCGGCGCTCACCGAACCGTCGGAGGCGTGGGTGGTGGTCGGGGCTACCGAGAAGGCAAACAACATGACGCGAGGCTAACGAGCCTAGAACCTAGACTCAACAGTATGTCGACCGTTGCGATCCTCTCCGCCCAAGCTCTACGCGCCCGAGACGTTGCCCGAATCGCCCAACTACACGAAGGCTCCGACGTCACCAGCTACCTGGTCTTTGTACCGGTGGGATCGGACTCCTTGGCGGTGGTGGACGCGATCAACCACCTCAGCCTCGGGGATCTGAAGGACGCGTGGTCGGCGCTCACCGACAACCCCGACACCCAAAGCGAACGCCGAGAAGCAGTGGGCGGGCTACGGGAGTCGGTGGAGCTGTTGTCCACCCTTGGGGTGGACGTCTCGGGGACCTTGACTCAGGCGGACCCGTTCGAGGAGCTCCGCCTGGCCATCGGTGAGCACAACATCACCGAACTGATCGTGGTCACCGAACCGCAAGCAGTACAGGACGTCTCCGGCACGGACTGGGGCAGCCGCGCGCAGGACGAGCTCCCGATCCCCTCGCTGCACTTCTACTCCGGCACCGACCACGTCGGGTAGTTCGATGCCGCGTCTGGGCTATTGCGCTACGAAGCGTCTTGTGCGCCTGGCCGAAGTTTGGCGCGCAGGGTCCCCGGCACACTGGCAACCTGACGCTTCAGCGCCAGCGCCCCCACCAAGGCCCGGTACAACCTCGGGCGCACCGGGACATCCCAGGCACCATCGACGTGGGTGACGTCTTTGGCGAACTTCGTCTTGAACTCCGTCACGCCCGCCAGGCTCGGAGCCCGGTCCGATGCGGTGCCCATGAAGTCATAGGAAGACACGCCCTCTTCCTTGAGAATCTGCATAATCCGCCAGTGCAGCAGGTCCGCGGCCCAGGCCTTGCGGCCCTCAGCATTGGAGGCGCCGTAGTAATACACGCCCTGCCCCTGGTGCACGGTCACGATCGCCCAGGCCAGCGGGCGGCCCTCACGGCGAGTGACGAACATCCGGGCCTTGCCGCCCCCGAGCGTCTGCAACATGGTCCAGTACACCCCAGCCCCGGAGATGCCGAAACCATCACGCTCGCCGGTTTCGACCAGCACCTCATACAGTGCCTCGAATTCGGATTCGCTGAGGCCGGTTTCCTCGGTGACCTCCAGTGACTCATCCTTCAGCCCCTTGCGGATGCAGCGGCGCCCGCGCTGACGCATTTGCGCCATGATGTCGTCCTCGCTGGGCTCCAGGTCCACGATGACCGTCTGGTCATACGTCAGAGTCTGCAACAGCTCGTGAGTGTCGGGCGCCCGATGCCGGGCATGCAGGCGCACGAACGGCGTGCGGGGCCGCACCTTGGCAATGAGGGCAACCAGCTCGTTTCGCAGCACCTGCTCGCGCTCCGCCGTCGGCTCCACCAACCACACCGGTCCATGCTTGGCCCACAAGTACGTGAACCCGCGGCCCTCGTACAGGCTCAGGCGCAGCACCGCCCACGGCTCCTCGCCGTTCGCAAGGGCCACGATCCCCCACGGCTCGCGGCCCGCCAGCGCGGTATCGAAGTCGTCCCAATGGGCCGATTGTTCGATCGGAACACTGACCCCAGCGGTCAGGTCGGCGAAGGCGGTCTCATCGATTCGCCTCAGCGTTGGCTCAGCCACAGGTATCAGCCTCTCAGATCCCGGTCGAGTTGGGGCGGCGGTAGAAGGTCCAGTAGTTGCGTAGCAGGTTCACCGTGGAGGTGATCCGGTACAGCAGCCTCCTCGGGCTTCGATCGGCGCTGTAGACGAGTGGGTGCGGGCCGGGCTTCGTGGCCTTCCACGCGCGCCGAACCGCCGTCGCCAGTTTCGGGTCGGTGATGTAGCGCAGCAACCAGAACTTGGGCACGTAGGAGTACACCCCCACCCTGGTCTGCTTCTGAATCTGGGGCGGACCGTCGAGCAAGAAGTCCTCGACGATCGCGACCGCTGGATTCACCCCGGCCACCAGCAGGTAGTGATTCGGACGTCCGATTCGGGTGTTGAGGTCAAAGAAGCGACCCCGGCCGTCGCGGGCGTCGACCTTGAGGTCAAAGTTCACAAACCCGCGCACACCGAGCTCGGTGGCGATCGTCTCAGCCTGGTCGGCCACGTCTGGTTGCGGGTCGGTGAGTACCGCCACCGAGTTGCCGATCATCGTCGGAGAGTGCATCCCCAGAAGCAACTGGCCGGTGGCCATCAGCGTGACCTGACCCTGTTGGTTGACGTAGCAGGTGGCGGTGCGCCCAGCGGTGTCGTCGCCCGGCACGAGTTCTTGAACCACCATCGCCCCGCCGTAGCCGGCCTCGATGAGGGCACCGAAGGTCCGGCGTACGCCGTCGGCGTCATCGGCCATGTAAACCTTGCGCTTACCGGGAAAGGACAACTGGGTGTGTTCACCGGAGTTGGCGGGTTTGAGCACCAAGGGGTAGACCAGGTCGATCTCGAGGTCTTTCAGCGCATCTTGGGTTAACCCGTCCAGCTCGATGTGCACGCTGCGCGGCACCGGCAGACTCAGTTCCTGACAAATCTCTTCCAGCACCCGCTTGTCGCGGGCGCGGTGCATGACCGACGGCGGGGAGTACGGGATCACGTACAGCTCACCCAGGCGGTCCCAATGTTCGGAAACCAGGTCGAGTTCGTGTTCGGCGGTGGGAAGCAGGATCAGCGTCTCGGCATGCTCGGCGGCGATCTTCTCCAACAACGCCACCACCGCGCTGCTGGACGCACCAGCGCCAGCGAATCTGGGCTCCAAGATCGCCGAGTCCATGATCGGACCGCGCGGCGAGTTCGACACCACGATCGAGGACACCGCATAGGCCTCATGGAACGCCCGCGCCAAGGAGTACACCCCCAGATCGCTGCCCATGATGACGGGTCGGAACGCGGGTAAGGCTGCCTGTGTCACGGCGCTCATCCAATCTTCGCTTCGAGGACCCCGGGCACCCAGGCAGTCTAGCCATAGACACAGCTCCCAGCGGCGTGGCCTCATCGCCCCGGTGGCATGCGTCAAATAGCCTGAGCGATGTGAACGCAGGATCAGGCGACAGTGGGCCTAACAACGTGGCGCCCGCCGATTTCGAAGCCGCATTAACCAGCCTCCGGGGGCACCGGATGCGGCCGGAGTTGCGCCTGGAAGAGGTCCCGCCGCCCACCCGAATCGCCCCCTACGCACTAGCCCTCACCTGCGAGGTCAACCCCTCGGGAGATCCCGATGACCTCCTGGGCAACGGCCGGTTCGTGGTGCTGTATGACCCCGAGGGCCAAGAAGCATGGAACGGCACCTTCCGGGTGATCGTGATGGCCCGCGCTCGTCTAGAAGACGAACTTGGCGCCGATGCGATGCTCGGCGAGGTGGGCTGGAGTTGGCTCACCGATGCCCTGGAAGCCGAAGAGGCCGGGTACCACTCGTTGTCCGGGACGGTCACGCGGGTGCTGTCGGAGACCTTCGGGGGCCTGGAGCTGCGCGACGGTGAGGTGGAGATCGAAGTACGCGCGTCCTGGACTCCCGACAGCGCCGACCTCGCTCCGCACCTGCGGGCCTGGGCACTGCTCACATCACAAACGGCCGGCCTGCCACCCATGCCGGACAATGTCGCACCACTGAATAGGCGCCGATGACCCAACCTCTGACCGAGCCCGCAGACGGAGTCCCAGAGGTCATCACCACCACCGCAGGTCTGAACGATGCGGTGGAGTTGTTGGCGCGCGGCAGCGGCCCGCTGGCGGTCGATGCCGAACGTGCCTCGGGTTACCGATACGGCCAAAGCGCCTACCTGGTACAGATCCGCCGCCAAGGGGCTGGGACCCATCTCATCGACCCCATCGGCATCGACGACTTCTCCGAACTCGCGGCGGTGATGAGCGAACCGGAGTGGATCCTGCACGCGGCGAGCCAGGATCTGCCCTGCCTCGCCGAGCTGGGGCTGCACCCAGGCGAACTCTTCGACACCGAGCTCGCTGGCCGCCTCCTTGGTAGGGCCAGGGTGGGATTGAGCACCATGGTCGAAGAGGACCTCGGCCTGGTGCTGGCCAAGGAGCACTCCGCTGCGGACTGGTCCAAGCGGCCCCTGCCGGCGGACTGGCTACGGTACGCCGCCCTGGATGTGGAGGTCCTGGTGGAACTTCGGGACATCTTGGCTGCGGAACTTCGCGATGCCGGAAAGTTCGACTGGGCCCACCAAGAATTTGAACACGTGCGCAATGCTCCCCCGCCCCAACCGCGCGCCGACCCGTGGCGACGCACCTCGGGAACACACAGCATCCGGGACCGACGCGGGCTCGCCGTCGTCCAGGAGTTATGGACTGCGCGCGATGAGGCCGCTCGGTCGGCCGACATCGCCCCAGGGCGGATCTTGCCGGATCGAGCGATCGTCGCCGCTGCCCAGAAGTTGCCGCGCTCGCGCTCTGATCTTGCCGAGTTGGCGCCGTTCACCCGACCCGGTGCCCGACGGCGGATTCGGACCTGGCATGAGGCGATCCAGCGGGCACTGCGGTTGCCGGATTCGGCGTTGCCTCCGCACCGGGCGCCCCGTCGCGCCGATGTGCTGCCCCAGCCGCGCGCCTGGCGCGATCGCAATCCGCAGGCCGCCAAGCGCCTGGATGCGGTGAAACCCACGATTCGCGCGCTCGCCGACGAACTGCACCTACCGCAAGAGAATCTGCTCTCTCCCGACACCCAACGCCGAATCGCCTGGGAACCACCGTCCCCCGCGACCGAGCTGAGCGTGGCCCGGTTCCTGGGTAACGCCGGCGCTCGGGGGTGGCAGGTAGAGCAGGTCACCGAGCGACTTACCGAGGCGCTGGTCACCGGCACCCCGGTGGGAGTGCCGCAGCCGGAGCCCGACGCCGAGGAACAAGTCGAATCGGACTGAACATCGAGCGCCACCCCACCGCGTCAGATAAGGTTACTGCCAGTACCCGGTACTGACAGTTTCAACTTTCGGAGGTTGGCGATGGCGTGGCACGGCAGAGACGTCGTTCTCGTGGATGCAGTTCGTTCCCCCTTTGGCAGGGCCCGGCCCGATGGTCTGTACGCCAATACCCGCGCAGACGATCTCGCCACTGCGGTGCTGCGGGATCTCATTCGGCGCAACCCACAACTCCCGGCCGACCGGCTCGGTGAGGTGGCGTTCGCCGCTACCACCCAGGCCGGCGATCAGGGGCTCACGCTCGGGCGCACCGTCGGACTCCTCGCAGGATTGCCGCAGGAGGTCCCCGGGTACGCCGTCGACCGGATGTGCGCCGGTGCGATGACGGCGGTCACCCAGGTGGCCGCCTCGATCGCCACCGGATCGATCGACGCCGCACTGGCCGGTGGGGTGGAGCACATGGGCCGCCACCCACTCGGCGCCGATGCCGATCCCAACCCACGGTTCATGACCGAACGGCTGGTGTCTTCCGATGCGCTGGTGATGGGCGCCACCGCCGAAAACCTGCACGACCGATACCCCGAACTCACCCGGGCGCGCGCCGATGCCTTTGGCGCCGCGTCCCAGCACCGGTACGCGAAGGCGTTGGCGGACGGGCACATCGGCCCCGAGCTTGTCCCGGTGGCCGTGGCCGATCCCGAACGAGGCTGGGGGCTGGCGACGGCCGATGAACCACCCCGCCCCGACACCACCGTTGAGGGGATGGCAGACCTCAAAACCCCGTTCCGCAATGGCGGCCGGGTCACCGCAGCAACCTCATCGCCCCTCACCGACGGTGCCACCGCCGCTGCCCTGGTCAGCGCCGAGGTCGCGGCAGAGTTGGGCTTGGCACCCAAGATGAAGATGGTGTCCTACGCCTACGCCGGCGTTGCCCCCGAGGTCATGGGCGTGGGCCCGGTGCCCGCCACCGAACGCGCCCTGAAACTTGCGGGTGTGAGTATCGAGGACATTGGCGCCTTTGAAATCAACGAGGCGTTCGCGGTTCAGGTGCTGGCCTTCCTCGATGCCTTCGGGATCGCTGATACCGATCCACGCGTGAACCCCTACGGTGGCGCGATCGCCGTCGGACACCCGCTGGCCGCCTCGGGCGTGCGCCTGATGGCCCAGCTCGCGCACACCTTCGCCCAAGACAGCCAGATCCGCTACGGCATCACCACCATGTGCGTGGGTCTTGGCCAGGGCGGCACCATCATCTGGGAGAACCCCAACTACACCGGGGAGAACAACTCATGAGTGAACGTATTACCCGCGCCCTGGTGCGCGATGTGCACCTGGAGGATCTGGGCACGCTGGCCCTGGTCACCTTGGATAACGGCGAAGGGCCAACCAAGCCCAACACGCTGGGCCCCGGCGGTATGCAGAGCCTGCGCGAAGCCTTCGAATCCGTGGCTGTCCGTGCCCAGGCCGGTGAAATCATTGCCGCCGGTGTCACCGGCAAACTGTTCCACTTTGCCGCTGGTGCCGACCTTCACGGCGCCGCGCAGATCAAGTCCCGCGCCGATGCCCGGGCGATCGCCGAAGCCGGGCACGACACCTACCGGATCCTGGCGGACATGCCGGTGCCCACCTTCGCCTATGTCGGCGGAGCAGCGCTCGGCGGTGGACTGGAGCTGGCGCTGCACGCGGACTACCGCACCTTTGCCGCCCCGGTGCGCAACATCGGGCTACCCGAAACGGTACTGGGCCTGATCCCCGGTTGGGGTGGGACATACCTGCTCCCGCGCCTCATCGGTGTGGAGAAGGCGCTGGAAGTCATCGTGTCCAACCCGCTGCGCAACAACAAGCAGCTCACCTCCGCCCAAGCGGTGGAGTTGGGTATCGGCGACGCGGTGGTGGAGTCCGCCGACTTTCTCGCCGAGTCGTTACGTTGGAGCGCTCGGGTCATTCGCGGGGAGCAAGAGGTCTCCCGGCGTCCGCTGGACAATCCTGCGCTGTGGTCGGGCATCGTGGATGCCGCCCGCGCTCAGCTCGATGCGCGGCTGCACGGTGCAGCGCCGGCGCCCTACCGGGCCCTGGATCTGGTCGCATTGGCCGCCGAAGGAGATCGCGAGACCTCCTATGACGCGGAGAACGAGGCCTTGGTGGACCTCATGCTCTCCCCCGAGTTTGCTGCCGGCGTCTACGCCTTTGATCTCACCACCCGCCGGGCCCGCCGTCCGGTGGGTGCCCCCGATTCCTCGCTCGCCCGCCCGGTGCGCTCGGTGGGAATCGCCGGCGCGGGTTTGATGGCAAGCCAGTTGGCGTTGCTGTTCGCGCGGCGGATGGGCGTTCCGGTCATCATGCGGGATCTAGATGACGAACGCGCCCAGCGCGGTCTTACCTTCGTGCACGCTGAGGTGGACAAGCTGCTCTCCGGCGGCCGAATTGGTGATGATGAGGCCAACCGCCTGCGCGCAGCCGTCACCGTCACCACCGACCTGGCGGACCTAGTCAGCAGCGATCTAGTGATCGAGGCGGTCTTTGAGGAGATCGAGGTAAAGAAGAAGGTCTTCGCCGAACTGGAAACGGTCATCGACCCTTCGGCCATCCTGGCTACCAACACCTCGGCCCTGTCCGTGTCACAGATGGCCAGCGACCTGGCCCATCCCCAGCGGGTGGTGGGACTGCACTTCTTCAACCCGGTCGCACAGATGCCGCTGGTGGAGGTGGTGCGCGCGGAAAAGACCGACGACGTCGCGTACGCCACCGCGTTCGCCGTTGCCAAGGCCTGCAAGAAGACCGCGATCGCGGTCGCTGACGCACCGGGGTTGGGGGTGACCCGACTCCTCGTCCGGCTCCACGGCGAAGTCCTCGGGTCGTTGGAAGACGGCACCGAGGTGGCGACCGCCGATGCGGCGTTGCGGCCCTTGGGCCTGCCGATGGGTCCGTTCCAGTTGTTGCAACTGGTGGGTCCGGCCGTTGCCGAGCATGTGCTGGATACCTTGCGCGAGCACCTCGGCGATCGTTATCCCACCTCGCCCGGCCTGCGCCGCATGGTGGAACAAGGTGCGCCGTTCGTGGAGTTCGACAAGCGCCCGAACGCAACCTCCCCGGTGCTGGAATCGATCGGTGAGTACTTCGGCTCACGCAGCCAGAGCGCCGGGGCGCAAAGCGCAGCAGAACTGCTGCAGCGGGTCCGCGATGCTCTGGCCCAAGAGGTGCAGTTGATGCTCGATGAGGGCGTGGTCTCAGAGGCCGCGGATATCGACCTGGGCATGATCATGGGTGCAGGGTGGCCCTTCCACCTCGGCGGGATCACCCCGTACCTGCAGCGGACCGCCTAGCCGCCAGCCGCGAAGTCACGGACCAGATCGATGACGTCAGCCAATGTGCCGGCGTCATCGATCTCATCTGAGTACAGGTCGGAGTTCGACGGCGGATCCTCCGCGATCGGGGTGTCCACGTCGGCGCGCTGAGTGTCCGCCCATATCCCTCGGGAGGTGTGCCAGGTGTAGATTCCCGGCGGATCGACGTCTGAGACTTTCTCGACCAGAAAGTACAACGCTTCTCCGCTCGGCTTGCCGACCTCGTCCCCCCAACCTTCAAAGACAAGCACATCTCCCTGCGCAACGTCCCCGCTAATGACCTCATTTACGACCAGTTCCAACTGAACGAGCTCGAAATCCTCCGCGACCTCGCGAGGTCCTATGACGCTCCCAAACTCCCCGACCACCACGACTTCTGCAGCTGAAACCAACTGCTCGAGCGGAAGATCCCGTTCGGCGAAGTCGGCGCCCTCATACATCTCGGTGAGGTCCGACCAGTCACCACCCCCGCCAACGACGGACCCACACGCGCCCAAGATGAGGGCGAGGCCTAACGCGGACGCCGCTCCGGCTACCCGCGCGCTGCGCACCTCACGGGCCCTAGAACAGCCCCAGTTGCGGGGGTGCGTAGGCGGGGTCGACGCCGTCGAACAAGCTTGAGACCGATTCGCCCAGGTGGATGCGCCCGATCGCTTCGGCGAACAGCCCCGAGACCGAGCGCACCTTCAGTTCTGGCCAATCCAGTGGTGGCGGAACGGTATCTGTGGTGACCACCTGGGTGATCATCGGGTGTTCGCGCAATCTACTTACGGCCGGGCCAGTGAACAGGCCGTGGGTGGTGGCCACTGCCGCGCTGGTGCAGCCTTGTTCGGCAAGGCGTTCAAGAAGCTCAACGATCGAACCGCCGGTGGCGATCTCATCGTCCAGGACGATCGCGCGTTTGCCGGCCACGTCTCCGACGATCGCGTCGATCACTACCCGGTCATCGGCGAGCCGTTGCTTGCTACCGGCCGCCACGGGCAGGCCCAGCAGCCGCGCGAACACGGTCGCAGACTTGGCGTTGCCGAGGTCGGGTGAGACCACCACAGCGTCGCTGAGGTCATCATCGCCGCGGAAGTGCTCGGCCAACACACCCAGTGCGGTGAGGTGATCCACGGGTACCGAGAAGAACCCGTGCACTTGGGGTGCGTGCAGGGTCATCGTCAGCACCCGATCAACGCCGGCGGTCACCAGCATGTCAGCCACGAGACGCCCGCCCATGGAGATTCTCGAAGCGTCCTTCTTGTCCGAGCGCGCGTAGGCGAAGTGCGGCATCACCGCAGTGATCTGCGCCGCAGAGGCACCTTTCGCGGCGTCCACCATGAGCAGCAACTCCATCAGGTGCTCCTGAGTGGGTGGCACGAGCGGCTGGATCAGGTAGACGTCACGCTGCCGGCAGTTCTCCCCCAACTGTGCCTGCAAACAGTCGTTAGAGAACCTGGAGATGTGCGCCGGAGAGACGCCGATGCCGAGGTGGTCACCAATTTGGGTGGCCAAACGGTTATGCGCACTGCCACTGAAAACCACAATGTTTCGCATTGCCACCCTAGGGTCGTCTCGGGCTCGAGTGTTACTGCAGCCTAGCGATCCGCGCGCGTTCTTTGCACCCGTTCGGGGCTAGGTACTTCCCGCTGCGGCAGATCCGCGGCCACGGCGGCGGCCTTCATCGCAATATCTTGCGGACGCAGGCCCAATTCTTCGATGATCTCCGGGCGTGCCGCATGGGTGAGGAACGTCGTGGGGATCCCGTGCGATTGCACCCGGACCGCTGAGTCCCGTTGCGCCAGGGCGTCGCGAAGTGCCGAGCCCAGGCCGTTGGAGACCAGGCCGTCTTCGACGGTCACGACCAGGTCGTGCCCCTGGGCCAACTCCAGCAGGTCCTCACTGACGGGCAGCACCCACCGCGGGTCCACCACGGTGGAGCCGATGCCCTGATCCGCCAGACGTTGCCCCACCTCGATGGCGGCGCCGGCGAACGCGCCGTAGCCCACCACCAGTACCCGCACGGTGCCCTCTCCTACGCTGCGGGCTAGGACGTCGACGGTGCCGTGCTGATTCGTCGCCGGGATCGGCTCGGGCAGCGCGCCTTTGGGGTAGCGCACCACGGTGGGAGCGTCGGCCACGTCCACGGCCTCCCGCAGCGCAGTTCGCAATGTTTGTTCATCGCGCGGGGCGGCGAGCCGCAGCCCGGGCACCGAACGCAGCAAGGCCATATCCCACATGCCGTTGTGGCTGGCGCCGTCATCGCCGGTGATTCCAGCGCGGTCCAGGACGATGGTGATACCCGCCTTGTGCAGGGCGGCGTCCATGAGGAGTTGATCAAAGGCGCGGTTCAGGAAGGTCGCGTACAGCGCCACCACCGGGTGCGCGCCGGCGAACGCGAGGCCGGCGGCGGAGGTCAGCGCGTGTTGTTCGGCGATTCCGACGTCGAATACCCGGTCGGGGAATTCTTCGGCCATCGGCGCCAGCCCAACCGGGGTGAGCATCGCTGCGGTGATGCCCACAACGTCGGACCGGGATCGAGCGATCTGACAGATTTCATCGGCGAACACCTTGGTCCAGCCGAAACGTGATTGCTTCACCGGCAGCCCGGTTTCGGGGTGGATCACCCCGACGGCGTGGAACCGGTCCACCACGTCGGTCTCTGCGGGAGTGTAGCCGCGGCCTTTTTGGGTGATCGCGTGCACGATCACCGGGCCACCGAAGTGCTTGGCCGCTCGCAGCACGCTCTCCATCGCGGCGATGTCGTGCCCGTCGATCGGGCCGAGGTATTTGATGCCCAGTCCTTCGAACAGGCCCGAGGGTCGCAGCACGTCCTTGATGCCCTTTTTCATCCCGTGCAGCGCGTCATAGGCGAACCGTCCCGGTGGACCGCTACGGCGCAGGGTGTGCTTACCCCAGCCGAGGATCCGCTCGTAGGTGCGGTCCGCCCGGAGGGTGTCCAGGTGCCGCGCCAGGCCACCGATGGTCGGTGAGTAGGAGCGGCCGTTGTCGTTGACGACGATCACCAGCGGGCGGTCGGGACCATCGGCGATGGTGTTCAGCGCCTCCCAGGCCATTCCGCCGGTCAGCGCGCCATCGCCGATCACGGCCACGGCATGGCGGTCGGTGAACCCGGCGAGTTGGTGGGCCTTGGCGATGCCATCGGCCCAGGAGATCGCGGTGGACGCGTGCGAATTCTCCACCACGTCATGGTCGGATTCGGCCCGGTCCGGGTAGCCCGAAATTCCACCACGCTGGCGCAGCGTGCTGAAGTCTTGCCGGCCGGTGAGCAGCTTGTGCACATAGGACTGGTGCCCGGTGTCGAACACCAGACGGTCCCGCGGGGAGTCAAACACGCGGTGCAGGGCGATGGTGAGCTCCACGACGCCTAGGTTGGGCCCCAGGTGCCCGCCGGTTTTAGAGACCTCATCGACTAAGAATGTGCGGATCTCTGCGGCCAGGTCGCGCAGGCGGCGAGGACTCAACCCTCGTAGATCCCGTGGGGAGGTGATCCGTTCCAACTCTGACACCGGTACCGACCCTTCTGCTCACCTGATGCGCGTTTCGGCTCACGCACGTCGTTCCATGGTACGGGGCGCGCGCGATCAGGTGCCCAATGCACGCGCCGTCAGTGCATGACGGTCCCCACACCCGGCACTGGATATGGGCACAACGCTTAGGCTAGAGGAATGCAATTCTTGCCCGGACACGCCGTGACCTCCGACCTGACCTATGGCGACGTTTTCCTCGTCCCCTCACGCTCCGACGTCGGCTCGCGTTTCGACGTGGACCTGACCCCGACGGACGGATCCGGAACCACGATCCCGGTGGTGGTGGCTAACATGACCGCCATCAGCGGCAACCGGATGTCTGAGACTGTGGCTCGCCGCGGTGGGGTGGCTGTTCTGCCCCAAGACGTCCCTTTGACCGAGGTGGCGCGCACCATCAGTTCGGTGAAGTCCAAGCATCCGGTACTGGAAACGCCGGTCACGCTGGACCCTGGCGACACCGTTCACAGCGCGCTGACGTTGATCGACAAGCGCGCCCACGGCGCGGCCGTGGTGGTCCGCGAGGGCCGGCCCGTAGGTGTGTTGACGCGCGGCGATTGCCGGGGCGTGGACCAGTTCACGCAGGTGAGCGACGTGATGACGCCCGAACCCACGTGCCTGCCGCTATCGGTCATCGAGGGTGACGATGCCCTGCGCACGGCGTTTGAAAAGCAGCACGCGAGCCGCCGCCGGTTCGCCCCGGTCGTGGACGACTCCGGTCAGCTTGCTGGCGTGTTGACCCAGCTCGGGGCGTTGCGGTCCTCGATCTACTCCCCCGCGCTCGACGGCGAGGGGCGCCTGCTCATCGGTGCCGCTGTTGGCGTCAATGGTGATGTCGCCGCCCGCGCCCGAGGGGTGCTGGACGCCGGAGCGGACCTGCTCGTGGTGGACACAGCCCACGGGCACCAGGAAAAGATGATGCAGGCCCTAGCCGCTGTGAAGGCGTTGGACCCCGGAGTGCCGATCGTCGCCGGAAACGTGGTCACCGCCGCCGGCGTGGAGGATCTGGTGGCCGCGGGCGCCGACATCATCAAGGTGGGTGTGGGACCCGGTGCCATGTGCACCACGCGGATGATGACCGCCGTGGGCCGCCCACAGTTCTCCGCCGTCCTGGAGTGCTCACAGCGCGCCGCCGCGCTCGGCGCGCACGTCTGGGCCGACGGCGGGGTCCGCCATCCGCGGGACATCGCCTTGGCATTGGCTGCTGGGGCGAGTCAGGTGATGGTGGGGTCGTGGTTCGCCGGGACCTATGAGGGCACCGGCGATCTGCACACCGACCCCGACGGCCGGATGTACAAGGAGTCCTTCGGGATGGCTTCGGCGCGCGCGGTGGCCGCCCGAAACTCCTCCGATGCCACCGCCTTCGACCGCGCCCGCAAGGCGCTGTATGAAGAGGGCATCTCCTCCTCCCGGATGTACTTGGACCCGCAGCGGCCAGGTGTTGAGGACCTCTTGGATCACATCACCTCCGGGCTGCGCAGCGCCTGCACCTATGCCGGTGCCAGAAGCCTGAGCGAGTTTGCCGAGCGCGCCGTGGTGGGCCTGCAGTCCTCCGCAGGATACGAAGAGGGCCGGCCGCTGCCTTCGGGGTGGTGAGCACCGGTTCACTTGAGGTCATGGAGTTCGCTCGGTGTCACGTCAACAACGTTCTTGAGGAGAATCTAGACCTCGCCGCGTTCGATGCGGCCGTGGTGATCGACGTGATCCGAGCGTTCACGGTGGCACCGTGGTGCCTGGCCAAGGGTGCGAACGCGCTGTACTTCGCACCGAGCTTGACGCGGCCGCCGAGGCGCGCGATACCGGGTTCCCCGGTGCGCTGTTGCTCAAAGACGGACCCCCAGATCCCCGGTTCTCGTTACCCAACGCACCGGGTCTCATCGCTCGCAGTGACCTCGGAGGCCGGACCGTCATCCAAAAGACCGGTAACGGCACCCGGGGCGCGCACGCCGCCCGCGCGGCCGGTGTGGTGCTGTGCGCCTCCTTCGCCACCGCCGGTGCCACGGCGGCGGCGCTGCGCCAGCTCGGCGCCCGGCGGGTGTTGCTGATGCCCACCGAGGGCGATGAGGATTGGGCGCTGGCGGACTACCTCGAACGCACCATCGCCAGCCCCGCCGGCCGACCGGCAGTAGGCCCGTATCTGCAGCGCGTCCGCGAGTCCGAGGCCGGGCGGGAGTGCCTGACCAAAGGCGGCGACCCCGCCTTCGGAGGTTTCGACGTCGATGACCTGGATCGTTGCGCGACGCTAGATACTTTCGACTTCGCGATTCGCGCAGACCCGGGTCCCGGCGGGCTTTTGCACGCCCATCGGGTCGCGGCCTAGGGCGCATCCTTTGCGAAGGTGTCGGCAATCGCCTGCAGTTGGGCCACCCGGTCCGCGGACTGCTGGTCGGTGCGCGAGAAGTTGGGGTCGTTGGGCCGCAGTCCGGCCTGGCCATCGACGCTCTCGCGCAGGATGTCGGCATGCCCGGCGTGCCGGGCTACCTCGCCGAGGAGGTGCACCATGACCTGCCCGAAGGTCACGTCGCGATTCCACCAGGGCACCCGGCCCTGTGAATCGAGGTCCAGTTCCCCGCCGGTGCGCTGCACCTGAGCAACGGCAAGCTCGAGCAATCCGAGCACCTGTTCGCGGGTGACGTCGGCGCCGACCACCCAATCGCCGTCGCCGTCGGGGTCGATCTGATCGAATGGCGCGGGCAACTGGACCTCGCGACCGAAACACACACCCGCGTACTCCAGGCTGACCAGACTCACGTGCTGCACGAGCCCCAGCAGGTTACTCCCCGAGGGAGTCAGCGGCCGGCGCGCGTCATAGTCACTGGCGCCATCCAGCTTCATACCCAGCTCGCGCAGTTCGGTGGCAATGCGACCCACGAGCTGATCGCGCAGTTCCGTACTCATTGAGTCAGGCTAGCGCGCCGAAAAGGGGCACCCCGCGCGAACGCGGGATGCCCCTCTTTGTGATCGGACGATGCGGTACTAGGCGACCAGCGACCGCAGCACGTACTGCAGGATTCCGCCGTTGCGGTAGTAGTCGGCCTCACCGGGGGTGTCGATGCGCACGACGGCGTCGAACTCCACGGTCTTGCCGTCTTCGGAGGTGGCGGTGACCTTGACGGTCTTGGGGGTGGTGCCGGAGTTGAGCTCGGTCACGCCCGCGATGTCGAAGGTTTCGGTGCCGTCCAGACCAAGGGAGTCTGCGCTCTCACCTTCGGGGAACTGCAGGGGCAGCACACCCATGCCGATGAGGTTGGAGCGGTGGATCCGCTCAAAGCTCTCGGTGATGACCGCACGCACACCCAGCAGGCTGGTGCCCTTGGCGGCCCAGTCACGGGAGGATCCCGAGCCGTACTCCTTGCCGCCCAGCACCACCAACGGGATGTCGGCCTGTGCGTACGCCTGCGCGGCGTCATAGATCGAGGTCTGCTCACCGGTCAGCAGGTTCTTGGTGAATCCGCCTTCCACGCCGTCCAGCAGCTGGTTACGCAGCCGGATGTTGGCGAACGTTCCACGGATCATGACCTCGTGGTTCCCGCGGCGCGAGCCGTAGGAGTTGAAGTCGCGACGCGCCACGCCGTTCTCCGCCAAATACTGACCCGCCGGGGAGTCGGGCTTGATTGAGCCCGCCGGAGAGATGTGGTCGGTGGTGACCGAATCCCCGAGCTTGGCGAGCACGCGCGCACCGGAGATGTCGGTGACCGCGTCCGGCTTGGCGCCCATGCCGTCGAAGTATGGGGGCTTGCGCACGTAGGTGGACTCGGCGTCCCATTCGAAGGTGTCACCCTCGGGGGTGTCCAGCGAACGCCACTGCTCATCGCCAGCGAACACGTCGGCGTAATCGGAGGTGAACATCTCCCGGTCGATGGTGGCGTCAATGGTGGCCTGGACCTCATCGGCGTCCGGCCAAATGTCGGCGAGGAACACGTCCTTACCCTCGGAGTCTGTACCGAGCGGCTGGTTGGCGAAGTCGAAGTCCATGGTGCCGGCCAACGCGTACGCGATCACCAGCGGCGGTGAGGCCAGGTAGTTCATCTTCACGTCGGGGTTGATCCGGCCCTCGAAGTTCCGGTTACCGGACAGCACCGAGACCACGGCCAGGTCCGACTCGTTCACCGCGGCGGAGACCTCATCGGCCAGCGGGCCGGAGTTTCCGATGCAGGTGGTGCAGCCATAACCCACCAGGTGGAAGCCGAGCTTCTCCAGGTAGGGCCACAGACCGGCCTTCTCGTAGTAATTCGTCACGACCTGAGAGCCAGGCGCCATCGACGTCTTCACCCATGGCTTGGAGATCAGCCCACGGTCCACGGCGTTCTTGGCCATCAACCCGGCGGCGAGCATCACCGAGGGGTTGGAGGTGTTGGTGCAGGAGGTCACCGAAGCGATCGCGACGTGCCCATGGTCCAGTTCGTAGCTGGAGCCTTCTGGGGTGGTCACCGTGGTGGGGTTGGACGCCCGCTGCATCGAGGCGACCGGCGCCGGTGAGTGCGTGGGGCGGCCAGCGGCGGCGGACTCTTCGTGGGCGTCGTGGGACGGTGCGTCCGATGCCGGGAAGGTGTCGGCGAGCTCGGTGTCCACGGCGCTCTTTTCGATGCCGTTGCCGTTCACTACGTAGTTCTTCAGGTCCGCGAGGAACTGAGGCTTGGCGTTGGACAGCGAGATCCGGTCCTGTGGACGCTTGGGGCCGGCGATCGACGGCTCCACGGTGGACAGGTCCAGGCTCAGGTACTCGGAGAAAGACGGCTCAACGTAATCCGACGAGCTCGGGTCCAGCCACAGGCCCTGCTCCTTGGCGTAGGCCTGCACCAAAGCGATCTGCTCTTCGCTACGGCCGGTCAGGTGCAAGTAGTCCAGGGTGACGTCGTCGATCGGGAAGATCGCGGCGGTCGAACCGAACTCCGGGCTCATGTTTCCGATGGTGGCGCGGTTGGCGAGCGGCACCTGGGCCACGCCCTCGCCGTAGAACTCCACGAACTTGCCGACCACGCCGTGCTCACGGAGCATCTCGGTGATGGTCAGCACCACGTCGGTGGCGGTAACGCCGGAGGGGATCTCGCCCTCGAGCTTGAAGCCCACCACCCGTGGGATCAGCATTGAGACCGGCTGGCCGAGCATCGCGGCCTCGGCCTCGATACCGCCGACGCCCCAGCCCAGCACGCCCAGGCCGTTAACCATGGTGGTGTGGGAGTCGGTGCCGACGCAGGTGTCGGGGTAGGCGCGGGTCACACCATCGACGTCCCGAGTCATCACCACGTGGGCGAGGAACTCGATGTTCACTTGGTGCACGATCCCGGTGCCCGGAGGCACCACCTTGAAGTCATCGAACGCGCTCTGGCCCCAGCGCAGGAACTGGTAGCGCTCGTGGTTGCGCTCGTATTCGTAGGCAACGTTGCGCTCGAAGGCGTCCGGGCGGCCGAACACATCGATCTGCACCGAGTGGTCGATGACCAGTTCGGCGGGTGACAGCGGGTTGATGGTGGCCGGGTCCCCGCCCAAGTCGGCGACGGCCTCGCGCATCGTGGCCAGGTCCACCACACAGGGCACACCGGTGAAGTCCTGCATCACCACACGACCTGGGGTGAACTGAATCTCCACCGACGGGTCGGCCTTGGGATCCCACGCGGCGAGCGCGTTGATGTGATCGGCGGTGATGTTGGCACCATCTTCGGTGCGCAGCAGGTTCTCGGCGAGAACCTTGAGGCTATAGGGCAGGCGCTTGAGACCTTCGACGGCCGATAGCCGGTAGATCTCGTATTCAGAGCCCTGGACGTCCAGGGTGCCTTTGGCGGAAAAACTGTCGACGCTACTCACTGTGCGGCTCCTTGCGTGGCGGCTTCATTGTCCCGTGACCCATCCTGGCACTTTTACGGAACACTGCCGTCAGAAAATTTATCTCGATATCAAGATAATCCTATCAGGAGGGCTCTAGCGTTGCCACGCATTCCATGTGGTGTGTATGGGGGAACAGGTCGAAAGCGGCCAGATCGGTGAGTCGATAGCCGCCGGCCGCGGCGCTGGAAACGTCTCGCGCCAGGGCTGCGGGATCGCACGCGACATAGACAATTCGACGAGGCTTCTTCGCGGTTATCTCCGCCATCACCTGCTCTCCGGCACCGGCCCGTGGAGGATCAAGGACGACGACGTCGGCCCGCGCCTCCTCGAGGTCAGCGAGCGTGGCGCGCACATCGCCATGGCGTAGGTCGATGGTGTCGTGGGTGTGGGCGTTGCGGCGGGCATCGCGGGCCGCCTTTTCATCACCCTCGACGGCGATCACCCGGCCGCCGCTTCCGGCCGCGCCGGCCAGCGGGGAGGTGAGCAGCCCGGCCCCGGAGTACAGGTCGTACACGACATCGCCCTCGCTCACATCCGCGGCCCTCACTACCTGGTTCACCAGAGCACTGGGAGCGCAGGTGTGCACCTGCCAAAAACCTGCGGCGTCCACGCGGTAGGCCAACACCGAGCCGTCGGGCATTTCCACCCGCTCGCGCACGCGCCGGCGCTTGCCCTTGAGCGGTGCATCATCCACGAGCACCAAAGGTTCGCCGTCGCTGGGCGCGATCGCGCGGATCCTGGCGCCCGGCTGCCACTGCCGTGATGTCAGCCCAAGTTCGGCGATGCGCTCGTGCGCGAGCGGCAAATCACTCACCGCTAGCACCTCATTGCTCCGGAACCCATGCATCCCAGCCCGGCCCGCGCCGTCGGCCACCAACTCCACCCGGGTGCGGTAACCGAGTCCATGAGCTGGCTCGCCCGCCAGACCCTGCACGCTGAGCCCGGCGATCGGATCGGATTCGGTATCGAGCCGCCCAATCCGGCCCAGAACGTCCTTGATGACATCGCGCTTCCAGATGCGTTGGGCTGCTAGCGCGAGGTGTCCCAGCTCGCCGCCCCCTACTCCCCCGGGCCCGGCCTGTGGCCACACGCTTGGCACCCGGTCCGGGGAGGCCTCGATGACCTGCACCGCGTCGGCGCGCGAGTAGCGAGAGTTCTTGCTGGTAATCCGCGCCTTGACCCGCTCGCCTGGAATGGCGTGGCGAACGAACACCACCTTGCCTTCGTGCCTGGCCACACAGTGCCCGCCGTGCGCCGCCGGGCCGATGGTGAGTTCTAGTTCCGCATCCACCCATGCATCGTACGGGCGAGCGGCAGGCCTATTCGCCTGCAGGTTGCTGCGCCGGATCGGCCTGGTCGGCGGCTTGTTCCTGGGCCTTTGCTTGCTCCCGGGCACGTTGCACTACCGGGCGAACCATCACCCAGGTGAGGAACAACACCAGCGCCCACAGCGGGATGCCCATCGCCAGGCGCGCAGTGCCCAACCAGCCCACGGACGCCTGCAGGTACAGCGGGACCTGCACCGCTAAACGCAGGGCAAACATTCCGAGCCACAGCAGGGTGGCACCGGTGAACACTCGGCGGAGTTGCCGCTCGGCGTGCCACCTGCCCAGTGGCACCAGGGCCCCAACCACCAAGCCCACCAGGGGCCGCCTGAACACGATCGACAGCCCGGCCGCGAGCACACCCGCGGCGTTGACGTACAGGCCCCACACAAAGAAATCCTCGGCTTGGCCGGTGCGCCACGCCCAGATGGCACCGATTCCCACACCGAGCAATCCGTTGACGACGTAGTTCAGCGACCCGCGCGAGATCAGACGACCAAGGGCTCCGATCACCGCAAGCGCGACCGCCCCGATCAAGGCCCAAGACAGTTCCCGGGTGGCGATGAACGTCACCACGAACACCAGTCCGGGTGCGATCGATTCGATCAGGCCGCGGACGCCGCCGATCGCTTCGGCCAGGTCGAATTGTCCCGACGAGAGCTGGTTGACCCCCTTGCCACTACCGCGGCTAGGTTGCCTCAGGCTTGACTCTTGCTCGCCGGAATCGTGCTCGCCTGTCATCTCACTTCGGTGATCTCGGGGCCGCGCTTGGGAAGGCGCAGCGGCGGACGTTCGGAGGTGGGCGCCTGCGGCTGCGCGCTTTGGCCCGGCAGATGCAGTGTCAACAACTCCCGCGGCGGGCGAGGTTCGATGCCTCGGTCCACCACGATTGAAGCAAAGATCGATTCCATCGCCTCGGCGGCCTGGGCGTCGGAGGTGGCCTTGCCGGTCAGCACTCCACGCAGGAACCAGCGGGGCCCATCGACCCCGAGGAACCTGGCCGGGCGACTTCCGGTTCTGCCGTCGGGCATCCTGACCGGCAACCTGGCCAGCAATTCGGTACCGAAGGTGCCCTCACGTTCCTCCACCGTGCCGCCTTGTTTGCCGATGGAGGCCTGGATCTCTTCGCGAAGTTCGGTCCAGATCCCCTCGCTACGGGGGGCGGCGAAGGCTTGGACCTGCAGCGCTGAACCATCCACAGAGAGGTTGAGCGCAACCACCCGGCGGGTCTTCTTGTCCAGCTCCATCCGAATCTGCAGGCCTTCATGTTTGGGAAGGTGCACGGCACCAAGGTCGATCCGGCCGCTGGCCTCCGGCGCCTCGCTGACATCCCAGGGCCCGCCTGCGGGGGCGTCGCTGACCTCGTCGATCTCGGCAGGCTCGTTGACCGCCTCTGCCTCCTGCGCATCGGGGCCGATGACGCCCCGCGCACTCGCCGGCTGATCGGACTTGCGGGATTTGAAGAACCTCATTGTGCGGTGTTCTCTCCATGGGTGGTGATGTCTTGGCGGTACCCGGTCGAGCCGAACCCGTCGGCGCCTCGCGCGGCGCCCGGGAGTCGCTCGGCTTCCACCAGCCGTGCCCTGCTCACCGGCTGAATCACCATCTGGGCGATTCTGTCACCGCGGCCCAGGCTGACCGGTTCGTTACCTGTGTTCAGCAGAATAACCTTGATCTCCCCGCGGTACCCAGCGTCGATGGTTCCCGGGGCGTTGACCACGGTGATCCCGTGCTTGGCGGCGAGACCGGAGCGCGGGTGGATAAAGGCCGCATAACCTCGGGGAAGCGCGATTGCGATGCCGGTGGGGACCACGTCCCGGCCGCCCGGCGCCAGCACTACCTGCTCTCGCGAATGCAGGTCCAGCCCGGCGTCTCCGCTCTGGGCGTAACTCGGCAACGGAAGTTCGGCATCGAGTCGTTGGATGAGGACTTCGACATCATCGGGTTCGGCGGTAGTCACATCGGGCAGCCTAATACTCCGGCCACCTAAGAATCTGTAGGCCGCAGAATCTGCAGGCGGCAGAATCTGCAGGCGGCAGAATCTGTAGGCCGCAGAATCTGCAAGCCGCGGTTGCATGGCACGCTTGACCCATGAGCGCACCCAACCCACCGGCGACCGGCGGCGTGCTGTACCACGAACGGCTAGGCCCCCATGGGGCGGCGTGGCTACTCGCGCCCTCCTTCGGGCTGGTGGCCTTCCTACTGCTGTGGCCGATCTGGGAGATTCCGGGCTACATCGCCGGGGTGCTGGCGACGATTGGCGCGGCTTTGCTGCTGTGGTTCAGCAGTCCGGTGATCCGCATCGATGCTGGGCCAAAAAATGCGCAGCTTCATGCCGGCCGGGTGTCGATGCCGGTGGAGTTGCTCGGTGGCGCCAAGGCGCTGGACGCACCAGCGATGCGCGAGGCGATGGGGCCGGGCCTATCGGCCTCGGCGTTCGTGTGCCACCGCGCGTGGTTGCCTACCGGCGTGATTGTGCGCGTGCAGGACCCGCAGGACCCGACGCCGTACTGGTTGATTTCCTCGCGGGCGCCGACCCGGCTGGTCGACGCCCTCGAGCAAGCTCAGGCAGCGCACTCCGAGCAGACGGGTTGACCGCCGTCGGTGTAAGCGAGTTGGCTGCGGTGGTGGACTAGGAAGCAGCGCGAGCAGGTAAATTCATCGGCCTGTCGCGGTACGACCGTGACGGAGAGTTCTTCACCGGATAGGTCGGCGCCCGGGAGTTCGAAACCCTCGGCGACCTCCGCTTCGTCCTCGTCAACGGCCCCTGAGTTCTTCTCGGCCCTGCGCGCCTTCAGTTCCTCAAGCGAATCTTCGCTGAGTTCCTCGTCGGTCTTGCGGGGCGCGTCATAATCGGTTGCCATGGGGTGGTGGGCACTCCAGCTTCTGGTAGTGATGTTCGATCGCAAGGTCCAACGCATGGTGCTCTGCAACCATTCCCAGCGCACCAGGCTGGCGATGGGATTGTGCCTCATGCGAGCGAAAAATGCACGTTGCGCACTCATGGCCGCCACACCGGGGCTAATCCGAGGCGTGGACCAGATGTCCTGGCAGTCTGATGGCGAAGATAGTGGAGGCGGGAATGGCAGACCTAGAACTCGTCGGGATACACCCCGACGGTGATCACCTCATCGTCATGGATTCCGATGGTGGGCGGCACCGTTTGGTGATCGATGAGGCGCTGCGTGCGGCGGTCCGACGCGACCGGCCAATGCTGGAGAAGGTGCGATCGGACGTGTCGCCCCGTCCACGCCAAATTCAGGCGCTGATCCGCGCTGGTGCCAGCGCCCAGGACGTCGCCGACGAAGCCGGCGTAGCGGTGGAGCAAGTGCGCCGCTACGAGGGCCCCGTGCTCGCCGAACGCGAACACGTTGCCACCCGCGCCAAGGCCCTGCGGGTTGGCAAGTCTGCCGACTCCCCGACCCTCGGCGACCTGGTGCTGGACCGGTTGGCGGCCCGTGGCGTAGCCCCCGAGGCCCTGTCCTGGGACGCCCGCCGGCAAGGAACCGAGCCGTGGCAGGTGCTGGCTCGTTTCCACGCCGGGCAAAAAGACCAAGAGGCCGCATGGGAAGTCGACCTGACCTCGGCCACCGTCATCGCCCTGGACGACGAAAGCCGGTGGCTGTCGGAGACCGACCTGGGTGCAGACGGCGCGCGGCACCTGACCGCCGTGCGTGGTGCCCGACTGTACGACGTGGAGTCCGACGCCGATATCGCCCCGGTTTTGCACGCCGTCGACGCGGTAATCCGCGACTCCCGTCCGCACGCCAACACTCCTGAGGACGCCACTCCCGAACAACCCGACTCCGCCCAAACTCCCGCGGACGCCGACGACGCCACCCGTACCGAGGCAATGCTCGATCAACTGCAGGGCAACCGTGGAGTTCGTCAGGACCCGATCGTCGGGGACTTCGACGACGAGGACGACTCGGCCGAGGAACAACCCGCGCTTTGGGACGATCCACCGGCCGCCCACCCGCCGGCCTCGCGCCCGGATCAGGCCACCGACGCCACCGTGCTCCCCGGCCCCGGAGCCACGGGCACCGACCAGCCAGGCGGTAACGATGGTGAGGAACCAGCCGCCACCAAGCCCAGTCGCTCGGCATCTCGGCGCAAGAGCCGCCGCACCAGCGTGCCGTCGTGGGATGAAATCGTCTTCGGCGCGAAGGACGACTAGACCTCTAGTCGCAGACGACGGCCAGCGGAACCTCCCGCTCGGCGAGGGTCACCGAACCGTGCATACCGGTCAGGTTCATGGAGGCCGCGGACTGTTGCGCAGAGTCCAGGATTGCTGCGCTGCCATACATGGCCACCACCACGTCACCGATCGTGGACTCCACGCCGGTGTGCACCGGGCCGAAGAGCCCAGAGCTGACCGCCTGCTCCCGGGTTCGCACCCGGGCGGCGTCGCCGAGCACGTCTTGCCAGCGTTTTGCGACGTGGGTGGCCTGGGTTGTGTACACGTGCAAGAACCTGGGCTCACCACCGATGAGGTCAACGTCGCGGCTCAGTTGCGGATGTGTGGCCGCATCGAGGCGTCCCGCGGCGTTGGCCAGTGGGGTATGGGGGATGTCTACGATGCCGTGATCGGCCGTGATGAGCATTCCGGTGCCCATCGGCAACCGGCGGGCGAGGGACTCCAGCTCAGAATCCAGGTGCGACAGCGCTTGGGACCAGGCGCCGGACTCCCAGCCGTGTTGATGGGCAATGGCGTCTAGCTCGCCCCAGTAGACGTACACCAGGTCGATATCGGGTTCCCGCAGCAGCCCTAAGGCGTTGGCGGTACGGGCCGGCAAGGTCTCGGCCGGGTGGAACTCCGAGCCGCGCAGTGCGGCCCTGGTCAAGGGCGAGTTCTCAAAGCGCCAGGGACCCACACTGGCCGCCAGTCCCCCACGATCCTCCAGCCGCTGGAATACCGTGGGGCAACGCTGCCACCGCTCGGGATCCTCATTGCCCTTCCAGGAAATGAGATTGACCAGCTTGCCGGGGGCGCTTCCACGCACGGCGTACCCCAGCATTCTGGTCTGGCCAGCTTTCTGCCCAGTTCCGAAGAACGTGAGGTTCGTGGAGGTCGTGGTGGGGATGGCGGCGTCGATGACCGGTGGCGGGGCCGTGTCCGAAGCCTGGTTAGCCAGCACTCCGGTGAGGAAGGGCGCCTCACCGGCACGCCCCGCCAGGTTGTGCCAGCCCAATCCGTCAACCAGCACCACACACCACGTGCGAACCTGCGGTAGGCGCAATGTCTGTGCGGCCTGCTGGCAGTCCCGGTCGTTCAGCCGATGCGCGGCGGCACCGGTTAGGACGTGGCCCAGAGACGGCCCGCCCGCAGTCATCTGGAGGTAGCCGCCGACAGTGCCGCAGCGAACGCTAACGCTTGTTCGGTGGCGTCCTCACCTTCGGCGGCGGCGCTGATCCGCAGCACCAAATCATCGGGGACGGCCGTGCCAGAGTACCCGTGGTCACCCTCGCATTGCGGGTCACCGCAACTCGCCGGCTCCAGGTCCAGGCGCTGCACCGAGCCCCAGTTCATCGCCAGGGTGATCTCGTTTGCGCCCGCTCCCCTGGTGTACCGCTCGGGATCGGCGACGACGTGGGTGAGGGCCACCGAGCGGATCGAGCTCAGGGACACCGACTCGGTGGTCGCTGCCGCGGCCGGCGCCTCACCAGGCGAGTGGCCGGGCACGTCGTCGACGTGGGCGATGATCAGACGCGTCGGCGTCAGGGTTAAGGCGGTGATGTGCCGGCGCACCTCGGAACGGTCGAAAACCGTCTCGGGGTGCACCAAATGGGCGACGATCTCCTCCGCGCCCAGGGCTACCCCCAGAACGTCGGACACCAGGTCCGGGTAGTACCCGGCGCGTTCGATATCGCCGCGTAGTTGTCGGAGGCGGTCGGCTTGCGATTTCTGCACGCCCACTAGTCTCCCACGAGGCGCTACCAGCCGAGCCGCATTGGGGATAAGGGGCTATCCGGGTAGCACGCGGCGGGCCGCGTCCCCGCGGGAGGGGTGGGCCACGTCTACCCACGCGCTGAGCACCGCCGTCTGGTCATTGGCGACCACGACCGGGTGTAGCAGCACACTGGTGACCTCTGCGAGCTCCTCCTTGAGCACACTGATTCGGGCCAATACGTCTTGTAGGCCTTGAAGATCCAGTGACGGCAACCCAAGCTGACCGGAAAGCCGCCCGGATGCCCGCAGGGAGGTGATCATGAACTCCACGTCCGACTCGCTCAACGGCGGCACCCGGAAGGAGATGTCGTCGAGGAGTTCACTGGCGTCTCCGGCTAAACCGAAACTCACCACCGGCCCGTAGAGCCTGTCCTCGTGAGCGCTGATGACCGTGGCCACCCCCGTCGGCGCTAACGCCTGCACATCCAAACTGGCTTCGTGTCCCAGGATGCTACGCACCTGGTCCTGAATCCCGTGATACGCGCCGATCAGGTCCCCGGGGTCGTTGAGGTTCAGCCGCACTCCACCCAGATCCATGCGGTGGCGCAGGAGGGAGTCGGTGGTCTTCAGGACCACCGGCCAACCGATGGCCTCGGCGGCCGCAACGGCTTCCTCGGGGCTCTGCACGCTGGCGTGGTGCCACACGTCGATTCCGTAGTGGCCAAGAAGCTCACGGGCCTTGTCCGGGGCCAGGCGGCCGCTGGTGCCGGCGGGGAGTCCGGCGAGTTCGGTCTTGAGCAAATCCTTCGCGGCCGCCCGATCGACCCCATCGGGATGCACCCGAGCACCCCGGTCCAGTGCCCGCCACCGGACGTAACGCTCGGCTTGGGCGATCGCATGGGTCGCACTATGCAGGGCGTGGAAGCCGGGAACGCGCACGCCCTGGTGCTGCAGCGCACTGTGTAGGCCTTCGACGCCGTCGATCACCGCAAGGGTGGTTCGGCCACTCCCGGCTGCCAGGAGGGCCGCCTGATGTGCCACATCAACGCCCTCATCGCGCAGCAGCGGAACGTAAGTGAGGAGTGCGACATCCCAGTCCTCACGGGCCAGCGCGGCCTGCACCTGCTGCGCGTAGGCGCTGGCGTCGGCGGTAGACGGCAACGGCGGCACATCGGACACGAACTCCATTCCCTCACCGCGCACCAACTCGGTTGCCACCGCCACCTGGGTTCCGGAGTTGCTCAGCATCAGCACCCGGTTCCCGGCCGGTAGCGGCTGTTCGGCCAGCAACATCGCCAGGTCCAGAGCGCTGTCCACCGATTCACTGGTGAGCACCCCGCTCTGTTTCATCAATTCATCAAGCGCCCGGCGCGGCTCGGAACTGGTGGCGACCTCGTGGCCCGGCGGATTCAACTGCCCGGTGTTACCGGCGATCGAGGCGACCACCGGGATCCGCTCGGACAGCCTGCGTGCTACCCGGGTGAACTTGCGCGGATTACCGATGGACTCCAGGCGC
>JBMDWZ010000254.1:0-5198 GCA_048594865.1 Beutenbergiaceae bacterium
GGCCCCACCCGATTGCTGGGCCAAGACCGCAGCGCGTAGTCGATGTGGGTGAACACTTCGAAGGCGTCCGACCCCTGCACCATCACTGGCACCTGCGCCAGATACTCCCGGATCACCAGTGCCGGGTCGTGCTCGCGAAACAGCAGCGCCGGCTCTGCGTGCCCGTTCCCCAAATCGAGGGTGTGGAGCGAGCCGATCACCCGATCGATCTGGTCGAGATCCACGATCCGCGCCGCCTGCTCGCCGTTGAGATGCGGTTGGCCGAACTCCACGCCGGTGCCAATGTGAACGTCCGGGAACTCAAAGCGCATCCGGTCGATTGCCTCGAAGTAGCCTTCGGCGTCGAAGGGCTCGAACTCGAACCGGCCAGCAGCATTGATGAGCTCGGCTTGATGTGGCATCGCGTCTTGCGTCTGGACCCGCCAGGTATCTGGAATGTCGAGGTGCTCGGTGAAATAGAGCGCGGGCAGACCGAATTTCACCGCTTGCGCGCAGGTGGCTCTCATCGTGCCCACTGCCTGCGATCGTGGCCCGCCGGTGTCCCAGGACCACTCGCTATGGACGTGACTATCTGCTGGCAGCCTCATGTTCCGATGCTCCCACTGACCCGCCATCCGCGGGCGGCGTCGAAGCATCCGCGCGGTCGGCTCCAGACGTGCTGCCACGCTGATACCCGGACTACTCCTCGACGCGGGCCGCCTTTGGCCCAACACCGATCCGGATCGGCCCCCGGGCATCGCGGGACGCCGGCTCACCTTTCTGCAGCACGACCCATGCACCCTCATCGCACCGATCCCAGGCCACATCTCGGACGGCGTCCATGTGCTGACGCCACGACTCTCCGCCGACAATCCGGGCGGCGTCGCTCGGGCACACCGTCTTGCCCTCTCGCGCTCGAAGCAGAGCGTTAATAGCTGCGGTGATCCGCTGCCGAAGGCCCTGCGATGTGGGTTCAGACCACCACTCTTCCCCACGCTCCCCCAAGGCAATCTTGGCTTCGTGAACATCGTTGCGGGACCCGGCGGCCCCGTCCTTGACGCTCCGCCGCGCGCGCATGAGTTCGGAGACCAACTCGGTCCGCAGATTCTCGGGGATCCCTGGGTCCGTGGCACGCCACCGGCGTCCGCCCGCGATGATGTACCGACCGTCGTCGGTGGTTTCCGGACTCGCATCACTCATGCTGCAGCCTATCGGCGCATACGCCCAGGGCAGGCCGTGCCAGCAGCGCTTGACCGCGACCCGCGGGGTACCCCAGGACCAGTCGCTGCGAATGTAACCACCTGCTGGCAAGTCCGTTTGGCGACGCTCCCATCAACCCACCGGCCACCGCAGGCCGGACGCAACCCTCACGCCATGCTTGTCCCACCAGGCCTGTAACGACGCACAACGTTACGCCTCGGCACATCGCGTTCGAGTTCGCGGACGCGCACACGGACTCTGTAGCCCCGCTACTTGCGCCAACCTGACCGACTGTCTATTATTTGACCGTGCGGTCAAATAATAGTTCAGCGGGTCAGCAGCGGCCGTCGCTTATCGAGGGCATCCGCCGAATGCAGATCCTGGAGAGCGCCATCACGGTGTTCGACGAGCAGGGGTTCACGAAGGCGTCCCTCTCGCGAATCGCAGAGCACGCCAACGTAAGCAAGGGCGTTATCTCCTACTACTTCGCGGGCAAGGAAGAACTCATGCAGCAGCTCATCAAGCACGTCTACGAGCGCATCACGAGTTTCGTCGTGCCTCGCGTCACCGCCGAGCCGACGGTAATCGGGCGGCTGCGTGAGCGCATCCGCGCAGTTGCAGCTTTTACGCAGCAGAACCCCTCAGACCTGCACGCTCTATCCGAGGTTCTCAACAACCTGCGCGATTCCGACGGCGCACTACTCTACGGAGACACTTTCAATGAGCCGATCTATCAAGGTCTTGAGGAAGAGTTCCGCGTCGGTCAGGAGTCCGGCGAACTGCGCGACTTCGACCGACGCGTCATGGCCGTGACGGTCCAAGCGGGAATCGACGCGATGATCGTCTATTGGCGCACCGATCCCGACCGCGAGCTCACCGCCTACGCCAACGAACTCGGCGACTTTTTCGCTCGCGCGATCGCCGCGACGCCCGAAACCGACACCGTCGCCAAGACCCCTCGGAAAGAGACCACATGAGTCTTGCAGCCAGCACCTCGACGGGCGCCGCAACGCCACTGAAGGCATCCTCACGAATCCCCGGACCTGACCTTGCGCGGGGATTCATGCTGCTGCTCATCATTCTCGCCAACACCCCCTACTATCTCTTCGGGGGCCCGCGCTCGGAATCCAGCGCACATCCGGCGAGTGGAACCCTGCTCGATCAGATCGTGCAGGGAACGCTCATCACCACAGTGGACATGCGGGTGTATCCGATGTTCGCATTCCTGTTCGGTTACGGCCTGGTCATGATCGCCCGGCGACAGAAGGACCGCGGCCTCAACGACCAGCAGGTAAGACGCCTCGTCCAGGTCCGCAACGCGTGGTTCATCGTGTTCGGAGCGGCACACGCGTTGCTGTTATGGGGCGGCGACGTGCTCGGCGCATACGGACTCACCGGCCTCATCGTCGTGTGGCTGTTCATGCGCCGCTCGAATCGCACGCTCATCGTCTGGTCGATCATCGGCGCTGCGCTGCTGTTAGTCGGCGCCGCGCTGAGCGGAATGGAGATCTTCCTTGCGCTGACGACTCCGTACGTTCCGGTCGATGCAGGTGTCGACTTGGCGGGCTTCGCCTACGCGAGCATCGCCGCCGAGAACGTGTTCGCAGCGGCATTGGCGCGGGCGGTGATGTGGCCCGTACAGATCATCTTCGTGCAGGGACTTCTCGGGTTGATCGTACCGGTGTCGATCCTGCTGGGCTTCTGGGCGGCGCGCCGACAGGTGCTCGAACGTCCACGGGATTACCGTGGCCTACTCTGGACCACCGCAATCATCGGCATCCTCATCGGGTGGGGCACAGGGCTCATCCACGCGCTGGCCAATGCCGGAGTCCTCACGGGCCTCGAAGGCTCGATGGCGGTGTTCTACATGCCCCAGATGTTCTCCGGCCTAGCGTGCGGACTCGGCTACGTCGCCGTGTTCGGCCTGATCGGCGGGCGCCTCGCCGGACGTCCGCTCCGGCCGATCGGGTATGCGCTGACCGCGGTCGGCAAGCGCTCGATGACGTGCTATCTGGCGCAATCGGTGCTGTGCGCGCCCCTCCTCGCAGCATGGGGCTTCGGTCTCGGCGCGGAGCTGGGCAGCGCGAGCATGGCTGTCTACGGGGTCGTCGTCTGGATCGTCACGGTCGTCTACGCGGTGATCCTCGAGAAGCGCGGCGCTCCCGGTCCCGCGGAGGCGCTACTACGTCGACTCACCTACGGGACGCGCGCGGCCTGAGCGCCAGACGCCGATAGGGTCGTCGCCGGCGGCGGTGACGCATCCCGCGCGCTCGGCTTTGTGCGCGCCGCCCGCAGACCGTTGGCGATCACCACCACCTCGGCCACTTCGTGCACCAGAACCACGGCGGCCAAGCCCAGCACGCCAAAGAGTGCGAGCGGGAAGAGCACCACGATGATCGCCTGCGCCAGGGCGATGTTGCCGGTCATGATCGCCCTGCCCCGCCGGGCGTGAGCCAATGCCTGCGGGATAAGTCGCAGATCATGCCCGGTGAACGCCACATCCGCGGACTCCACGGCGGCAGCCGAGCCGGTCGCACCCATCGCAATCCCAACCGACGCCCCAGCGAGGGCGGGCGCGTCGTTGATGCCATCCCCGATCATCGCCGTCGGGGCGCCCGCACTTAACGCCGCCACCTGCGCCGCCTTATCCGAGGGAAGTTGCTGGGCATGGACGGTCTCGATCCCGGCCTGTTCGGCCAGAGCGGCGGCGGTCAGCTCGTTGTCTCCGGTGAGCATCACGGTAGCGACGCCATCATCGTGAAGACGCGCGACGACGTCGGGCACCTCGGGACGCAGTTCGTCCCGGATGCCAATGGTTCCGATGGCGTGGCCGTCGAGTTCCACGACGATGACGCTCATGCCCTGTTCTGCCATCGCAGTGGCGGAGTCGGCGAGCCCTCCCGGGTCGATCCAGCGGGTGCTGCCCACCCGCACGGCCTGTTGGTCGACGATGCCGCTGACGCCGAGGCCAGGCTGTTCGTAGACCTCCGTGGCGATCGGCCGACGTTCGGCAGCGTCGGTGATAGCAGCATCGGTGATGGCGGTGGCGAGCGGGTGGGTACTGGCGGCCTCGAGCGCCGCGGCGATTTGGAGTACTCGAGATTCGAGGTGCCCATCGGCCACGTCGGTGTGCACCACCCGCGGCTCGTTGCGGGTGAGGGTGCCGGTCTTGTCGAAGGCGACAGTTTTGATGGCACCGAGCTGCTCGAACGCTTCACCGGATTTGATGACGACGCCAAACTTGCTCGCCGAGCCGATCGAGGAGATCACGGTGACCGGAACTGCAATCGCGAGCGCGCAGGGTGAGGCGGCGACGAGGACCACCAACGCCCGGTCAATCCAGGTGGCCGGATCGCCGATCACAAACCCGAACGCGGCCACCAGGGCCGCCGCGATCAGCACCAACGGCACGAGTGGGCGGGCTATGCGATCGGCTAAGCGGGCGCGCTCGCCCTTGGCGGCGTGGGCCTGCTCCACCAGTCGCACGATGGTGGCCAATGAGTTGCCACCGGGATCGGCGGTGGCGCGCAGCCGCACGGTCCCGGTGCCGTTGACCGATCCGGCCAAGACCTCGGCGCCGGGGTCAACCTCCGACGGGATGGATTCGCCAGTGATCGCCGAGGTGTCCATCCACGAGCGGCCCTCAAGGACGACGCCGTCAGTTGCGACCCGCTCGCCCGCCCCGATGATGAGGATGTCACCCAGGCGCACCTCCGCGGCCGGGATTGTCACCGCGCGGTCGCCGCGCCACACGCGCGCGGTGTCTGGACTGAGCGCGAGCAGGGCACGCAAGCCATGCTTGGCGCGGTCCATCGCGCGGTCTTCAAGGGTCTCGGCGATGGAGAACAGGAACGCTAGCGCGGCGGCTTCGCCGAGGTGACCTAAGGAGACGGCGCCGACGGCGGCGATCGTCATCAGCAGCGCGACCCCGAGCCGGTTGGCGCCCTTCTTCGTGAGGAGTCGGCGCACGGCACCGGGCACGAAGGTCCAGGCGCCGGCGGCCAAACCTGCGGTGTAAC
>JBMDWZ010000255.1:0-3978 GCA_048594865.1 Beutenbergiaceae bacterium
CGGGAGGTTCGAGCAGTCCGGAGAGCTTGAACTCCTTGCTGTCTTGTTCAATCTCGTCGCTGTCCGGGTTGTCGAAGGTATCCCAGGTGATGAAGACTTCGTCGCCCACTGCCACGTCGATGCGTGAGGCGACGTCCGCGGCCAGCGCGATCTCGCCGTCGGACGTAGGCAATGTGCCTTCCTCGAGGTTCGCAGTACTCAGCCGATCATCGGTTGGTGGGGCTGCAAAGCCAACCCACTCGGCCCGATAGTCAACGCCCACCTGCAGATAGCTCTGTTGCAGCGGGTCGGCGGCGGCGACGCCATCGATGTCACGGATCCTCTGGGCGTCGGAAACTGGAATCCCCTCATCGGAGGTGACCACCAGGTCCGCGTCGCCGTACTGGGCCGAGACCGAGTTGTAGGTCGTGGCTTCCATCGATGCCCCGGCCAGCAACGTCGAGGCAACAAAGGCCGTGCCTAAAATGATGGCGATGGCCGCGGCGCTGAGTCTGCCGAGGGAACTGCGCATTTGTTGAAATGCGACCCGCCACATCAGTGAACCTCCGCCGTGGCGCTGAGCGCGTCCAGTCCGGTCATGACCGACTCCCGTGTGGGGTCGGTGATGCGTCCGGCGATCTGCCCGTCGCTGAGCAGGATCACTTCATCGGCGTAGGAGGCAGCGGTGGGGTCGTGGGTGACCATGACGATGGTCTGCTTCAGTTCCCGGACGCTGCGGCGCAAGAAGGACAGCACCTGCACACCCGTGCGGGAATCGAGGTTCCCGGTGGGTTCGTCGGCGAAGACCACATCGGGCTTGGTCGACAAGGCCCGCGCAATCGCGACCCGCTGCTGCTGCCCGCCGGAGAGCTCGTGAGGCTTGTGGTGCAGGCGGTCGGTCAAAGAAAGGGTCTGGGTAAGAGTGTCCAGCCACTGCGCATCGACCTTGCGGCCGGCGAGCTGGCTGGGCAATTCGATGTTCTGTTCCGCGGTGAACATCGGCAAGAGGTTAAAGCTTTGGAATACGAATCCAATTCGGTCGCGACGTAGTTTGGTCAGCGCCTTGTCATTGAGTTGTGTGAGTTCGGTTTCGCCGAGGAATACCTGACCCGAGGTAGCGGTGTCCAGCCCGGCGAGCAGGTGCATGAGGGTGGACTTGCCCGAGCCCGAAGGGCCCATAATCGCGGTGAAACGTCCCGTTTCAAAGGCGATGTCGACGTTGTCCAGGGCACGCACGGCGATGTCGCCGGAGCCGTAGGTCTTGGTTAGTGCACGGGCCCGCACAGCGGGGCGCGATTCATCAGGTGAACTCATACTGACGAATTTACGGACTGCCCGATGTGTGTCGCATCGGGCCACGGTCTGGTCTATTCGTCATCCCGTGGTCTGATACCCGGGGTGGATGACCGCGCCGGGAGCCGCGCGTGCCCTAGTGACCGGGCTGCACCACACCGGTTTCGTAGGCGATCACCACGGCCTGCACCCGGTCCCGGGCGCCGAGCTTGGCCAGCACCCTGCCCACATGGGTTTTGACGGTCGCTTCGGCCACGAACAACGCCCCCGCGATCTCGGTGTTGGTGTGGCCCTTGGCGATCAGCTCCAACACTTCGCGTTCGCGCTCGGTGAGGTTCTCCAGGATCTGCGCGGGCGCACGTTCCTCGGCGGGCACCACGGAGGCGAGTTGGCTCAGCAGCCGCCGGGTAGCCGACGGCGCAATCACCGCATCGCCGCGATGCACCGTCCGGATCGCCTCAAGCATGTTTTCTGGTGGGGTGTCCTTGAGTAGGAAGCCGCTGGCGCCGGCCTTGATCGCCTGCAGCACGTATTCGTCCAGGTCAAAGGTGGTCAAGATGACCACCTTCGGACCGGTCGCTAATGGGCCAACCGGTGTGACGCCGTCGTCCATTCCCGCACTGCCGTTGGCCTGCGTGATGACCGGTGCGACCGCGCCGCCGGTGAGTTCGGCGGTGGCGGCGATGCCGTCCATGTTCGGCATCCGGATGTCCATGAGCACCACGTCGGCGTGATGAGAATCGAGCAACCGCAGCGCCTGGGCGCCGTCGCTTGCTTCGACGACGACGTTCATGTCCGGTTGGGAGTTGATCACCAACGCAAAACCCGCCCGCACGAGTTGCTGATCATCGACCAACGCCACTCGGATCTGCTGTGCCGTCGTCTGTTCGCTCATATTCCTGTCCTCGGTAAGGGAATGGTCGCGCGGACCTGCCAGCCGCCGCCCGGTTTAGGCCCGGCGTTCAAGGTGCCTGAGAGCATCGTGGCACGTTCGCGCATCCCGACCAGTCCATGACCACCCGAGGTGCCTTCGGGGGTTGCAGCGCCGCGACCGTTATCGGAGATTGCCAGGGCGATTTCATCCGGCTGCCACTGCACCATCACCGTGGCTTCGGCATCGGGGCCAGCGTGCTTGAGGGCGTTGGTGAGCGACTCCTGCACGATCCGGTACATGGCGAGCCCGGCGGCTGCCGGTAGCGCCCGAGGCGTACCCATAGTCACCAGTGACACCTTCAGCCCGCTCTGCTGAATGTGAGCGACCAGATCGCCGAGGTTCACCTCATCGGGCTGCGGGGTGAGGGTGGCGTTGCCTTCCGGTTCGCGCAGCACCCCCAGGATTCGGCGTAGATCGGCCAGGGCGGTGCGCCCCGATTCGGCGATCGTTGTGAGAGCACGCTCGGCGGCCTCCGGATCGGCCTTGGCCGCGTAGCGGCCACCGTCTGCCTGCGAGATCACCACGGAAAGCGAGTGGGCGACGACGTCGTGCATCTCGCGGGCGATCCGGGCGCGTTCTGCAGCGGTGGCGATCTGTGCCTGTTGGTCGCGTTCGACCTCGAGCCGCGCGGCGCGCTCGGCCAGCGACTCCACCCGCTCCAGGCGGGCGCGCCGGGCCAGTCCCAGGGCCCAGGCCGCCAACACAGCGCAGGTGAGCAGGATGCCGATGATCAGTCCGGCCGCGAGCGCGGAACGGATTCCGCCGCCGGATTGGGTGGTGAAGAGCACCCCTTGCAGCGCACACCCAATGAGCGCCCCGATGAGTCCGCCGCGCCTGGCCCAGGTTCCCCCATAGACGGTGACCGAGTACAGGCTGATGAAGATAAGAAGGTCTGACCCGAGGAACGGAATCCCGACCGCGAAGTGCAACAACGCCCCGAGGTACACCGCGATTGCGCTGACCGCCGGGTGGGTCCGGCGCCAGATCATCGCGACCGGCATGATGATGCTGGCGATGACGGTCATGAAGGAAGACAGCGGCCCGGAGAACGCCCACGAGCCGATGCTCAGTGTCCAGACCGGTCCGAGGAACACCAGTGCAGCGCCCGCGAGGATGTAGTCGAACACCTGCGGGTGCCTCGGAACCCAAATGGTTGGGGTGTCGCCGGAGGCGGTTGGGTCTACCGGCCGACTCGGCCCACCGCCGGAGCGGAGCCATTCCCATCCGCGGCGAAAGTTCCCCGTGCCGGAGTCGTGTTCCGGATTTGGGTGTGACGAGGCCAGCGGGGGCGGCGGCGGGCCGCTGGGTGACTCCGTCATGGCCGCCACTTTATTGCCGATTGGTCCCCGGGCACGTCCACCCGCGGCGGTAGTTGGCCATCCACCCGTGGGTGCACACGGTGCTGGGCTTAGCCGGTGGCGGGCGCAGGCGGTGCTGGGCGTAGCCGGTGGTGGCCGCACACGGTGCTGGGCGTAGGAGGTATTGGGCGTAGCCGTTGCTAGACCGGCTCAATGAGCTGGGCTCCTTGATTGCGCACCGAACCCACAGCCTTGCCCACCTCATGCCATGCCAGTGGGGGAGCGGGTTGAGTGAGGATCTCCAGGGCCTCATCGGCCCCGGCGTCCACGGTGAGCCACCGGTCGATCAGTGGCGAGTCCAAGATGGCGGGCTCTCGGTCATGGATCTCCTCTAAGCCGTCGCGGGCGGCCTGGGTGATGATCGTGGTCGACAACAACCACCGGTCCGGATCCTCCTCGGGCTTGCTCCGGTCG
>JBMDWZ010000256.1:0-2456 GCA_048594865.1 Beutenbergiaceae bacterium
CGAGGAACAACAGGAATGCCCCGGCCAAGAACGTGGAAATGCGAGTCCGGGCGCCAGAGGCTTTGACGTTGATCATCGTTTGCCCGATCACTGCACAACCCCCCATGCCACCAAAGAACCCGGAGAGCACATTGGCCGCACCCTGACCAAAGGCTTCACGGGACTTAGGTGAGCGGGTGTCGGTGATGTCATCGACGAGCTTGGCCGTCATCAGCGATTCAAGCAGCCCCACGATCGCCATCGCCAACGCATAGGGAGCGATGATCCGCAGAGTCTCCACCGTCAGTGGAACCTGGGGGATGAACAGCTCGGGCAAACTCGTGGGGAGTTCGCCCTGGTCTCCGACGTTCGGCACCTTCCAGGAGAACACCACCACCGCCGCGGTGAGCAACGCGATCGCCACGATCGGGGCCGGGATCACCTTGGTGATCCGGGGCATCAGGTACATCACCAGCAGCCCGGCCACCACCAGCGGGTAGACCAGCCACGGCACCCCGATCAGGTGCGGAAACTGGGTGATGAACACCAGGATTGCCAGGGCGTTAACGAACCCGACCATCACCGAACGCGGGATGAACCGCATGAGCTTGGCCACGCCCAGGAAGGCGCAAGCGATCTGGATCAGCCCACCGAGGATCACCGTGGCAATGAAGTAGTCCAGCCCGTGCTCCCGAGCCACCGGGGCGATCACCAAAGCAACGGCGCCGGTGGCCGCGGTGATCATCGCCGGGCGCCCGCCCAAGAACGCGATCGACGTGGCCATGATGAAGGAGGAGAAGAGCCCCAACCGTGGATCCACTCCGGCGATGATCGAAAAGGCGATCGCCTCGGGGATGAGTGCCAGAGCCACGACCAACCCGGCCAGCACCTCACGCGTCAACATCCTCGGGCTGCGCAACGCTTGCAGCACGGTCGGTTCGATGCGGTAGCGGGCGGGTTCGTCGCGGGCAGGGGAAACGGCGGTCATGTTCGGGCTCCGAATGCCGTGGAGGTCAGAGGTGTTCAGGGCAGCGCTGCCTCGCTAGATTATCGAGTGGGCCACCGTTGGCCGACCGAGCCTCAACGATCAGGAGAGCACCACGATGAAGTACCGCACTCTAGGACGCAGCGGAACCTCCGTATCCCGCTACGCACTCGGCACCATGACCTTCGGTAAAGAGAGCGAGGAGTCCGTCTCCCGCGCCCAGCTCGACGCCTACGGCGAAGCGGGCGGAAACTTCATCGACACCGCCGACGTTTACGCCGTCACCGAGTCCGAATCGATCATCGGCCGCTGGCTCAAGGACAAAGGCTCGGCATACCGCGACACCATGGTCGTGGCCACCAAGGGACGCTTTCCCACCACCGATCACCCCAACGGGATCGGCAACTCCCGCACCCACCTGGATCAGGCGCTGGACGCCTCGCTTCGCCGCCTGCAGGTCGACACCATCGAGCTGTACCAAGTGCACGCCTGGGACGCCCTGACCCCGCTGGATGAGACGATCCGGTTCTTCGATGACGCCGTCGCCGCCGGCAAGATCCGCTACTGGGGACTATCGAACTTCACCGCCTGGCAGCTCACCAAGGCCGTCGGCATGGCCGACCACCGCGGCTGGCCAATCCCGGTCACCCTTCAACCCCAATACAACCTGCTTGCGCGCGGCATCGAGGCCGAGATCGTCCCCGCCGTGCAAGACGCCGGCCTGGGCCTGCTCCCCTGGTCACCACTCGCCGGCGGCTGGCTGACCGGCAAGTACAAGCGCGACTCCACGCCCACCGAATCCACCAGGCTGGGCGATGACCTGGGCCGCGGGATCGAAGCCTACGATCGCCGCAACACCCAAGAGCGCACCTGGCGGATCATTGACACCGTCACCGAGATCGCCGATGAGGCCGGCATCACCCCCGCCCAAGTCGCGCTGGCATGGCTGGTCGACCGACCCGCCGTCACCTCCGTCATCCTCGGTGCGCGCACGCTGGAGCAACTCACCGGAGCATTGACGACCGACGACGTTGACCTCACCTCCGAGCAGGTTGAGAAACTCGATGCCGTCAGCGCCCCAGTGTTTGAGGATTACCCCTACGGGGAGTACGCGGTGAACCAGCGCCACCGCCGCATCGAAGGCGGCCGGTAACTCAGGCCATTCGCCGGGCCGTCACCACAGGTGGCCCGGCGAAGTGCCACCTGCGGCCCCGCGACGTGCCGACGTGGCGCATGGCACCCGGCTCGCGATGCGCCCCGGCGCTAAAGGCATCACACTGAAACGCATGGCGACCCGACCCACCTCACGCATCGACCGTCCAGACGAAGATGGCGGGGTCGCGCGCTCCGAACCCCCCGGCGGCTTTCACCCGGTGGGGGAGTGGTCCCTGGACTCGGTGAAACTGCTCTCGCCGATGCGCGCCGGCGTGGTCGATAAGCTCGCCGAGCACGGTTACACCAGCGACGAGCTCGTGGGAATTCCGGGACGGCT
>JBMDWZ010000257.1:0-7179 GCA_048594865.1 Beutenbergiaceae bacterium
TGCTCATCGGCGATGATCGTGGTGCCGTCGTCGAATGTGACCTCATAGCAAGGCCGCCCGGTCATCACCTCGGTGGCCGCGACCACCGTCGTCGGCTCGCCGTCGGCACCGATCAACAAATCGCCAACCTGCACCTGTCCCATCGTGGTCCACCCCGACGGCGTCGGCAGCGGAGTGTCGAGCGCCAGCGCCTTGCCAACAGCCGGCCTCGCCGCCACCACGATCATCTGCCCGGGGTGCAATCCGTTGGTCAGCGCATCCAGGTCGGCGAACCCGGTGGGCACCCCGACCATGCCCTCGCCACGGTGAGATGCGGCGTCGATCTCCTCCATGGTGGAGTTGATGATGTCCTTCAGCGGCACATAGTCCTCAGCCGTGCGCCGCTCGGTGACCGCATAGACCTCGGCCTGCGCGGTGTTCACCAGGTCATCAACGTCACCACCATCTGTGGCATACCCCAACTGCACAATCCGGGTTCCGGCGTCGACCAGGCGGCGCAGCACCGCACGCTCGCGCACGATCCGCGCGTAATATCCAGCGTTCGCGGCCGTGGGCACCGACGACAACAGCGTGTGCAGGTACGGGGCTCCGCCGATCCGGCCCAGTTCCCCACGCTTGGTCAGTTCGGCCGACACCGTCACCGCATCGGCCGGCTCCCCGCGCCCATATAGGTCCAGGATGGCCTCGTAAATGAGCTCGTGCACCGGGCGGTAGAAGTCGGTGCCGCGCAATGCTTCCAGGACGTCGGCGATGGCGTCCTTAGACATCAGCATGCCGCCGAGCACGCTCTGCTCGGCAGCCACATCCTGCGGCGGAGTCTTGTCGAAAGCCTCGTCGCTCGGAGCCATCTCGGCCAGACTCATCCACGTCCTCCTGGGTGCCGTTGGTCGGTGTACATCGCGTCCTGCCTTGGGGTGTTCAGGCTCTGGCCCAACGCCAGAAACAAACAAAAATCATGTACGAACGTTCTACAACGACCCACTGACAATGGCTGTTCCCTGGAGCGGATTCACCGCCCGAGCGAGGGTACCTGCGCGAGGTTAAACCGATAGCGCACACCCCCACAACCGTCCGCCCACAACTCCTGTGCATGAACCGGTGCAAAGCTGTGGACAGAGTGTGGAACACCCCGCAGACCTTTGTGCACAGGTATTGAACACAGCTGTGCATAACTTCTGTATACCGCGTGATTTCAACGGTCTTGGCCTGTGTACAGTGTGGATGAAAAGAAGTCGGAGGATCAGTGGACGACACGCCGCACCAACACGCCGAAGGTCGGCGAACCCTCGATCGACGCATCTTCGCCCTGGCGTGGCCGGCGCTCGGAGCCCTCGTCGCCGAACCACTTTTCATCCTCATCGACTCCGCCGTCGTTGGCCGATTGGGCGTCAGCGAACTCGCCGGACTGACCCTGGCCTCCACCCTGCTCATCACCGCCGTGGCGATCTTCGTGTTTCTCGCCTACGCCACCACCGCGGCCGTCGCCCGCCAGCTCGGCGCCGGCAACCTGCGCAAAGCCCTGGCGATGGGCATGGACGGCATCTGGCTGGCGATGCTGCTCGGCGTGATCACGATGACCATCGGCATCATCACCGCCCCTTGGGTTATCGAGGCGATGGGCGCCCCGGCCGCCGTCGCCCCACACGCCATCGACTACCTGCGCTACTCCCTGCCCGGTATCCCGGGAATGCTCGTGGTGCTGGCCGCCACCGGCGCGCTGCGCGGCCTGCAAGACACCCGCACCCCCTTCTACGTCGCCGTCATCGGCGCGATCGTCAACACGATCGGCTCCATCGGACTTGTGCACGGGGCGGGGCTTGGCATCGCCGGATCGGGACTGGCCACCTCCGTCACCCAGATCGGAATGGGAGTGGCGCTCTTCGTCGTCGTCCTTCGTGGAGCCCGAAAGCACGACGTCGACATCAAGCCCGCATTCGGCGGCATCTGGGCCAATGCTCGGGCCGGGCTGCCGCTGCTGATCCGCACCGTGACACTACGGATCGCCGTGCTCATCACAGTCGCGGTCGCCACCCACCTGGGCGCTGTGAACCTCGCAGCACACCAGATCGTCAATGCCATGTGGGGCCTGACGGCGTTTGCTCTGGACGCCCTAGCGATCGCCGCACAGGCCCTCATCGGCCACGGACTTGGCCGAGGCGAGCGCGACTCCGTGCGCGCCATCACCCGGCGCACGCTGCAGTGGGGCACCATCGGCGGCGCCGGAATCGGGGTGCTCATCGCCGCTGCGGGCTTCATCATCACGCCCCTGTTCACCACCGACCCCGACGTGCAGCGCGCCGCCACCTGGGGGCTGGTGACGATCGGGGTGATGATGCCGATCTGCGGGTGGGTGTTCGTGCTCGACGGCGTACTCATGGGGGCAGGGGACGGCCGGTTTTTGGCGTGGGCCGGGGTGGTCACGCTCGCGGTCTACCTACCGCTGGCTGGTGCGGTGTGGCGATTTGCGCCCGAGGGGCCGATGGGGCTGGTGTGGTTGTGGGTGGCCTTCGGCGGCGGATTCATGTTGGCCCGCGCCGTCAGCAACGGACTGCGGGCCCGCGGCAGCCGGTGGATGGTACTCGGCGCCGACTAGGTCGCCCTCATCTCCCGTCCCGACCAACCCGCCGAGCCCCGAGCGCGCCCCATTCGCCGCGATTTACGACCAGTTGGGCGCGCTCGCGGACACCTGGTGGGCCCGGCAACAGCAAATTCGGTACACCGCGTGCGGCTCGGCGAAGAGCGCCGGCGCCAACTAGCCCAACTAGCCCAACTAGCCCAACTAGCCGTTGTACTCCAGGGAATCCCGGATTGCGTCACGCAACTTGGCATCCACTTCACCTTCACCGGTGAACTCGACCGCCGCCGCCGTCCCGGAATCGGCAAGAATCCAGTAATATCCGAAGTAGGGCTCGTCCTCCAGCGCCACGTAGGTGAACTCCACCTCCATGGCGTCCACGGAGGACTCCTCACCCAGCGCATCGGTCCTAAGGATCTCCATGTCGGGACCGAACAAGTTGTGCACGCGAATCTGGGTCAAGAGTATCGACCACGCGGCGTCGGCATGAGGAGCCTCAGCATCGGTCATCACGCGCACCTGCCGGGTCGGCTCCTGCGGATCGTCTATCCACACCAGGTCGAACAGATCATCGGCCTGGTCCTCGGACACGTCGGTCCACTCGGCGGGAACCTCGAGGCTGATGTTCCCATCGGTCACCTCCGAGGTTAGGGCGCCTGGGGTATCGGCGTCGCTGCTACATCCGGCCAGCAATCCGGCGCTCGCTAGCGCCGCAACGATCGCAGGAATGACGCGCTTGGTCATCGAACTGTGCCTCCTGGGCCAAGGATGGGGAACTGCCCCAGGAATATCTGAGACACACAGGACCGTAACAGTCTCGCGAGCATCACTGACCATCCCGGTCTGGGCCCGCCTGAAAAGCAAATTCAGTACACCGCGCGCGCATCGGCACCCAAACCGGCTTCCAAAACAGCAAATTCGGTACACGGCGTGCGGGCGCGCTCGCCCGCACGCCGCACCACTCAGCCCTTCAGCGCACCCGCGGCAATATTGGCGATGAAGTGACGCTGCCCGATGATGAACACCCCGATCAGCGGCAGCACGCTGATCAGCGCACCGGCCATCACCATCCCGTAATCGGTCCCATAAATGGAGTTCAATTCCTGCAGTGCCGGTTGCAACGTTTGCCGCTCGGGATTGATCAAGATAATCAGCGGCCACACGTAATCGTTCCACGCGGAGATGAACGTGAAAATACCTAAGAATGCCAAGCCCGCGCGCAGCATCGGCACCGCGATATACAGGTAGATCCGAAAGAACCCCGCACCGTCGATCCGCGCCGATTCGATCAGTTCATTGGGGATCGAGTTTTGCGCGAACTGCCGCAGCAGGAAGATCCCAAACGCGCTCGCCGCGCCCGGAATGATGAGCGCCTCCAGACGGCCCACCCAACCCAGGGTCGACATCAGCACGAAGCTCGGCACCAGTGACAAGCTCGCCGGCAGCAGGAACGTCACCAGCAGCGAGGCAAACAGCACCGTCTTGCCGGGAAAGTCGTACTTCGCGAAGGTGAACGCCGCCAGGGAACAGAAGAACATCACCAGGAAAGACAGCGACCCGGCCACGATCAGGGTGTTCAGCATCGCCGAGAACAGGTCCACGGTGTTCAGCAGGTTGCGCACGTTCTCGGTGAAGTGCCCACCGAAGGAGAAGGAGGGTGGATAGGAGAAGATCGCACCGGTGGTGTTGGTGGACATCACCACGAGCCAGTAGAACGGGAAGATCGACAACACAACGCCGATCAGGATGCAGCCGTGCACCAGGATCCGGCGGATCCACTTCATGTGCCGCCCTTCCCTGGGTGCGGCGGTCGGGTCACCTAGCTGGAGATCGGTTGCGGTGCTCATCCCCGTGCCCCCTTTCGTGTCGGGCCCACGGCATCTCGATCGCGCAGCAACCTCCAGTTGATGATCGCGAACAGCGAGGCGAACACGAACAGCGCCCACCCGATCGCCGCGCCGTAGCCGAAGTCGAACTGCACGAACGCCTGGTTGTACTGGAACAGCACCATCGTCATCCCGGCCTCTTCGGCGCCACCGGAGTCACCGAGCAGCACCTGGGCCTCGGTGAAGAGGCTCAACCCGCCCACGGTGGAGGTGATGACCGTAAACAGGATCACCGGCCGCAGCATCGGCACGGTCACCGACCTGAAGATTCGGATAGCACCCGCGCCGTCGGTCTTCGCGGCGTCGTACAGGTCGGTGGGAATCGCCTGCAGGCCGGCGAGGTAGATGATGGCGTTGTACCCGGTGAACCGCCAGATCACCATCACCGCGATGGTCACCTTGATACCCCAGTCCGAGGACAACCAGCCCACCTGCTCCAGGCCCAGGGCGGTCAGTGCGGAGTTGATCAGGCCGAAGGAGTCGGAGAAGACCGACCCGAACACCAGCGCCATCGCCACCATCGAGGTGACGTTCGGCAAGAAGTAGGCCACCCGGTACGGTCCGCGGCCTCGGATGTTCTGATGAAGCGCGAAGGCGATGATGAGCGCGAAGAACAGCATCGGGATCGTTGAAATGAACCAGATGATGAAGGTGTTGGAGACCGAGTTCCAGAACCGCGGGTCGGTGAGCATGAACTGGTACTGCGCCAGCCCCACGAACTCCATGTCGCCGATCCCGTCCCAATCCATGAACGACAGGTAGATCGAGAACACGATCGGGAACATCCCGAACACCGCGAACAAGATGTAGAACGGGGAAATCGCCAGATACTGCGGCCAATAGGTGCGCAGCGCACCCTTCTTCGGGCGGCTGCCGGAATCCGTGCCCGCGGATCTGGCAGGCGATTGCGTCGGGGTTCCGGGACGATGGGGGGAGGCCTCGGGGGTGGTGGCGCTCATTGGATCACTCCCCTCTTGCGGAGCACTCGATCGATCTGCTCGACGGCGTCGAACCAGGCCCGTTCGGAGTCTTTCCCGCTCTCCACGTTCCCGAGTTCCTGGGTGAAGAAGCCGATCTGGTTCTCATACGTGCTCTCGAATGCCGGGGCCACGTTTTCGGCCTGGGCGGCGAAGAACTCGAGTGGGTCCTGCTCGCCGAAGAATCCGACCTCGGAGTTGATGTCGTGGTCCTCGAACGATGACGGGCACGAAGGGAACAACTGGATTTCGTTGTACGTCTGGGCCTGGTTCTCAGGGGAGGTGAGCCAATGAATGAACGCGAAAGCGGCCTCGGGATCCTTGCAGGTGGAAGGCACCGCGAGGAACGATCCGCCGCTGCTGCCCGGCCGCACCGGCTGGGCAGCGAGCCGCCATTCCCCGGCGGTATCGGGCGCGGTGTCCTTGAGGATCTCGGCCCACCACACCGCTTCGATGTTGCCCGCGGTGCGGCCCGAGACCCACGCGGAGTTCTGGTCGGCGTCCACCGGCAGCCGCGCGGTGACGCCAGCGTCGATCGCGCGCACCGCCAGATCCCACGCCTCGCGCACCGCGCTGCCTTCCCGGTCGAACAGCGGCCGGTCTTCCTCATCGAAATACCGCTCCGGCGAGGCGTTGATGAACTGGTTGAATACGGCCCCGCCGGTGTTGATGAGCGCCGAGTCTTGCGAAGCTCGCAGCTCCTCGCCCAGGGCGATCCAGTCGTCCCACTCTCGGGTGGCCGCTTCGACGTCGTCGGGCTCGGATGGCAATCCGGCCGCCTCAAAGATGTCGGCCCGGTAGTAGAAGCCGGTGGGTCCGGTGTCCATCGGCCAGAAGCACATTCGCCCGGTGGGGGTGACGCCGCGGTCCCACTTCCAGTCGTAGTACAACTCGCGGTAGTCCTCGGCGCCGAAGTCGTTGAGGTCGTAGAACAGGTCCTCAGTGGGGAAGTACAACGCGCAGTTGGCGTTCACCCCGGCGATATCTGGGATGTAGGCGTCGCCGGCCAGTGACGTGCGGATCTTGGAGTCGTAGTCTCCGCCGATCACATCGGACCGCAAGTGCATCGAGGTACCGGGAATCTCGTCGCGAGCCTCACCGAGAAGGGTGGGGCTTATCGACCGGTTCCAGTACCAGAGCACCAGTTCGCTGGGGTTGTCGGAAATATTGACATTCCCGCCACATCCGGCCAGCCCGCCGGCCAATGCTGCGCCACCGACAGCGCCCATCCCGCCAAGAAAAGAACGGCGCGAAAAATTCGACATGACGAACCTCTCCGTTGAGTGTCCGGCCCACCTTCGGGCCTCGTCTAGACGTCGCCGTGAGCGTTCACGGCCCTAGCAGGACAGCACGGTCAGCGAGGATGTGTCAAGGGTCACACTCGGTTCCTTGATTCCCGCGAGGGCTCGGCCTCCACGCTCCACACCCCCGCCCGAGCGCGCCTACATGGTCACGATTTGCGGCCATTTGGGCGCGCTCGCGAGCGCCTGTGACGGCGGTGCGGCAAACCGGACGACGGCGATGCTCGCTTCGGGTGGGAAGGTGCGGCGGGTCGCTTGGCTGGGCCGGGGTCGACTGGCTGGGCCGCCAACAGCAAATGCGGTACACCGCGTGCGCACCAGCACCCAGAACAGGCCCTCCAACAACAAATTCCGCACACCGCGTGCGGATCACGCGGGCCCGGGCCACCACCCGGGCCGAGCGCGCCCGATTGGTCGTAAATCGTGACCAATCGGGCGCG
>JBMDWZ010000258.1:0-7876 GCA_048594865.1 Beutenbergiaceae bacterium
CAAACTGGTCGACAGCGACCACCCGCCGCGACGCCTCATCCTCGGCAACTCGGTGCCCGATATGGTCGACATCTACCAGGACCGGATCCAGACCTGGCGCGACTGGGAGGCCGTCTCCGCGGCCGCATTTGGCGACCCGCAGGACACGTAACCGCTACCGCGGGTCCGTAGGAGAGTGACTTGGGGCCGGCCTCACCTGCACGCCGACGTCGTCAATCTCCCGCCGAACGCGTCAAATGGGCACCGAGGTAGTCAACCGCGGTGACGACGTGGGTGGGGGGATTGACGACGTCGGCGTTCTCGGTACAGTGATCCCGTAAGTCGACGTCTCAGTCCGACCTGTCTGACGACTTGCCGTGAGGAATCCGGTGAGTATGTCAGCACCCTCATATCGACGTCTTTTAGCGCTGCCCGGCGCCAGGGCGTTCTTCATCCCGGGCCTGATCGCACGGTTCGGCATCTCGATGCTCGCGCTGGCGATCCTGTGGGCTGTGCACGGCGTCAGTGGCTCCTTCGCCACCGCTGGCCTGACCACTGGCGCGTTCGCCGCCACCGAGGCCTTGTTGGCTCCGCAGGTGGCCCGGTTGATCGACGCCCGCGGCCAAGGCGCGGTGGTCTCGATCCAGGTGGGAGCGTTCGCCATCGCGGCGGCGGGCCTGCTGCTGGGCCTCTTCCTCGGCGCCCCGGCGTGGTCGATCCTGGCCGCGGCCGGTGTGCTGGGCGTCGCCTGCCCGCAGGTCGGCTCGATGACCATCGCCCGGTGGCGGCGCCTCATCGCCCGGCCCGAACAGATGCCACCGGCGCTGGCTCTAGAGGGGGTGGTCAACTCCGCCGGATACATGGTGGCACCGATCGTCGTCACCACGGTCGCAACCACGGTGAACTCGGTCCTACCGCTGCTCATCGGCGTCCTGATGGTCACTGGCGGGACTATCGCTCTGGTCCTGCGCCGCGATTCCGAACCAGCCCCGGCCCGCGCGGGTAAGGGGCTGGTCATCGACTCGCGTCTGCTGGCGCGCCCGTTCCTCACGCTGTCCGGTGTGCACGCCTGCTTGGGCTTCTATTTCGGCGGGACCGCGATCTGCCTCACCGCGGTCGCCTTCGAACGCGGATTCGCGACGTGGGCCGGCGCAGTGGGCGCCGGTGGCGCCGGCCTGAGCCTGCTTTTCGGCCTGGCCTACGGCTCGCTGTCGGCGCGCACCAGACCAACGACCGTGATGATCTGCGCCGGCATCGGCATCACCGCGGCGTTCGGCGCCCTGGTCACCCAGCCACCGACACCGGTAGTCATCGCGCTGTTGATCCTCGCCGGTGGATGCGTGGCGGCGATTGCGATCCCGTCCGGGGTGGTGTTGCAGCGCACGACGGCGGAGGGCGTCTATGTGCAGGCGATCACCTGGACCGGGTCTACTAGCGCGCTGGGCACGGCGCTCGCCGGACCCGTGATCGGTGCGCTGGTGCAGGGGTGGTCCTGGTCCGTGGGCGCGCTCGCCGTCGCCGTGGCGCTGGGCGGGATCGTGGTGGCGTCGGTCAGCCTTCGAGCTATCGATCAGCATCAGTGAGCACGAGGCGAGCCATGCGAGACCCGGTCATCACTATCCGACGGTCATGGCCTGGTCGCGGCACACTTTCGCCAAAACCTACGTCCTGCTGGGCGGCACCGCCCTGCTAAATCCACACTCGATACCCAGCGCTGATTGGGTATCGCCGTCCCGATGGCGGCCAGCCGACCTAGCGAAGGTGACCTAGTTGCGCCCAGACGCCACCTTGATCGCACCTAAGTCACCTTGAAAGGTTTCAGCAAAGGCGCATAGCAACGACGCTTAGGCTGCGGGTTCCCGCAAGGTGCGATCGAGCTCGGCCATCAACTCAAGCACCCGGTTCTTGGGCGCTGGCGCCGGCGGGTAGCGACGAAGCACCGACAGCACCGTGGGCTCGGCCCACTGTTGGATCTGTCCGACTACCTCGGCGGTCGAGCCGGTGGTGAGCTCGGCAACGCGCATCCAACTGGCCCCGGCGCGCAGGATGTGGGCCACCTGGTGGGATTTGGCGATCGGGTGCAAGTAGGCCGCAGCAGCCGCGTCGCCAGCTGACCTGGCCGCCAGGCGCGCCACCTCACTGGGGGTGCCGATGGCCGCCCGGTTCGCTGCGAATGCGGACGTCCGAAGCAGGTTGATGCGGGCGCCGCCATCGGAGAACGCCCACGCCGCGATGATCGCTGAGCGGGGCCGGTCATCGTTGGGACGCACCTCTTCGAAGTGGTGCAGGATCTCACTCGCACAGAGCGCAGCAAACTTGGACACGGATCGTAGTTCGTCCATCGTGACCTCGAATCGAGCATGCGCCATCAGCCCATTATGACTGCTTCGTTCAAGGTGCTCGGTGGTCCGGTTTCGTACGATGACGACATGGCCGACGACGGCGAGCAGCACAGATGCTTCGCGACAGTTGCTTTTCCTGGCCGACCTACAGTGATTTGAGTGGCCGCGGCGTTCCCGATGGCTGGGAGCCGTAGCATCGAGGCATGCCGATCACCGAAGAAGAACGCCCGTTCCTCATTCGTGCCGTCGAACTCGCCGAGGACGCTCTGGAGGCGGGCGATGAACCCTTCGGCTCGGTGTTGGTTTCCCCCGAAGGCGAGGTGCTCTTTGAGGACCACAACCACGTGGGCGGCGGGGATCGCACCCAGCACCCCGAGTTCGCGATCGCGCGGTGGGCGGCGCAGAACCTGCCCCCGGCGGTGCGCAGCCAGGGCGTGGTGTACACCTCCGGGGAACACTGTGCGATGTGCGCCGCAGCCCACGGCTGGGTTGGCCTAGGCCGGATCGTCTACGCCTCTTCCACCGAACAACTACTTCAGTGGCGCGAGGAACTGGGCGCACCACCTAGCCCCGTCACTGCCCTACCCATCAACGCCGTTGTACCTGACGTCGTCGTCGATGGCCCTGACGAAGAACTCTCCGCACGTGTGCGCGAACTGCATCATCGCCGTCGGGCCGCCACACGTACCTAGCGCATAAAACCTGGCCGCCCATCCGGCGCGAGCAATACCGTCTACAAGTGATGACTTACCCTGCGTTCGCCGTCTCCGTGGCTACCCCAGCATTGGAGTTGCGCCCGGCCACCGATGACCTCTTGGCCCAGCTTGCTCCGCTGGTACACCAGGGTGCGGCCGAGGCTACGCCGGCCCCCTACGACGACCCCATGTCGCTGTACGAATCCGATCCGGATACCCGCGTGGCGCGCTGGTACCAGGGAATTTGGCGCGGCCGGGGAACCGTTCAGCCGGATCTGTGGCGCTTGTACTTCGTGGTGATGGTGGACGGCGAAGCCGTCGGAATGCAGGACCTCATCGGGGAAGGGTTCGCGACCTACGGCACCGTGGTCAGTTTCTCCTGGTTGGCCAAGGATGCCCGACGGCGTGGGATGGGTCGGGAGATGCGGCAAGCCATCCTGCACCTCGCCTTCGATGGACTCGGCGCCACCGAAGCCACCAGCGAAGCGTTCATCGACAACCGTGGTTCCAACTCCGTCTCCCGGCACCTGGGGTATGAGCCCAACGGCACCACGTGGGCCACCCGCCAAGGTGAAGTACAGCAGATCCAGTCCTGGCGGTTGAGCCGGGCGGTGTGGGAGTCCCATCGCCGTAACGACATCACGGTTCGCGGCGCTGATCAGTGGTTGGCGCTGATCGAGTCCTAAAGCGCATGGTGGCGGCGCTCCGCCGCTTGTGTCAGGGCAGCGGCGCGTAGGAGGCGAAGGTCAGGCCGCCGTTGAAGGACTTGGCGTCGATCAGCTTGAGTTTCGGCATCTCAAAGCCGTCGGGAAAGAGGCGCCGGCCGCTACCCTGCACCACCGGATAGGTGAACAGCCGGTACTCATCCACCAGGCCGGCGGAGATCAGCGCGTGGCACAGGGTGATGCTCCCGGTAACCACGATGTCCTTGCCGGGCTGATCCTTGAGCGCGGCGACCTCTTGCAGCAAGTCGCCGCTGAGCACGGTGGTGTTGTCCCACTGCGGATCGGTGAGCGTGCGCGAGACCACGTACTTATCCACGGCGTTGAGGTAATCGGTGATGCCGGTGGTGTCATCGGTCTGCTTGGGCCAATACCCGCGAAAGTCCTCGAAGGTCTGGCGCCCCACAAGCAGAGCATCGGAGCGCTGATCCTGGGAGTGACTCTCAGCCAGCACGTCGTGGTCATCGGCGGTCGGATCGAACCAGTCCCCCAGCATTTCGATCGCTCCGTCCAACGTGATGTTCTGCGTGATCGCCAGCGTGCGCATCGTCAATCCACCCTTCATGACCACTCTCGCGGCCTGCTACTTGTGGTTTACAAGTGGTTCGACTCAATCACAGGCGGTTGCGTCGTGCAACCGGTTTGGTGCGCGGACTGCGCCTGGCCAGTCAGCGCACGCCGTCATCGCGGCTCTCTGGAATCCACACATCGGTGTCCGGAGAGGTCTCCCCCGCCGCATCCACAACCCAATGGACTGGATCACCGATCGCACCGAGCTCTGAGGTGAGCCAGTACGTTTCGTCGGGATTCCATCCGGCAATCGAGGAGGCGACGTCGTCGCTACTCAGGTCCGATCCCTCACCATCGACCGGGATGATGGCGCCGGCGGCCTCGAGGTACGCGATGGTCTGCAGGTGCACCGCATCGAAGTGTTGGGCCACCTGGTACCAGTCCGGAATCACCCATCGCCCTGCACGACCGGTGGTCCGAAACCAGTCCTGCCGCACCCGCGCGGTCACTTCGAGGGGAAAACTCCGGCACAACTGCGCCCAGTCCGCAGCGCCCACGATCTCAAAGACGCGGGCCTGCTGAGGCACCCCGATCTGCTGGATGGTTCCCGATGATTCGTACCTATCTTCGGAGAACCACAGCGCTGCGGGCGATTCGTCAAAGGTCAAGGGCATCGTCGGCGTTAGTTCCCACGAGGGCATCGACCACCACTCGCCACTGATGTTCGCGGTCGGGTCAGATGGCCCGCTCGCGTTCGCGGAATCCTCGGCGGCAATGACTTGCGCTCTGTCAGCGCGCAGTCTCTGCTCCGGGCGCTGCGGTAAAGCGCGAGCAGGGTCTGCGGGCCACTGCACCGCCCACTGACCGGAGAGGTCGACCGGGGCCTTCCACCCCTGGACGACGGGCGATCGGGCCACGTGCTCAGCGATACGGATAAGCGCCTCTCGCACCTCCGAGGTACGCGCGAGCAAATCGAACCCTTCCGGCTCCTGCCAGTAGTAGGAGCTGCCGACGCTGCGAGCCAACGCCGAGCGCAGGTTCGTGGCGGTGGGCTGGGTCAGGTCTATGCGATCAAGGCTCGCGGCGACGTCCTGCGCACTCGCCGGTTCTGGCCGCTGCTCGGGCCCAGGACCGCCGCTCCACGGTTGACCACTAAGCCACCCAAAGGAGGCGCCATCGTCAGCTGAAGAGACAGTCATTTCGGCGCGCGCCATGATCTCGGCTAGCAACTCGCCGCTAACGGCGCCGCAACGTTCGGAGTGCAGCGCGAACTCGAGAAGCAACCGGCGCCCCCGCGCCCCCTTGAGGATCTGCTCGATCATGTCGACTCCTCGTCACTCCGTGAGCCAGCACATCGCCGGGAAAAGACGCCAAGTAGCCGCTGGCACTTCGGCGGGTCGTACGTCAGGCCGTGGCGCAGCCCCCAGATGAGGTAAGACGCAGCGCGGATGAGCACCCAATCACGCGCCCTGTCGGCCGGCACCTGCGCCGCCTCGACGAACGCATGGAACAGGGACTCGATCTGGGCATCGGAGCCCACCTCATCCATCCGGCTCCACAGCACCCGGCCCAGGTCATACTCCCGATCCCCGCGAAGCAGCACCGGATCGACCACCAGCCACGGCGCCCGCGATCCACGAAGGACTTGCCCGAAATGTAGATCGCCGTTGACGGCGAGCGCCCCCTCTTCGGCCTTAGCCCTGCGCTGTGCAGCCTCCAACACCGTCACGATCTGGGCCCATGGGACCGGGCTGCCGATCTCTCGCCACTGCGGCTCTAGGCTTTCGATCATCCCGCCTGCGATCTCCGACGTACTGGTCACCTCCACGGGTGCGGGCACCGCCAGGGTTCGCGTGAGATCGCCCAAAATGACCACCGCCTCAGCCAGCGGCGTCGCTTCCAAGGAGGCTTCGCCGTCGAGCCGTTCCAGCAACATGGCCCGCGCATCGGAATCCACTTCGTGCAGCAGCACCGTGCCGCCGCCGTCCCAGAATCGCAAGGCGCGGGCTTCGGCGTCTACGTCATCACCGGGCGGCGCGAGCCGCAACGCCAGCCGTAGCCCGCCGCGAAGCACCGGAACCACCAGGGCGTTGGAGCCGTGCCACGGTGAGCCGTCCACTGTGAGGCCCCACGTGCGGCATTGACTAGCAACGAGGTCCGGGAGTGCGTCCAACCACGCGCGCCCCGGCTCGTCGTGCCACCACCGAGGCATCTGGCGAAAGGAGTCCGGGATCGTGTGCACCGCTCCAGGTTATGGACTCCCGCAACGGATTTAGGGCCCCGCACGACGGCACCGCACTACGACACACCACACCCCACCGCAGGCGGCGGCGCCGAACCCGCACGCCCCGGGGTCGGGGCTAGACGAAGTCTTGGATGATCTCGGGAGAGGCGTGGATGCACACCATCTCCAGAGTCGTGGTGCCGATGTTGCGGAATCGATGGATCGTCTGCGCCGGCACGGTGACGATCGCGCCCGGGCCGGCCTCGTGGGTCACCTCGCCGGCCTCGATGCGCACCTCGCCGCCCACCACCACCCACGTCTCGGTGTACGGGTGCCAATGACGGTCCGGGCCTGCTCCGGGAGGTGTGCGAACCCAGAACAGCGACACGTCCGAGCCGTGCTCGATGCCCTGGAAACGTGCGGTGGCCGAGCCGGGGAGCCGCAGATCCTCGCGATCGCTGACCGTGATCATTGTGGCTTCGTGGCCTTGCCATCGAGCCAGAGGGTGTCGGACTCGTCCCGGTGTGACCCGTCCGTGCCGACGTGCTTGCTGTCGATTTTCGGGCCCTTTTTGATGACGTGCACCAGCGCCATCCCGTGACCGCGGCCGAGCCCGTAGTCCTGCTTGAGCCAGTCGAGGATGACGCCGGCTTTGACGTCGGGCTTGTCAAAGTCGCGGCTCTTGGCGATGTCGACGAGCTGCCGCGGGGTGAGACCGGTCTTGTCTTCGATGGTGTCGAGGTAGGCCTGGAATGACATGTGCTGGTTCCTTATCCGTGACTGAATCCGTGACTTATGGGGCGCGGGATGGGCCCGCTCAATCGCCGAGTAGCCGGTTCTCACGCGCCACGCCGCTTGCGCTGTGGCCCGCATCGACGCGGGCGGTACCGACCAGTACCATCACTGTACGGTACTGTTCAGTACTGAGGTCAAGCGATCGCCTCGAAGTCGAAAGAGGGGACTGATGGACGCCAGCAAGTCCGCCCAGAAGCGCGCAGTCATCCTGGAGCGCGCACTCGAAGTGTTTGTGGGCAACGGGTACGTGGGCACCACCACCGATCAGCTCGCCGCCGCCGCGTCGGTCTCCAAGCAGACGCTGTACAAGGAGTTCGGCGACAAGGAGGGCGTGTTTGAGACCCTGATCCGGTTCGCCTGCGATCGGGTCGACGACCCTTTCGCCCCGCTCGTGGAACAGATGCGCGCTATCGACTCGCCCGAGGCTGCGATCGAGTTGATGGCGACGCCATTCGCGCGCTCGATCCTGTCCCCCTACGTTCAGCAGTTGCGGCGCCTAGTCATCGCCGAGGCCACCCGGTTCCCGCACCTGGCGTTGCTGTATTGGGAAGAGGGTTTCCTGCGCGTGCTGAACTCGGTAGCGCGCTGCCTATCCGTCCTAGACGAACG
>JBMDWZ010000259.1:0-5141 GCA_048594865.1 Beutenbergiaceae bacterium
GCCTGGGATCGAGGCGCCCGGTTGCTGACTCTGGTCCTCGGTGTTGCCCTGGCGCTATTGCTCGCGGGCCCGGCGCCGGCACAGGCGAGTATCGGCGGCTCGGCCGAGTCGATCGGACTCTCGGCGACCGCGCCGCAGCTCGAACTGGATGTCCAGGCCAGTGGTGCGATCGGTGCCATCCAACCGGTGGTCAACTACCTCACCCGTGATCCGATCATCGACGGCGGATCTCAGATCGCCGCTCAGGCGCACACCCCGCCGTCCCCGGAAGGGTCGGACTCAGACCAGACTCCCGAACGTTCCATTCCGGCTGTAGTCACGGTGTCCCAGATCGACGCGGCTACCGACCGTCAGCAGGATGGCGACCTCACCGCGACCGCCTCCACCGGGCCGGTGGACGTCAGCGTCTTGGGCTTTGACGTGATCAACGTCGGCGAGGTGAGCGCCCGCTCCACCACCCACCCCACCGACGACCCGAGCGCCCAATCCCAGGCACCCGACGTCGTCGTCCTTGGAAACAACGTCACCCTCCCTGCGGACGAGCCGCTGGATATCGACGAAGACATCAGCACCGCCGACGCCCTGGCGCTCCTGGAGGAAGCGTTCCCCGGGTTGCGGGGCGTGGTGGAGATGGTCGGGGGAGTGTTTGAGGCCGGAGGCGGGTTCTCGGTGCAGGTGGGTCGTACCGCGCAGGCCGATGCGGCGACCGGCGCTGCTCAAGCTACCGGCTTTTACGCCAATGTCGCCCTGGATCTGGACGTGCGGATCTGTATTCCGCGCGGCGATGACTGCTTCGCCGAGTTGCGGGTGCGCACCGATGCTCAGGTGCTGGATCTGGTGCTGGCGCAGACGTCGGTTGAGCGGCCAGAAGCAACACCGATCGTCGAGAGGATCCCATGGGCAACCGTGATCCCCTTGGTGCTCTCGGCGATCGGGATCGCGGTGCTGATCGGTGTGCTCGTCAGCCGCCGCCGGCGTACCGAGCCAACACCGGCACAGCCACAACCTGCACAGTGCCCACCTGCGGCACAGTCACCACCTCCTGGACATTCGGCGCCCCCATCGAGCGGCGGCTCGCCTTAGCCCGTGCCACACTTTGGGCTTATGGAACTGCCCGTGCAATGGCCGCTGACCCCGATGCTCGCGAAGGCCGCTAAGGCCGTGCCGGCCGCCGATTCGATCGACGGCGGTTACAGCTATGAACCGAAGTGGGATGGCTTCCGGGGGCTGATCGCGCGCGATGGCGATGACCTGGAGCTGATGAGCCGAGCCGGCAAGCCGCTCAACCGCTATTTCCCAGAACTCGTCGAGGCCCTGACGCCGCAACTCCCCGAGAGGTGCGTCCTGGATGGCGAAATCGTGGTGCGTACCGGGGAACCCGGGGCTCAACGACTGGATTGGGAGGCCCTGTCGGCCCGGATCCACCCTGCGGCCTCGCGGGTGGCGAAGTTGGCGCAGGAGTCACCGGCCGAGTTCATCGCCTTCGACGCCCTAGCGATCGGCGACGACGACCTCACCGGCGAACCGTTCAGTACCCGCCGTACGGCCCTGCAAGAGGCGTTATCGGAGGCAGGCCACCCGCTGCACATCACCAGAATCACCGGCGACCAAGCCCGGGCGGAGTCGTGGTTTGAGACCTTTGAAGGCGCGGGGCTCGACGGCGTGATCGCCAAACCGAACAACGGCACCTACCAGCCAGGTAAGCGGGCGATGCTGAAGGTCAAGCACTCTCGAACGGCCGATGCGGTGCTCTTGGGCTACCGGATACACAAGTCTGGCTCCGGCGTCGGCTCGCTGCTGCTGGGCTTGCATGATGATGCGGGCAACCTGGTCAACGTCGGCGGAATCGCGGCGTTCAGCAATGCCCGGCGCGCCGAGCTGGTGGAGGAATTGGAGCCGTTGGTGATCCGCGACTCCGGCGGACAGGCGGTGCGCGGCGAAACCGATCGCTCACGCTTTGCGGCCAACAAGGACGTCAGCTTTGTCCAGTTGGCGCCGGAGCGGGTGGTCGAGGTCGCCTTCGACCAGTTGGAGGGCAATCGGTTTCGCCACGCGGTCACGTTCGTGCGCTGGCGCCCGGATCGTGACCCAGCCTCATGCACCCTGGACCAGGTCGATCGTGCGGTGAATTACGACCTGGGCGAGGTGCTGCAGTAGCGGCTTTTAGTGGTGTCCCCAGTACCAGTATTGGTTGCCGTAGGGGTATTCGATCTGGCTGTCGCCGTGGGCGTGGCCGGAGTAGCGGATCACACTGGAGAAACCACACGTCCTCATCGTGTTGTACACCTGTTGTGGGGTCCTGCTGGAGACCACCACGTCGGCGGCGATTCCATAGGTGTGCTGGGAGTTGGCGGTCGCACCTGGCAGGGTGTTATTGAAGGCCACCGACCTGAATCCTGAGGTCACCTGCACTGGGCGATCACCCAGTTTGCGGCGCATTGCTTCTAACTTCCACATCAATCGGCGTACGTTGTTTCGCACCGCGGTGGCGCCCACGCGGCCACCGGAGAAACTACTCCCAAACTCGTTGTAGTTGAAGTGGCGGGTGGAATTGCCCGACCCTTCCAACCAGTTGAGCCTGCTTTGGGTTTGAGCGCCGACGATGCCATCGACCCCAAGGGAGTAGCTGGCCTGGAACCGGCGCACCGCGTTGTGGGTCGCTGCCCCAAATACACCGTCGACGGCGAGGAAGACCTTGGCTGCCGATCCGGCCGCCCAGCCGGCTACTCGCACCTGCAGTTCTCGAACGTCATTACCCGACATTCCCTGGCGTAGTACCCGGCTCCAGTTGTAGGCCGCCGCGGGCGCTGCCGTGGCAACTCCCAGCGCGGCGGCAGTTGGAACCACTAACGCTCCGGCCAGGATCGACCGGCGTGACAGGCCGGCCTTCTCCGTGGGCGCCTGTAGCTTGTGCTTTGCGCGTGATGTCATCGGAAATTTTCCCTTCGTCGTACTCCGTAGTCCCCTAATACGCAGGGAGGGATCGCTTTTCCGGCACATCAGCACAGCGACTTGCTGCCCCTAGCCGATGTGACGGCCCCCACAGGTGAGTATGGCGAAAATGCTCGACCGGTGCGAGTCGAACGAGGTAACTAATTTTCCGGGCGTTTGCGAGAAGGCTGTACTCGCGGCGGTTCGCCGGGCATTTTGGGGTACTCGGGAGGGAAGGGCTCCTCGCCGAGGCCATCGGAGCTGTCCCGCTCCCACCAGGACATGGCGGTGTCCAGCGAACTGGCGTGGTCGTTGAGCGTGGCCCAGGCATCGCCGTCGGACTCCAGGAGTCCAGGCACGGTGCGCACGGTGAAGGCGTGCGGGTCCACGTCGTCCAGGTTTTCCCACAGCACCGGCATGGAGACCGGTGCACCCTCCAGCGGCCTGGGGGAGTAGGCGGAGGCGATGGTGCGGTCCCGGTTGGCTTGGTTGAAGTCGATGAAGATCTTTTCCCCGCGCTCTTCCTTCCACCACTTGGTAGTGAGCATGCCTGGCTCCCGGCGCTCGGCCTCGCGCGCGATCGCGATGACGCCGTGTCGAACGTCGAGGAACTCGTGCTCTGGCGTGATCCGCGCATAGACGTGCAGGCCGCGGGAGCCGGAGGTTTTGACGAACGGGACCAGGTCGGCCTCGATCATTACCTCGCGCAGCAGGTGCGCGGCGGTAATCACGTCCGCAAAGGTGCGGCCCGGCTGCGGGTCGAGGTCGATGCGAAGTTCATCGGGATTGTCGTTGTTGGCTGTGCGCACCGGCCACGGGTGGAACGTCACCGTGTTCATCTGCACCGCCCACACCGCGGTCGCGACCTCTGCGATCACCAGCTGTGGGTGGGACCGGCCCGAGGGGTAGGTGCAGGAGGTGGTGTCGGCCCATTCGGGAACGCCACGCGGCGGGTTCTTGGAGAAGAACTCTTCGCCGCCCACGCCCTGGGGGAACCGCTGCAGGGTGACTGGCCGGTCGCCCAGGGCGTTCAGGAGCGGGGTGCCTGTGGTGATGATGTAGCGCGCCAGGTCTTCCTTGGTGATGCCCGGCCAGATCTCCCGGTCGGGAGAGGACAGCCGCACCTCGCGGGTCTGTTGGGGGCCGGGGACTTCGAGCGTGATCGCCTTCGATGCCATGAGTCAAAGGTATCGCCCGAGTGCGCGGGTGTCTTGGGCGGCGCTGGGGTTGTCAGAGTGTCGTGCTGACTACGACTTAGGCGCAACCTCGGAGCGCAGCTGGTGGGCGTACCGGCCCGGATCCACGTTGCCGCCCGAAAGGACGACGCCGATCCTCAGGTCGCGCCCGCCGTGTGCGGTCAAGGCGCGGGTCACCTGGCCATCGAGGACGGCCGCCAGCGGCAGTGCGGCGGTGGGCTCGATGACGATCTTCAGAGTCTGCGCGGCCAGCCGCATCACCGGCGCAAGCGCATCGTCGGCGACCGTGAGCACATCTGCTACCCCGCCGGCGATGATCGGGAAGGTGAGCTCACCGAGGGCTTGGGTCTGCACGCCGTCGGCGATGGTGTGGGGAGTGTCGATGCGCACGATGCGGCCCTGCTCGACCGACTGCCGCCCGTCATCAGCGGTCGCTGGCTCCACGCCGAATACCTGGGTTCGTCCAGCGTGATTGCCTTGCCCCGCATCTCCGGGGGGCCCTGCTGGGTCCACGTGCCTCGCTTGTGCCGCCAGAATCGTGCCCGCCAACAGCCCACCACCACCTAGCGGCACAACGAGCGCGTCCAAATGGCCGCTCTCAGCAAGCAGCTCCGCGGCCGCAGTGCCTTGGCCGGCGATGATGTCCGGGTGATCGAACGGCGGGATCAGCGTCAGGCCGTGCTGCGCGGCCAACTCCCGGCCAATCTGTTCGCGGTCTTGGCTGTAGCGGTCGTAGGGCACCACGCGGGCGCCGTAACCCTTGGTCGCCTCGATCTTCATCTGTGGCGCATCCAGCGGCATCACCACGGTGGCGTTGCCGCCCAAGGCCCTGGAGGCGAGCGCGATCGCCTGGGCGTGATTACCCGAGGAGTAAGCGATGACTCCCCGCTCACGCTCCTGCGGCGTCAGCGCCAGCAGGGCATTGAATGCACCGCGAGCCTTGAAGGCCCCGGCGCGCTGAAAGTTCTCACACTTGAGAAAGACCTGCGCCCCACACGCCTCATCGAGGCGCCG
>JBMDWZ010000026.1:0-1618 GCA_048594865.1 Beutenbergiaceae bacterium
CGCGGGCGCCGAGCGCGAGCAGCGCCGCATCATCCAGACCGTTACCGCTGAGCGGGTGCACCACCCGGGCGCCGGGAAGCAGCGGCTCGAGCACCTGGCGCTCAATGTCGACCAATCGCGGATCGGCCGCCTGCGCCAGCATGTCGTCATACTCCCGCTCGTGCTTGCGCGAGGCCTCATCCCACGCCTCCCGAGTGCCGTCCTGCGACATGCCTGCCTCCTAGAGTCCGGCAGCCTCAGCGATATCGGTAGACAACACCGCGAGCCGTTGCGCAGCCGCGGTGCGGACCTGCGCGAGATCCTGTTCGCCCGGATCGAGGATCACCTCGAGGTAGCACTTGACCTTCGGTTCGGTGCCCGAGGGCCGCACGATCACCCGATCGCCGGCCTCGGTGAGATACACCAGCCCATCGGTGGGCGGAAGGTCATCGCTGCCATCGGCGAGGTCGGTCACCAGCGTCACCGCCGAACCGGCAAGGGACGACGGCGGAGCTTGCCTCAAGCGCTGCATGGCCGCTGGAATGAGGGTTAGGTCTGAAACCCGCACCGACAGCGGCGCGGTCGCGTGCAGCCCGTAGGTGCGGGCCTGACCGTCCAGCGCATCGGCGATGCTGTGGCCCCTGGTTTTCACGTCCGCAGCGAGCCGAGCAAACGCCACGGCGGCGCTGATGCCGTCCTTATCGCGCACGCCGAGCGGATCGACGCAGTAGCCGATCGCTTCCTCATAACCGAACACCAGATCCGGCACCCGAGCGATCCACTTGAAACCTGTGAGCGTGGGCACGTGCGCCAGGCCGTAGGCCGCTGCAATCGGGCCGAGCACCCGGGAGGAGACGATCGAACTCGCCAGCACGCCACCCTCGCGCTCACCGGCCTGGGCTACGTGAGCCCTGGCGGCCTGCTCGCCCAGCAGTGCCCCGATTTCATCGCCGGTCAGTTGCCGCCAGCCCGAAGCGCTCTCGGCATCGGGAATCGCAACCGAGCACCGGTCGGCGTCGGGGTCATTGGCGATGATGAGGTCGGCACCCACGTCCGCTGCGGTAGCGAACGCCAGGTCTAGCGCGCCGGGTTCTTCGGGGTTGGGGAACTGAACGGTGGGGAAGTCCGGATCCGGCTCGGCCTGCTGCGCCACCACGGTGACGTTGGTGAAGCCCGCCCGCGCCAGCGCAGCTTCGGCAACCTGCCCACCGACCCCATGCATCGAGGTGAGCACGATTCCCACCTCGGCTCCGCCGTCGTGCATGCCACCGCCGGCTGCCAGCACGCGGTCCAGGTAGTCATGGACGATCTCTTCGCCCAGGTGCTGCACGTCGCCGCCGGTGCGGGGCACCGACCTCACGCTTGGCACAGCATCGATATGCGCAGCAATCTGGGCGTCCGCCGGCGGCACGATCTGCACGCCTCGGCCCTCGGGCTGCGCCGCCCGGCCGCCGAGGTACACCTTGTAGCCATTGTCTTGCGGAGGGTTATGCGATGCCGTGACCATCACCCCGGCGTCGGCGCTCAGATGCCGCACCGCGAACGCCAACACTGGCGTCGGCAGCGGGCCGGGCAGCAGCAGCGCCCGCCCACCGGCTCCCGCCACTACCGCGGCGGTGTCGGCGGCGAACTGTGCCGA
>JBMDWZ010000260.1:0-16919 GCA_048594865.1 Beutenbergiaceae bacterium
CGCTGCCGACCGCCAAACGACGGCCGGCAGCGCGGCCCCCGGGTCTTACGCGGTGGTCAGCTCCTTCTCGGTCACCGACCCCTTAGGCAGGTGCTTCTCCAGCACGGGCTCGTCGCCGCTAGCGCGCAGCGCCCGGTAGTAGCTCCGCGCCTCGTCCTGACGGGCCCGCTCATCCTGCGTACCAATCGGCGCGCCGATCATCTCGGGCGTGTAGCCGAAGGCATCCACCAACGCCACCGCGTGCTCACGCACTCGCGGCAGCAACCGGTTGATGTAAGACGTCACCGTCCGCGCCCGCTGAGTGCTGATCCGCCCATTGATGAGGTACCAGTCCAAGTTCTCCTCGATCAGCGTCAGCCCAAACAGATCCCGAACCCAGGTGAGCACCTTCTTGGTTCCCGGGTGCGAGACGTTGTTGAGGGCCTCGGTGAACGCCTCCCACTCCAACAACTCACCGTGCGCCTTCGCCGCAGCGATCAACTCATCCTGGTGGGCGTTGAACAGCTCGAACGACTCAGCCTGGTCAACATTCTTGGTGTCCCGCAGCGCCATCGCCACCCGCTCCACCAGGCTCTCCACCCGGTCCTCGAGCAACTCCCGCTGCACATCCTGATCGCGAAGTTCCGCAGCCGACCGAGCCTTGGAGCCCCAGTCCGAAATCGACTGCGTCACCCGGCGCAACGGCGTCCGGTGCATGGCCACCCCAGCGGCCTGATCGGCCACCCAGCGAACCGCTCCGGCCACATCCATTTTCGCCATCGCCCGGCCGTAGTCGGCCAACAACCGCTTGCCGACCAACTGCAGCAACACGTTGTTGTCGCCCTCAAACGTCGCGTACACATCGAAGTCCGCGCGCAACGACACCAGCTTGTTCTCAGCTAAGAACCCCGCACCACCGCACGCCTCGCGGCACGTCTGCAGCACGTCGATCGCAAGCCACGTGGACAGCGGCTTACTCGCGGCCGCCAGCGTCTCGAGGTCTTGACGGTCGGCATCGGTGTCGTGCTCACCGTTGAACACCCCATGGAACCGGTCCTGGAGCTGGTGGTGCATGAACTGCGCGGCGTACACCTTGGCCAGCCGCGGCAACAACCGCCGCTGGTGGCGCTGATAATCCAGCAACACCACTTCTTGGTTCTCATCCGGCCCAGAGAACTGCCGGCGCTGATCCGCATAACGAACCGCGATCGCCAGCCCAATCTCGGCCGCGTTAACAGCCGAACCACCCAGAGACACACGCCCCTGCACCAACGTGCCGAGCATCGTGAAGAACCGGCGCCCGGGGCTATCGATCGACGACGTGTAGGTCCCATCCGCAGCGACATCGCCGTAACGGTTGAGCAGGTTTAGGCGCGGCACCCGCACCGCCTCGAACGCCAAGCGCCCGTTGTCCACACCGTTCAGGCCGCCCTTGACGCCATCGTCCTCACCCGTAATCCCGGGAAGGAACTCCCCAGCGGACCCATCGGCGTTCTGACTGCGAATCGGCACATAGAAGGCGTGCACGCCGTGGTTCACCCCAGCAGTGATCAACTGGGCGAAGACGACGGCGGCGATCCCGTGATCTGCCGCGTTGCCGATGTAGTCCTTCCACGCCCCACGGAACGGGGTCTGCAGCACGAACTCCTCTGCCTCGGCGTCATACGTCGCGGTGGTTCCGATCGAGGCGACATCCGAGCCGTGGCCGGTTTCGGTCATGGCAAAGCAGCCGGCGACGTCGAGGGAGACGATGTCTGGCAGGAACGTTTCGTGGTGGTACTCCGTGCCCAAATGCAGCACTGCCGAACCAAACAGCCCCCACTGCACACCGGCCTTGATCTGAATCGAGGGATCCAGCACCCCCAACTCTTCGAAGCCGGCAACGTTTCCGCCAGGCAGCGGCTGCGAGCCATCCGGACCCGGGAAACCACGAGCGACCATGCCGGTGTCGACCAAGTCCTTGGTCTGACGCAGCACCCGCTCGCGGTGCTCGGCCACGGTCAAGCCCTCGATCTTGCGGAACCGCTCATCGCGGTAGAGGTTACGAATGTGGTGACGCTGCTCGGCCCACCGGCCGTCCATCAAGGATGCGAGCAACTCCGCATCAACAGCGAGCGCCTTGTCGGATTGGTTTGGGCGTGACATCAGTCCTCCATCGGAAGCAGCCGGGCAAGGGTAAATGCGGGTGTTCTGGCCGAGGCTCCCGACCAGATCCAGTCTGAGATGACGTCGATCAGCGCCTGGGGGTCCAGGCGGTGCTCATCGTCGCTAGCGAGCCAGTGCTCACCCGTGCTGCGCACAAAACCGACCACACCGGCAGCCCACGGAACCGCGAAACGTAGGTCTCCGCCGTCGTCGGACAACACCTGACGCAGCAGCCTGGCGACGTAACTCTGGATGCGCTCAACGAAGGAGGACATCGTTCCGGCCTGCTCGAAGCGGGTGACGAATCGGTACACGTTCGGCGAGCGGGTCAGCATCGACACGTAGATCTCCACCAGCGAGCGCAGCCGCTCCCTGGTGGGCCCGCCCACTTCGGCGGCTTCGCTGAAGGCTTCGGCGAGTTCCTCTAGGACCATCGCGCCCACGGCGCGCTGCAGTCCGGCCTTGTCTCGGAAGTACCGGTAGACGATGGACTTCGACGTGCCCATCGCGGTGGCCATCTCGTCCATGGACAGGTCCGAACCCTGATGGTGCACCGCTCGGCGAGCGGCCCGGCACAACTCGCGGCGCCGCTGTGCGCGATGCGAGTTCCACCTGGTCGACCTGCCATCGGCGTCGGACTCCAGGACTATTGCTGGATGAGTTCTCGTGACGTTGCTCACGAACTGACAGTATCAGGTACTGTTAGTTCTGGACACCTTCCCAGGCAGATCTTTGATCCACTTCACTACTCGTAGAGGACGTCATGGCAACAACGCCCAAGTCAGGTTCCCCCGCCCAGACCGACCCCGCCCAGCCCACCGGCCCCCGCGCGGCCATTGTGGGCTCCAACCGGATTCCATTCGGGAAAGCCGGCGGTGCCTACGCCTCAGCAACCAACCTGGACATGCTGACCGCTGCCCTGTCGGGCCTGGTGGCGCGCTACCAACTGCAAGGTGAACGGCTCGGCGACGTCGCCGGCGGTGCCGTGCTCAAGCACTCGCGCGACTTCAACCTCACCCGCGAAGCCGTGCTGGGCACCACCCTGTCCCCCCAGACCCCCGGCTTTGACCTCCAGCGCGCCTGCGCCACCAGCGTGGAGACCGTGAGCGCGATCGCCAACAAGATCAAGCTCGGCCAAATCGACTCCGGTATCGCCGCGGGCGTGGACTCCACCTCCGACGCCCCAATCGTGGTCACTGACAAGCTGCGCTCGGTGCTCCTACGCCTCTCCCGGGCCAAGACCATGCCACAGCGACTCAAACTTCTGGGCCAACTGCGCCCCGCGGACCTGGCGCCGGTCGCTCCGAACGTCAACGAACCCCGCACCGGGCTGTCGATGGGCGAGCACCAAGCGATCACCACCCGCGAACTGGGTATCACCCGCGAAGCCCAGGACGGCGTCGCGCTCGCCTCTCATCAGAACCTCGCCAAGGCCTATGACGACGGCCTGTTCGACGACCTCATCACCCCCTTCAAGGGACTGGTGCGCGATGAGTCGCTGCGCGCGGACACCTCGGCCGAGAAGCTCGCCAAGCTCAAGCCGGTCTTTGGCACCAAGGGCGCGGGCGCCTCATCGGCCTCGATGACGGCGGGCAACTCCACCCCGTTGTCCGACGGCGCCGCCGCCGTACTGCTCGGCACAGACGAGTGGGCCGCCGAACGCGGACTTCCGGTCCTGGCGCACGTGGTGGACTCCGAGGCCGCGAGCGTCGACTTTGCCCGCGGCCAAGACGGCCTGCTGGTCGCCGGCGCCTACGCTGTGCCCCGACTGCTGGCCCGCACCGGCCTGAGCCTGGACGACTTCACCTTCGTAGAGATCCACGAAGCCTTCGCCTCGGTAGTCCTGGCCACCACCAAGTTGTGGGCAGATGAGAAGTTCTGCACCGAGAAGGTCGGCGTCCCCGCCCTGGGCGAGGTAGACCCGGCAAAGGTGAATGTCGCCGGGTCCTCCCTCGCGGCAGGTCACCCGTTCGCCGCCACCGGCGCGCGGATCGTTGGAACCTTGGCCACCATGCTCGCTAAGCACAAGGCGCAGCACCCCGACCAGCCCGCCCGCGGCCTGATCTCGGTATGCGCGGCCGGCGGACAGGCCGTGGCCATGATCCTGGAAGCACCGGAGGTGTCCGCGTGAGCGACAAGTACCTCGACCTAGTCAACAGTGGGTTTACCAAGACCCTCGCCAAGCAACTGGGCCTCCCGCGGCCCGCGAAGTTGCGCCGCACCAAGCCCGACTCCATCGACCAGCCGCTGATCGGCGGCCCGGTGGTGGTCCTCGGGCAGGGCACCGACGCTGACGCCGCCGCCCAGGCGCTGCTCGGCTGGGACCTGGACGTGCGCCGCAACGCCCGCGAGGGTCGCATCGGCGCCCTGGTGCTCGTCCTCAGTGAGATCACCACACCGACCGACGCCAGCGCGATCCTCACCCAAGCCGGCCCGTTGTTGAAGTCCCTGGCTCCCAGCGGCCGCGTCGTGGTCATCACCCGGGAAGCGACCGACGACGACGCACCGGCGCTAGCCGCAGCACGTGCGGGCGTCGAGGGCCTGTGGCGATCGATCGCCAAGGAACTGCGCTACGGAGCCACCGCCAACGCCGTCGTCCTTTCCGACGACGTTCAGGCCGATTCACCTTCCGCGCTCGGTGCGCTGCGGTTCTTCCTCTCGGCCCGCTCGGCATTCGTTTCCGGGCAGGGGATCACCGTCGGCTCCATCGCCGGCGAGCTCCCCGCGGACTGGACCAAGCCACTTGCCGGGCAGGTCGCCCTGGTGACCGGCGCCGCCCGCGGCATCGGCGCCGAGATCGCCCGGGTGCTGCACCGCGAAGGCGCCACCATCGTGGGCGTGGACGTCCCCGCCGCCGGGGAATCCCTGGCCGCGGTGATGAACGAGGTTGCCGGCACGGCAATCCAAGCGGACATCACCGCCGATGCCACCCCCGCCCGGCTCATCGAGCGCATCCGAGCACGGTATGGGCGCCTGGACGTGGTGGTCCACAACGCCGGCATCACGCGCGACAAGTTGCTCGCGAACATGAAGCCCGAGCAGTGGGATTCGGTGATCGCGGTCAACCTGATGTCACAGTTGAAGATGAACGAGGCGTTCCTCGCGGAAGGCGACCTAGCCCCGAACGGGCTGCGGATCATCTCCCTGGCCTCCACCTCCGGCATCGCCGGAAACCGCGGCCAAACGAACTACGCCTACTCCAAGGCCGGCGTCATTGGGATGACTCAAGCGCTGGCGCACGCGATGGCCACCGGCACCGCGAACGCCGTGGCGCCGGGATTCATCGAGACCGAGATGACCGCCAAGATCCCCGCCGTGCAGCGGCAACTCGCGCGGCGAGTGAACTCCCTACAGCAGGGCGGCCTACCGGTAGACGTGGCCGAGGCGATCTCGTTCCTGGCCTCCCCACAGTCCGGCGGGATCAGCGGCCAAACGCTGCGGGTATGCGGCCAACACCTGGTAGGTCGATGATGGCCGACACCGTTTTGGACGAGGTGCCCTCGCTGGGGTCGCTGTACTCCCAGGTTCTGGGCCGCACCGTTCGCAACATGATGGCGCGCACCTCGCGGGCCACCAAGCTGCCGAATGTCACCTACCGGGTGGCGGAGGCGCCGGTGGATGCGGCACATCTGGCCGATTACCAGCACTTGCTCGGCGAACCCGGTGTCGATGCACTGCCGGCTGGCTATGTGCACGTGCTCGGATTCCCGCTCGCGATGGCCGTGATGGTGCGCCCCGACTTTCCGCTGCCGGTGATGGGCATGGTGCACATCGCCAACACTGTGGAGCAGTTCCATCCACTGACACTGACTGACACCCTGCGGATTCGGGCGTGGGCACAGGACCTACGCGCGCACCGCTCGGGCACCCAGGTTGATCTGGTGGTCGAGGTCAGCGCACAAGAGGGGCCGGAGATTGCCTGGCGGGGTCGTTCGACCTACCTGGCCAAGGGACACGAGGTTCCGGGGCTCACCTTGGTCGAAACCCCCAAGAGGGACGACGGCGAGCAAACAGTTCCGCAGGCCACCGCCCAGTGGCGATTGACGCCGTCGATCGCCCGCCGGTACGCGGCGGTGTCAGGTGACCGCAACCCCATTCACATGTCCTCGCTCAGTGCGAAGCTCTTCGGCTTTCCCACCTCGATTGCGCATGGCATGTACGGCGCATCACGGGCGTTGGCCGCCATTGGGCCGGCGCGTGGGGATGCGTTCGTGTGGGATGTGGAGTTCGCCAAGCCGGTGTTCCTGCCGAGCACCGTGGCCGTTGCGACCACCGAGCGCGACTCCGGCGTCTTCGACTACGTCGCCTGGAAGCGCGGCAGCGAGACCAAGGATTTGAAGAAGCACTTCAGCGGGACGGTGCGGCCGCTGCCCTAGCCGCGACTGGGTCCTTGTGGTGACTGCGGCGAGTCCATCCCGTTCCAGCCCCATCCGGGTCCACCCACCGAACTCGCGCGGCGGTAGGTTGAGACTGCACAGTGGCTAACCGGGAGGACGCATGGCTCGCACCACGGGTGAGCGGCGCCAACTCCCGCTCCTCAAACCTGGCGACTTGGCCTCCATTCCGGGCATCTTCGGCATGGACGAGGCACTCGCGTCCGACACCCTGTGGGAGCCTCACTCCCACGCCACCGATGAGTTGCTGTGGAACGAGCGCGGGATGTCGATGGCGATTATCGAGGCGCGCGCCTGGGCGATCAGCCCCGACGTAGGCCTGTGGATTCCGGCCGGAACGGTACACACAGGCCACGCACCGAGTGGAACGTGGTACCGCGCCGAACATTTCGATCCGAGCGTGTTCCCGCCACTGGCCCGGCACCCGGTGGCCGTCCAGATCACGCCGCTGTTGAAACTCCTGATAGCGCGACTCCACGCCGACGTGATGGACCCCGAAGCTCGCCAACGCACCGAACACGTGCTGCGCGACATTCTCACCCCGGCACCGGACGCCCTCAGCGTGCGAATTCCGCAAAGCCCACTCCTAGAACCGATCGTCACCGCCATCCTGAAGAACCCAGGTGACCGGCGAACTCTCAGCCAGTGGGCGCAACTTCGCGGGGTCAACGCCCGAACCATTACTCGCGCCTTCCAAACCGAGACCACCCTGGGATTCTCAGACTGGGTCGCTGCGGTGCGCGCCCAGGCCGCGCTCTTGCTGCTCGGCTCCGGACTGAGCGCCGATGAGGTCGCTTCACAGTTGGGATACGCCTCGGTCAGCGCATTCGGCAGCGCCTTTCGACGCACCACCGGGGTCACTCCCGGGAAGGTCCGCACCCACGCCAACTCCACCGTGCCGTAGGCACCGCGGGGCTGTAGGCACCGCGGGGCTGTAGGCACCGCGGGGCTGTAGGCACCGCGGGGCTGTAGGCATCGCGTGTCTGTAGGCATCGCGTGTCTGAATCGCGATATATCGAGTCGTATTAGCACGATTGCGTAATCACATCCTCGCTTCCTACTATGTAGGTAAGCCTCTCCTTAGTAAGCGCTGACGCTGTCGGGGGAGGCATCTCTATGCCATCACCCGAAAGCGAGTACCTAGCTCCATGTCCGCACGACGCTTCACCGCCGCCGCCGCACTCGTCAGTGCCATCGCCTTGGCACTGACCGCATGCAACGCGGCCGACTCCCAGACCCCCGACTCCGCCGATCCCAACAACGCAAACGGAACCCAAGTGTTCCCCGTTACGGTGGAGCACGCCCTGGGCACTACCACCATCGAACAAGCCCCGGAACGGGTGGCTACCGTCGCCTGGGCCAATCACGAGGTGCCGCTGGCTTTGGGAGTGGTGCCGGTAGGTATGGCACGGGCGAACTTCGGCGGGGCCGAGGAGACCGGCATGCTGCCCTGGGTCGAAGAGCGGCTCGAGGAACTCGAGGCCGAGACACCCGTGCTCTTCGACGAAACCGACGGAATCGACTTCGAGGCCGTCGCCGACACCGAACCCGACGTCATCCTGGCTGCCTATTCGGGCCTGTCCGAAGAGGACTACACCCTGCTGAGTGAGATCGCTCCGGTCATCGCCTACCCCGAGGCCACCTGGTCAACCTCCTGGCGCGACGTCATCACCTACAACGCCAGTGGACTGGGGATGGCCGAAGAGGGTGAGCAGTTGGTGTCAGACCTGGAGGCAGAAATCGAAGACACCATGGCCGGGCACCCCGACCTGGTTGGCACCACCACCATGTTCATCACCCACGTGGACACCACCGACCTGTCAACGGTGAACTTCTACACCTCCAATGACACCCGTGCGGCATTCTTTGACGACCTGGGGTTGAGCACCCCAGCCGCTGTTGCCGAAGCCTCAGAAGCTGGGGACTTTGCTGGCAGCATCAGCGCTGAACAAGTCGACGCTTTCGACGACGTCGAACTCATCGTCACCTACGGCGACCAGCAATTGGTCGACACCCTCAAGGCCGACCCGCTGCTGTCCCAAATGCCGGCGGTTGCGAACGAATCGGTTGTCTTCCTCGACGGAACTGGCCCCCTGGGCACCGCATCGAACCCCACGCCACTGGCGATTCCTTGGGTTCTGGAGGACTACGTCACCCTGCTCGATGACGCCGTGAACTGACGGCTTTGACCACGGCACCACCGTCACTCCGCCGACCGGGCGTCGCCATTGTGCGGCGCCCGGTCCGGGTGCGCATCGCGTGGCTTATCGCCTTGGCTGCGCTCCTGGCCCTCATCGCCGCACTCTCGGTCAGTATCGGATCGCGGAATGTGTCGCTGACGGAGATCCTTGCAGCCTTCACCGGCTCAGTGGACGGCCTCGGCGCAGCTTCGGTTACCAAGCGCATCTGGCGCACCATCCTCGCGTTGCTCATCGGCGCGGCCTTGGGTCTGGCCGGAGCCGTCATGCAGGGCGTCACCCGCAACCCGCTGGCAGATCCCGGCATTCTCGGCGTAAACATGGGCGCATCCCTGGCGGTCGTCACCGGCATCGCCTGGTTCGGACTCACCTCCTACACCCAATTCATCTGGACAGCACTGATAGGCGCCGCATTAGCGGCCGTGTTCGTGTACATCGTCGGCTCTTTGGGCAGGGGCGGGGCGACGCCGTTGAAGCTCGCCCTGGCGGGCGCCGCAACCGCCGCCGCCGCATCCTCCTTCATCACCGCCGTGGTGCTGCCACGGGCCGATATTGCCGGCAACGTGCGCTCATGGCAGATCGGTGGCGTCGGGGGCGCCAGCGCGGAGGCGATTCGCCAAGTCTTGCCCTTCCTTTTAGTGGGGGCCGTGATCTGCTTCGCGGTCTCGCGACCCCTGAACTCTCTGGCACTAGGTGACGATCTGGCCGCGGGCCTCGGCGAACGAGTCGCGGCCTCCCGCGCACTCGCCGCCCTAGGCGCGGTGTTGCTGTGCGGCGCAGCAACGGCGATCGCCGGGCCCATTGGGTTCGTTGGACTCGTGGTCCCGCACGCATGCCGTCTGCTTATCGGCGTCGACCATCGCTGGTTACTGCCCTTCTCAGCGGCTACCGGAGCGGCGCTCCTGACCGCAGCCGACGTCGTCGGCCGTGTCCTGGCGCGACCTCAGGAGATCGACGTCGGAATCATCACCGCGCTCATCGGCGCTCCGGTCTTCATCGCCATCGTGCGACGCCAGAAAGTTCGCGAACTGTGAACCTCACCCAACTCAAGCCCCGAACGATGCATCGCAACGGCGCGAGCGCCGAATCACCGACTCCGTCCGACCTCATCGCCGCCGGCCGTGCGACGCGCAGCCGCCAGCGGTCGATGGTAATGATCGTGCTGGCCGCGCTGATCGTGGCGTTGTTCGCGACTTCACTGATGGTTGGCCGGAGCTTCTACTCCCCCGCGGAAGTGTTCGGAGTCATCATCGGAAACGATGTGCCGGGAGCGTCATTCACCGTGGGTCGACTGCGCCTGCCCAGGGCGGTTCTAGCTCTGGTGGTGGGCTTGTCCTTTGGCCTGGGCGGGGTCACGTTCCAGACAATGCTTCGAAACCCCTTGGCCAGCCCGGACATCATCGGGATCAGTTCCGGCGCGAGCGCTGCTGCGGCCTTCGGAATCGTCTTCCTAGGTTTAGGAGGAGTGCAGATTTCGATCTTCGCGATCGTTGCCGGCTTGGCTGTAGCCATGGCGATCTACTTACTGTCGTTCCGGCGTGGAGTAGCCGGCACGCGCCTCATCCTGATCGGGATCGGCGTCGCGGCGATGCTCGATTCAACTACCGCCTACGTCTTAACCAAGGCGCCGCAGTGGCAACTTCAAGAGGTCATGCGCTGGCTGACCGGAAGTCTCAACGGCTCAACCTGGAGTGCTGTGGTGCCGGCGGCGATCGCACTCGTGGCCTTCGGAGCCGTGCTGACATCCCAAACTCGCAACCTAACCATGCTGCGCCTGGGCGATGACACCGCCGCCGCGCTGGGCGTCCGCACCGAACGAACTCGCGTGCTGCTCATCGTCGCCGCCGTGGGATTGATTGCCTTCGCCACAGCGGCCGCCGGTCCGATTGCGTTCGTCGCGTTCCTCGCCGGACCCATCGCCGCACGAGTCATTGGACCGCACGGCTCGCCACTAATCCCCGCAGCCTTGGTTGGCGCAGCACTGGTCCTCGCCTCCGACCTTGTGGGCCAGTTCCTCTTCGACACCCGCTACCCCGTGGGCGTGATCACCGGCGCCCTGGGCGCTCCGTACCTGGTCTACCTCATCATCCGAACCAACCGCACAGGAGGCTCCCTGTGACCACAAACCACACCCTCAAAGCCATCGACATCTCCCTGGGCTACCGCGATCGCACGGTCATCGACGCCTTAACCCTGAGTATTCCGCCGGGGCAGGTCACCACGATTGTGGGTGCCAATGCCTGCGGGAAGTCGACGCTGCTGCGCGCAATGTCACGTCTGCTCTCGCCACGCGCCGGGCAGGTACTGCTGGACGGCAAGAAGGTGCACCAAATGCCGGCCAAAGAGCTGGCCCGCACCCTGGGGCTGCTGCCGCAATCGCCGATCGCCCCCGAAGGCATCACCGTCGCCGACCTCGTCGGGCGCGGGCGAAACCCCCACCAAGGCATGTTCTCCCGCTGGAGTAGGGCCGATGACGAGGCGGTAGCCGAAGCTCTGGAAGCAACCGGCACGCTAGCGCTTGCCGACCGACCGGTCGATGAGCTCTCTGGTGGGCAAAGACAGCGGGTATGGGTGGCGATGTCGCTGGCCCAGGACACCGAGTTGCTACTGCTAGATGAGCCAACAACGTTCCTGGATGTGGCTCACCAGGTCGAGGTTCTGGATCTGCTGACCGACCTCAATCGAACGCGAGGCACCACGATCGTGATGGTCCTGCACGACCTCAACCTGGCCGCTCGCTACGCCGATCATCTGGTGGCGATCGTCGATGGTGATGTCCACGCCGCCGGCAGACCCGACGAGATTCTGACCACCGACATGGTTCGCCGAGTCTTTGGGATGGCCAGCAGCATCATCACCGATCCAGTCTCTGGGCGGCCCCTGATGCTGCCCATCGGGAGGCACTTCGTTCAGCCAGAAGGCCAGCGCCCACTGAGCCAGTGAGCCACATCACCGAATCCGACCTTGGCTAGTTAGGTTAGCCTCAACTAATCTTCGCAACGTGTCTTCACGTGGGACCCGCCACCTGAGCGGTCGGGATGTCAGTATCGGCTACGGACGCGGCGACGTCGTCAAGAGTGCCGATATTGCGCTGCACCCTGGCGAAGTCACCGCGCTCGTGGGCCCCAACGGCTCGGGCAAGTCCACGCTCCTGCGCGGGCTCTCCCGCCTGCAGCGGATCTCTCGCGGCCAGATTTCGCTCGATGAGGACCTCGACGCAGCCGCGCTCAGCTCCCGGGAGTTCGCGCGCAACGTCACCCTCCTCGCCCAGTCCCGGCCCACCCCAGCCGGGATCACCGTGCGCGATGCGGTGGAGTTCGGCCGCCATCCGCACCGCAGCAGATGGCGCGGGCAGGACCCCGGCGGCACCATCGCCGTCGACCGGGCTTTGACTCTCACCGGCATCGCCGACCTTGCCGACGAGACGGTCGATTCGCTGTCCGGTGGCCAACTGCAGCGGGTCTGGTTCGCCAGCACCCTGGCCCAGGACACCGCCGTGTTACTCCTGGACGAGCCGACCAATCACCTCGATCTGCGCTATCAAGCTGAGGTTCTGGACCTGCTTCGCGACCTCGCCGATGAGCACCAGATCACCGTCGGCGTGGTGCTACACGACCTCAATCAGGCCGCCGAACTGGCCGATCGGGTGGTCGTGATGAGCGACGGCGTCATCGTCGCTGACGATGCTCCCGCCCGTGCGCTCACCGCGGACTTGCTCACCGAGGTCTACGAGATTTCCGTTGATGTCCGCAGCGACGAACGCACCGGTGCAACCAATATCCGGGCCCGACGGCGTCGCGAACCAAACCCCTCCATGGCCACCTTGGCCAATGCCTCCAACGAGAAGGACAAATGAAGACCAAACAGAGCATCTCCGTCGTCGGCCTGATCGCCGCCGCCACCCTGCTGGCGGCCTGCGGAACCACCGAGCCTGCACAAGAGAACACCACCCCGGCCGAGGAATCCGAGGCCACCGAAGCCGGACCCATCACCGTGACCGACGGCCGCGGCGAGGAAGTCACCCTCGAAGACGGGCCCGCGCAGGAAGTGGTTGCCCTGGAATGGGCCCAGGTGGACATGGCGGTCAGCCTCGGCGTTCAACCCGTCGGCGTCGCCGACCCGCAGGGCTATGAGAGCTGGGCCGGGACTGCAGTCCCGTTGGAAGGCGAGGTGACCGACGTCGGGATCCGCCGCGAACCCAGCATCGACACCATCGCCGGCCTCGAACCCGACCTCATCATCGGCGTCGTGGGCTCCATCCCCGATGACGCGATGGATCAGATGGAGCGGATCGCCCCGATCGTGCTCCTGCAAGGCGCCAACGCCGAGGATCCGCTGGGAGCCATGGAAGAGAACTTCCGCCTCGTGGCCGAACTCCTGGGCAAAGAAGCCGAAGCCGACACCGTTGTGGAGGATTTCCAGACCACCCTGGAAGACAACGCCGCCGCGATCACCGACGCCGGCGTGGCCGGCACCCCCGTAGTGCTCGCCTCCCCGTACGCCGAGGGTGCCAACCTGAGCATCCGGATGCACGGCCCGCGCACCGCACCGCAGCAGGTCGCCGAGCAGATGGGCCTGGACCCGGCGTGGACCGACCCGGGCGACGATGAGTACGGGCTGTCCAACACCGACGTCGAGGGACTCATCGGCATGCCCGATGACACCGTCTTCCTGTACTGGGGCAACGAGGGCACCGAGGATCCGGTGGAGAACGACCTGGACGGCAACGCCGTGTGGGACTCGCTGCCGTTCGTCGAGGATGACAATGTGCACGAGGCGGCGGTGGGGATCTGGGTCTACGGCGGGCCCGGTTCACTGGCCGCGTGGAGCGATGACCTCACTGAGATCCTCGTCGACTAGCTGACCTGTCCCAGTAGGCGAACCACACCATGGCCATAGCCCCCGCGAAACCCGTTGCCCCGCAGCGGGTGGTGCCCGATCCCCCGGGCCTCACACTGAGGCCGGGGTGGTCGGCTGCGGCATTGGCACTGGCCGCAGGGGGCCTGGCGGTATGGCTGCTCGTCGCCAGTGTGATCCACCTCACCCAGGGCATCGCCAGCGTCGGCTTGGCCGATGCGTGGGCGCTGCTGACCGGCCAAGCCACGGATCAGGCGGCCGCCGTCATCGCCGAATCGCGACTCCCCAGGCTCGCCGCAGCCGTGGTGGTCGGCGCCGCCCTTGGGGCCTCGGGCGCCACCATGCAGGGCGTCGCCCGCAACCCGCTCGCCTCCCCCGACACCACCGCGGTGAACGCTGGGGCGTACCTGGCGCTCACCGTGGTTGCCGCATTGGGGCTATCGACGGGAATCCTCACCGGCGCCGCGGTGGCGTTCCTCGGTGGTTTGGCCGCCGCCGCGCTGGTCATCGCACTGGCCTCGGGGTCCGACGCCTCGGCGATCCGCCTGGTGCTCGCCGGTTCGGTCATCACCCTGGGCATCTCGTCGATCACCTCGGTGCTGCTGTTGCTGTTCCCATGGCAGACCCAGGGCATGTTCGCCTGGGGCGCCGGCTCGCTGAGCCAAAACGGATCGGCGGCAGTGCGCCAGATTTTGCCCGTAGTGGTGATTGCCCTACTGGTATTAGTGGTGCTTGGCCGGCGCCTGGATCTGCTCCAACTCGGCGACGAAGCCGCCCGCACCCTGGGGATGGCGGTTGGTCGAACCAGGGCGATGTTCGTGGTGCTCGCGGTGCTACTGGCCGCGTGCGCAGTCACCGTTGCCGGGCCGATCGGTTTCATCGGGCTGTGCGCACCGGTGTTGATGAGGCTGGTGGCCCGGTGGGTGCGGCCGATGCGCCGACACCGGGTGCTAATCGTGATGAGCGCGGTGGCCGGGATCGCGCTCGTGCTGAGCGCCGATGTCGCAATGCGGATGATCTTCGGCTCCGAACAGGCGGTTTCGCTACCCACCGGGGTGGTCACCACGATCCTGGGCGCGGCCTTCCTGATCGTGCTGGCCCAGACCATCCGCACCGGGATGATGGGCGACTCTCTGGTCACCATGCGCAGCGGCACCCGGCTGGGACGGCGCCACCCGTGGCTGCTGTGCGGGTTTGGTCTGGTGGTGCTCGCCGGGATCGCGATCGCCGGGTTGCTGCTCGGTGACCGGATCGTGCTGCTCGGCGATGTGGCGAACTGGCTTCGCGGGGTCGCGTCGCTGCAGTTGGAGATCGTCCTGGACACCAGGGCGCCCCGCGTCGGCGCGGCGCTGCTCGCGGGAATGTGCCTGGCGCTGGCCGGCGCCCTGGTGCAGAACGTCACCCGCAATCCGCTGGCCGACCCCGGGATTCTGGGCGTCACCCATGGTGCGGGCCTCGGGGCTGTCGTGGCGATCGTGACCCAGGGGACGTCGTCGTTCTTTGGACTACTCACTGGCGGTCTGATCGGGGCGACGGTGGCCGCGCTGATCGTGTTTGGGCTCTCCGCGCGCGATGGCATGGACCAGGCCCGGATGGTGCTGGTGGGCGTGGGAACCGGCGCCGCGGCGAGCGCGATCACCACGCTGCTGCTCGTGCGCACCGACCCGTGGAGTCAGAACAAGGGGATCACCTGGCTCGGCGGCTCGACCTATGGCGCCCAGCCGTACCAGCTGATCCCGATGCTGGTGGTGCTGGGGGTTACCGCGGTGGTGTTGATGCGCACCAAGAGCGACCTGGATTTGCTCCAGTTCGATGAGACCACGCCCCGGGTGTTGGGGATCGCGGTGGGTCGGTCGCGGATGCTGCACATCAGCATTGCCGTGGTGCTGACGGCGGTGGCGACGGCGAGCGTTGGGGTGATCGCGTTCGTCGGGTTGGTCGCGCCGCACGCCGCCCGGATTCTGATCGGCAAGCGGCACGCTTACATGCTGCCGTTGACGGCGATCACCGGCGCGGCGCTGGTGTGTTTGGCCGACGCCGTCGGACGGTTCGCGATCGCGCCCGGGCAGTTGCCGGCCGGGCTGGTCACCGCGCTGATCGGCACCCCGTACTTCCTGTGGTTCCTGTGGCGCATGCGCGCGGACCGCTAACTGGACGCCCCCCTCCCCCCGCTGACTTCGTCAAACTCCCGCCGACGTCGTCAACCGCCGTGACTACCTCGACCGCAACCTGACGACCTCGGCAGGCGTTTGACTACCTCAGCGCCGCCCGACGAAGTCGCTCCTCAATCAGCGCAACCAACTCCTCGCGCGTGCGCAGGTCTGCCGCGGTCACCCGATGGATCGTCCAGCCGGCCGCTTCCAATGCGTCCTGTCGGCGCTTCTCCTCAAACACGACCGACGACGGCGAGCCGTCAGCGAGCCGGGTGTACTTCAACATGCCGTCGTACTCGATGCCGAACCGGTACTGCGGCCAGCCCATGTCGAGGTAGAAGAGTCCCAGATGCGTCTGGACCGGGATCTGCGTTTGCACCGGCGGAAGCCCTCCCCGACCCAACGCCAGTCGAAGCCGGGTTTCGCCTGGTGACTGGGCTCCGCCGTCGGACAGTTCGATGCGCTGACGTGCCAGTCGAACACCGCGCTGCCCGGGCATAGTCTTCAGCCGTTCAAGGAGCGCCTGCGTGGAGCCGCCGCGGTTGGCGAAACCATCAAGAATCACGATGGCCTCGGTGAATCTGCACAGCCGCGCACAGTCCAAGACGGTGCGCTCCAACGTCGTCACCGGCAGTCCGGCGCACACGTCCCGATCGGACTGTGGGAGCGCCATCACGTGTCGCTGCACCGAAGCGTCGGCCCACCCCGAGGGCCGGTTCTCCTGGATCACGTGCGTGACGTCGGGAAGGACCAGCGTGGGCAGCCCCCAGATCAGCGCCGCAGACTGCTGGGAGAACCACAGTGGCTGCCGGGTCATCCGGTGGACCGCCTGGATGTGCAGGTGCACGCGCGCGATCCGCTCCTCCAGCTTGTCGGGCAGGCCGACGACGGCGTAGGCGCCGCGCCGTATCGCGGCTAGCCTGCCGCTGCGGTTCAGTCGGCGGATCAGGGCCAGATCGCGCTCACGGGACAGGACCAGTTCGGGGAGTATCGGCTCGCTCGTCATGGCCCATGGGTACAGCGGGCCGGCCGGTGGGCGCGTCGGTGGGTGGCGAATCTGTGGATACGGCACTCGGATAGCCAGCGCATGTGGACAGTAGCCAACGCGCCGTCGAAGTGCCCGCCGACTTCGTCAAACTCCCGCCGAGCGAGTCAAAGCACCCGCCACCTCGTCAACGAACGTGACTACCTCG
>JBMDWZ010000261.1:0-7049 GCA_048594865.1 Beutenbergiaceae bacterium
CAACCAACTCCACGGCCACCGGTACCGCCCTGGTGGTGCCGGGTGAAGACGGCGCGCTGCCCACCATCGCCCGACCCGCGGAGCAGGTGTCGCTGAGTGTGCCGGCCTCACCGCAGGTGCTGAGTGCGGTGGCCCGAGCGATGAGTTCACACCGCACCCAGATTCAGGAAGTCGCCGTGGATCCGGACTACGTCGCCGATTCTGGGGGCGTTGCGGCCGGGTGGTTCGCACTGAGTAACGACGTGTTGCAGCCGGTGCCGGCGCAGATCACGGCGCTGGTGGCACCCGGGTGGGGGAGTGCGGAGCAGCTCCGGGGCCTGGTGACCGGCGAAGTGGTCAACCTTGAACATGGCGGTGCCGGCGAGGCCGCGGATGGCGTAAACGCGGCGCACGACGAGGATGATGCCGACCCGCGCTGGTACCGCGTCCTGATGCTCGTGTTGGCCGGGGTGATCGCGATCGTGGTGGCGTTGGTGAGCACCGTGTTCCACCGCTGGAACGTGCCTCTGGGGCTCGGAATCAGTTACCTGGCGGTGGTGGCCGGGGCGATGCTGGCGCGAAGTTTGGAGGTGCGCCGCGGGCACATCCTGTACGCGGCGTTGGTGTGCGTGGTGGTGGTTGCGATGACGTACGCCCAGAGCACCGACGTGATCGTCACCGGCGAACCGATCGGGGTGGCATGGCTGATTGGCGCCCCAGTGTTGGCGTTCGCCGGTGTGTTCGCGCCGCGGCGGTGGTTCCGTGACTGAGTCAGGTAGCCCGAGGCCTGGAGGGGACGATGTCGATCCCGCCTTGGTGCAGGACTATCGCCTGGCGATGGCTCGTCTGATCAGCGGGGTGAGCGTGGTGAGCGTGCGTTCCGGTGGCATGGACGTGGCGATGACGGCGACGTCGGTGGTGTCGGTGTCCTTGGAGCCGCCGACGATCCTGTTCTGCGTGCATTCCGATGCCCGGCTCGCTGAGGCGATCGAAGACGGCAACAACTGGGCGATCAGCGTGCTCTCCGCGCAAGATTCCGCGGTGGCGCGCTGGCTGGCGATGCCTGGGCGCCCGGTGGTGGGCCAACTCGACCAGATTGCCGTTCGTCGTGGCGCTCAAAGTGGCGCGGCACTTATCGATTCGGCAACATCTTGGGTGGAGTGCCGAACCGAGTGGACGAGGTCCGCGGGCTCCCACGAGGTGGTCGTGGGGACCGTACTTTCCGCGGAAATCTCTACTGATGCCTCCGGTGCCTCTGGTGGCCTGGTTCATCACTTCGGTCGGGTGACGCCTTATCGCGAGGCGTGATCCGCGACACCTGCACAAATGCCTCACAATAATTGGGCCGTGCCACCGGTAGAGTGTGCGCTCGGGGCGCGAACGAGCCCGGATTACGAGGGAATGCCTTGCGATTTTGGCATAAAAAGGGCTCGAAAGCAGGCTCTGATCAGGCGGGTGAAGCCGCTGATTCCGCGCGCCCTGAAGCTGACTTAAACGAGGCCAGTGCTGACTCCGGTGACGACGTCGAAGCCAGCACCGAAAACGGCACTGACGAAGCCAGCACTGACGAGGCCGCCACGACGGTGATCGACGACGCCGATGAAACCACAGCGGATGACTCTGGCGCCGATGAGGCCACGGCCGATGACTCTGATGCCGGTGAAACCGCCGTCGATGACGCCGATGGGGACGCCGTCACGGTCGAGACGGACACAGACGCCGACGCTGACAGCACGGATGACGCCGATGAGGGCTCGGACTCCCCGGGGGATCAGACCGCCGCCACCGTTGCGCTCGCGGCCTCCGGTGACGCAACGCCTGAGGATTCGACCTCGAGCGAACCCGTGCAGCGCACCCCGGTCGCCGAGCGGCTTGGAACACAGAACGAACACGCCGATGCTGCGGACGCCAACGAGTCCGCCGTCGGCGACCAGTCAGCAGGATCAACCGATCCCGAATCAGACAATGACGACGCCGCCACGGTGGTTGCCCCGGCCGCCGGTGCCAGCAGTGCCGATAGTGCCAGCAGTGCCGATAGCGACGACGTAGAACTAGTTGAGGAACCACCGCCGGTGAAGAAGCCCCGTAAACGTCGCCGCGGATTGAAAGCCGGCATTTGGATTTTCGTGACCCTCCTGGTCCTGGGAGGGATCTACGTGGGTGCGGCATTGTTCTTGGGCGACCGCGTGCCTGCCGATACCCGCGTTGCTGGCGTGGAGGTTTCCGGACTCTCGGTCGCCGATGCCGAAGCCCGACTCAACGAGGAACTCGGATCACTGCAGAGCACCCCGCTGCCGGTGCGTTTCGAAGACACCACCGTGGAGTTGGACCCCGAGTCTGCCGGCCTAGCATTCGACGCCGAAGCGACCGTCGACCAGTTCACCGGACTGAACTGGGATCCCCGGGTGCTCCTGGGTCACATCTTTGGGCTGGGTGAGCGCGACCCGATCACCACCACCGACTCCGCCGCGCTCACCGCTGCACTGGAGCAACTCGGCGAGGACGTCAACATCGACCCCGTCGAGGGTGCGATCGAACTCAGCGACGGCGAAGCCAACATCACCGAGCCGGAGAACGGCTACGGACTGGATGTGGAAGCCTCCAGCGAGATCGTCGACGAAGGGTGGCTCACCGCTTCCCGCCCGTTGGACCTGCCCTCCCAGGAAATCGAACCGGAGGTCGGTCCAGTGGAGATCGAGGCCGCGCAAACCGACATCATCGACCCGCTCCTCAGCGGTTCGGTCACCGTTGAGGCCAACGACGCGGAGGTGGAGCTGACCGTGAATGAGTTGGTGTCCGCTTCCACCCTGAACCTCGACGGCACCGAATACAGCCTGAGCATGGACGGCGAGGCCCTCGCCGACGTCGTCACCGAAAAGGAAGACTCCATCGGTGACCGCCCAGAAAACGCCCGCATCCGTCTGGAAGATGGCGAGCCGACGATCACCCCAGCCGTGACCGGCACCGGGATCGATCCCGATCAGCTCAAGGACGTGGTGCGCGCCGCTGCGCTGAACACCGAGAACGACGATCGGGTCGCGGTCGCCGAACTCGCAGAGACCGACGCGGACTTCACCACCCAGGACGCCGAGGATTTGGGCGTGACCGAGGAGATCTCGCACTTCTCTACGCCATACCCCTATGACCCGCCGCGCACCGAGAACCTGCGCGAGGGCGCCCGCAAGTTGAACAACACCCTGATCATGCCCGGCGATTCGTTCTCGCTCCTGGACGCGCTCAGCCCGTTCAACGAGGCCAACGGCTATCACAGCTCAGGTGTGGTGGAGAATGGCTTCTTCACTCAGGCGATGGGTGGGGGGCTGTCGCAGATGTCCACAACCCTGTTTAACGCAGCGTTCGAGGCGGGCCTGGAAGATGTCACCCACCAGCCGCACTCCCGCTGGTTCGACCGGTACCCGGCCGGTCGCGAAGCCACCCTGTATGACCCCACGATCGACATGGTGTTCCGCAACAACACCGACCACGGGGTGCTCATCCAAGCGTGGGTGAGCGACTCGGAGGTGAACGTGCGCCTGTGGGGCACCGAGACCTGGGACGTGGAGATCTCCTCCAGCGGCCAGTACAACGCCACCTCTCCGCAGACCGTGTACAACGAGCGGGCTAACTGTGAGGCCGAATCCGGTGGCCGCAACGGGTTCAGCGTGGACTACACCCGCACCGTCTCCAAGGGCGGCAGCGTGGAAGAACAGCGGACCTACACCCACACCTACCGGCCTTGGAACCGCGTCATCTGCGGCCCCGAACCCTCCGGCAGCGACGACGACTAATCGCGCCTCGGGCGCTGCGGCGCCGGCGGCACCAGTTTGCCGATCATGATCGCCTCGGCGGGGATGCTCACCACACCGCGTTTGGTGAGAACGTCCACGCCGGTGGCATCCACACGCTGCAGGTGTCCCAGTGCGTCGGTGAGGCGCCCATCGGCGATTCGGTGGCGAACCACGACGCGTTGCCCCACCTCCCACTGCAACCAGAACGGCTGGTTCACGGCGCAACTCCCAAAGAAGATCTCGGCGTGTACGGAGTGACCGCCGAAATAAGCGATACTTGATGGTGGATCGAGGCGATGTGTGTGCACATGACCCGCCGGATCCACTGTAGCTACCCCGGAAGGATCCCCTCGTGACCTACGTGATCGCCGAACCATGCGTTGACCTCAAGGACAAGGCTTGCATCGACGAATGCCCGGTGGACTGCATTTACGAAGGCGAACGGATGCTGTACATCCAGCCCGATGAGTGCGTCGACTGTGGTGCCTGCGAACCGGTATGCCCGGTCGAAGCGATCTACTACGAGGATGATGTGCCCGAACAATGGGCCCAGTACTACGACGCCAACGTCAACTTCTTTGACGACATTGGCTCTCCGGGCGGCGCCGCACGGACCGGACTGATCAACAAGGATCACCCCATCGTGGCCGCGCTGCCCCCGCAAGAACACGACGTCTGATCCGCCCGCCGCTATGGGCCTGATCCAGATCGAAGAGGACTACCCGTGGGATGCCCTCGCGCCGTTGGTGCAGCGCGCCCGCTCCCACCCCGATGGCATGGTCGACCTGTCCATCGGTACCCCCGTTGACCCGACGCCCGCCGTCATCACCGAGGCGTTGCAGGGCGCGGCGAATGCCCCCGGCTACCCGACCTCCCACGGCACCCCGGCGCTGCGCGAAGCGGTCGCGGCGTGGTTCGCCCGGGTTCGCGGTGCCACCGTGGAACCGGATGCAGTGCTGCCCACGATCGGATCCAAGGAGATCGTGGCGCTCCTGCCATCGTTACTGTCGCTGGGAGCCGGGGACGTCGTCGTCGTTCCTCATGCGGCCTACCCCACCTACGCCATTGGGGCCAGGCTTGCCGGGGCGCAGGTGCTGGCCGCCGATGAGGTTCACCAGTGGCGTGAGCACCCGGGCGTGAAGCTGGTGTGGGTGAACTCGCCGTCCAATCCCACCGGTCAGGTGCGCAGCGCTGAGGACCTGGCGGCGACCGTTGCGGCAGCCCGGGAAATCGGCGCCGTGGTGGCCAGCGATGAGTGTTACGCCGACCTTCCGTGGGACGCTCCGTGGGCCGACGACGGCGTTCCAAGCCTGCTGTCCGACGCGGTAGCGGGTGGTTCTCACCACGGGCTGTTGGCCGCGTATTCGCTGTCCAAGCAGTCCAACCTGGCCGGGTACCGGGCGGCGTTCCTTGCCGGCGATCCGGCGCTTATCAGCAAACTGCTGCTGATGCGCCGGCACATGGGCATGATCGTGCCCGCCCCGGTGCAGGCGGCGATGATTGCGGCGCTGGGAGATACCGAGCACGTCGCGGCCCAACGCGAGCGGTACCGGAGCCGGCGGCAGATCCTACGTGAGGCGCTGCTGGCCTCCGGTTTCGACATCGACCATTCCGAGGCTGGCCTGTACCTGTGGGTCTCACGGCGAGAGGCCGATCAGGACTGTTGGGCGATCCTGGATCGGTTCGCCGATGCCGGGATCCTGGCCGGACCGGGCAGCTTTTATGGCACCGGCGCCGAGGTGAACCGCCATGTGCGGATCGCCCTGACGGCGACCGATGAAAGGATCGAGGCCGCCGCGAGCCGTATTCGTGGCCTTTAGATTGCCTACACCAGGGATGCTAATAGCCATGTTTGGGCACATCCTTGGTGTCAAGGTAGGTTGTGCAGGGCGACGTCGCCCGACCCCGACCCGATGGGCGGACGACGTAGCAGGGAAGAACCCCAGGAGAGGATTGACATGACTGACGCCTCGGCGAACCCCGCGACCTTGAAGGTGGCTGACCACGAACTACAGTTCGAGCGGTACCCCGCCAGCGAGGGTAACGACGGGCTGGGGATTGCATCGCTGCTCAAGGAGACCGGATTGGTCACCTTGGACCCAGGCTTTATGAACACCGCCAACTGCGAGTCCAAGATCACCTACATCGATGGTGATGAGGGCATCCTGCGCTACCGCGGGTACCCGATCGACCAGTTGGCTGAGAAGTCCTCCTTCCTGGAAGTGGCCTACCTGCTGATCCACGGCGAACTCCCCAGTGAGTCCGAGCTCTCGGCGTTCGTGGAGCGGATCGAGCGGCACACCCACTTGCACGACAACTTCAAGGCCCTCATTGGCGCCTTCCCCGCCGATGCGCACCCGATGGCCGTGCTCACCTCCGCGGTGTCGGCACTGCCCGGGTACTACCCCGAGAGCGTGGACCCCTTCGACGAGCACGCCGTTGAGCTGGCCACCGTGTTGCTGTTGGCGAAGCTGCCGACGATCGCGGCCTACGCGTTCCGGCAGTCCGGCGGCGAAGAGATGATCGGAGCCGACCAGTCCCTGGGTTACTTGGAAGACTTCCTGCGGATGAGCTTCGCCAAGCCGGGGTCGGAGTATGAGACCAACCCCTCGCTGGTCAAGGCGCTGAACCTGCTGCTGATCCTGCACGCGGACCACGAGCAGAACTGCTCCACCTCCACGGTGCGGATCGTGGGCTCGGCGCACGCGAACCTGTACGCCAGCGTGTCCGCTGGGATCGGGGCACTGTCCGGCCCGCTGCACGGCGGTGCGAACGAAGCCGTGCTGGACATGCTCGCCGAGATCCGCGACTCCGATGATGACGTGGACACCTTCATGACGCGCGTGAAGAACAAGGAAAAGGGCGTGCGCCTGATGGGCTTCGGCCACCGGGTGTACAAGAACTACGACCCGCGCGCAGCCATCGTCAAGGACGTGGCAGCCGAGGTGCTGGCCGAACTGGGCGTTCAGGACGAACTGCTCGACATCGCCCGACGGCTGGAAGAGATCGCGCTGTCCGACGACTACTTCATCCAGCGAAAGCTCTACCCCAACGTGGACTTCTACACCGGGGTTATTTACAAGGCCATGGGCTTCCCCGAGCGCATGTTCACTCCGCTGTTCGCCGTCGGGCGGGCGCCGGGCTGGATCGCGCAGTGGCGAGAGATGATGAGCGACCCGACCACGAAGATTGGCCGTCCGCGCCAGGTGTACACCGGCGCCACCGCCCGGGACTACGTGGAGTTGGGCAACCGCTGAACGCTTGAGCGCGGCCGGTGAGCAA
>JBMDWZ010000262.1:0-8143 GCA_048594865.1 Beutenbergiaceae bacterium
TCACGCCGCAGACACCACTTCCCGCACTTCTTAAGATCGCAAAAGCTGCTGGGCTCGATCTGGAATCCGAACACCTAATACATGGCAAGGCCGTCGAAGAATTGTGGGAACACTTCGTAGGGAACGCGTTGTACGCTCCCACGTTTGTTCGCGATTTTCCGGTGGATACCTCACCATTAACTCGCTCACACCGGGAAACCGAGGGCGTTGTCGAGAAGTGGGATCTGTACGTTCGCGGCATGGAGCTCGGTACCGCATACTCCGAGCTCGTGGACCCCGTGGTGCAGCGCGAGCGCCTGGAGGAGCAGGCGCGGCTTGCGGCGCGTGGCGACGGTGAAGCGATGCCACTGGATGAAGACTTCCTGGAGGCCATGGAGCACGGGATGCCGCCCATGGGAGGAATGGGAATGGGAATCGACCGGATTCTGATTGCGCTCACCGGACTAGGAGTCCGCGAAACCATTACGTTCCCGCTGGTGAAACCCCTGTGAGCAACGATTGGTGGCACCTTTCGGCGGCAATCGTGCCGTCGATCATTGTGACGATTCTCTTCATCTTTGTGATCCGAGCCATGATCTCCGGCGATCGCCGTGAGAGGCAGGCCGAACAACGCCGTGATGAGATTGGTCACAATCACCAAAGCAGAATCCCCACAAAGATTGAGAACAAACCTGATCAACCTTTTGACACTACTGATCGGTAGTGCCATCCTGATTCGCACGAACTGAAGCAGTATTACGTGGGAGGGATGAAAGACCATGGCACAAAAAGTCAAAGTGCTTCTGATTGATGACGTCGACGGGACCGATGCCGACGAAACAGTCACTTTCGGTCTTGATGGGGTTCAGTACGAGATCGATCTGACCAAGAAGAACGCGAAGAAGCTGCGTAGCGATCTGACCCAGTGGGTCGAGAACGCTCGCCGTGCAGGCGGCCGCAAGAAGTCCGGCCGCGGTGGTCGCGCACCCTCGGGTGACGCCGCCAAGATCCGCGCCTGGGCACGGGACAACGGTTACTCGGTCTCCGACCGTGGCCGCGTTCCCGCCGAGGTCAAGGAAGCCTACGACAAGGCCAACTAGGCACAAGTTTCAGCATCACAGCAACAGGGTTAACGTTTGATCTATGACACCTCATCGTCATATCTGGATAGGTACCGGTGCCCAGCAGGGCAGCGAGACTCAAGCCATCTGGCGCATCACGCGCCCGTCGGCAGGGGAGAGTTGGGACACGGCCGGCGTGGCCCGTGCATGGGACGTTCCGGTCCCCAACTACCTCACCCTGCACCCGGCCGCTGATCGGCTCTACGCCGTCAGCTCCGTGGACGACGGGCGCGTGCTCTCCTTCGCTATTGGCTCGGACGTAGCCTGCGCTCTGGGACACCAGAAGTCCGTGAGCTCCGGCGGGGGCGCACCGTGCCATCTGCGCGTGCACCCGCAAGGTCAGTGGCTGTATGTGGCCAACTATGGCCACGGTGGGGTCTCGGCGATCTCGCTGACCGAATCCGGGGACGTCTCGGACAAGGTCATCACCCTTCCCAACTCCGGTTCCGGCCCGGTGAGCGATCGCCAAGAGGCTTCACACGCCCACTCCACTCGGCTCTCACCGGGCGGCGGGTACCTCCTCGTTGCCGACCTAGGCACCGACGAGATCCTCGCTTACCCCCTGCATTCCGGACGCCCGGACACCGATCCGGTCATCACCAAGCTGCCGCCCGGCACCGGTCCCCGGCACTTCGCCGGCACCGGTGACTACTTGTACGTCACCGGCGAACTGAGCGGCACGGTGCTGGTGTTGCACTGGGACGAGGACACCGGCACGGCCAGCGTGGTCCAGGAGGTTGCCGCCGCGACCCTGCCGGGCCGCTCGGCCGATGCCCACTTGCTGTCGCATCTGGTGTTCACCCGCGGACGACTGCTGGTGGCCTCGCGCGGCTCGGACTCGATCTCCACCTTCGCCGTGTCTGAGGGTGGCGCGCACTTGGAGCTCACCGGTGAGGTGCACACCGGCACCTGGCCGCGGCACATGGCGCTGGTCGGCTCGGACCTGCTGGTGGCTGCCGAACAGCAGGACGTGATTTCGGTGCATCCCTTCGACGCCGGCGCCGAGCGGGACCCGGTGAAGGAGGTCTCCACCGAGATCTCCATCCCATGCCCAATGTTCATCTTGCCGATGTGACCAGGTGCCGCAGATGCGGCAGACTGGAGGCATGACCTACACGCTAGTGCTGCTCCGCCACGGCGAGAGCGAATGGAACGCAAAGAACCTCTTCACCGGCTGGGTGGACGTGCCACTGTCGGCCAAGGGTGAGACCGAAGCGATCCGCGGCGGTGAGTTGCTGGTCGAGGCCGGCGTCGCCCCCGATGTGGTGCACACTTCGCTGCTGCGTCGGGCGATCTCCACCGCAAACCTGGCGCTGAACGCCGCAGACCGGCACTGGATCCCGGTGAAGCGCGACTGGCGCCTGAACGAGCGCCACTACGGCGCCCTGCAGGGCAAGGACAAGAAGCAGATCCGCGACGAGTTCGGCGAAGAGCAGTTCATGACCTGGCGTCGCTCCTACGATGTGCCGCCGCCGGAGATCGAGCTGGGCTCGGAGTTCTCCCAGGATGGCGACGTGCGCTACGCCGGTGAGCCGATCCCGCGCACCGAGGCGCTCAAGCAGGTCCTGGACCGGGCGCTGCCGTACTGGGAAGCAGAGATCGTGCCCGACCTCAAGGCTGGCAAGGTCGTGCTGGTCGCGGCCCACGGAAACTCGCTGCGCGCGATGATCAAGCACCTCGATGGCGTGGACGATGACACCATCTCCGGCCTGAACGTACCAACGGGTATCCCGCTGCTGTACGAATTGGATGAGAACTTCAAGCCCGTCACGCCGGGCGGCCAGTACCTCGACCCGGCCGCCGCGCAGGAAGCCATCGCGGCCGTCGCGAACCAGGGCCGCTAACCGCTAGCCCGCGCACGGTTCGGGCACCTGCCCAAGAGGACCACATCAAAAACCGGAGCCGACGGCGAGTCCCACCACTCGTCGTCGGCTCCGGTTTTGTTGTTGCTGCTCTGAGGTTCTGGTGCAGCCCTACAGGTTGTTCGGCTCGACATCGCCGATGTCGCCGGTCACCAGGTAGGTGATGCGGTGGGCAACGGAGACGGCGTGGTCGCCGAAGCGCTCATAGAAGCGGGCCAGCAGGGTCAGGTCGACGGTCTGGCTGACGGTGCCGTCCCAATCGGAGCCCAGGGTGAACCCGAAAGTCTGGCGGTGCAGATCGTCGAGGATGTCATCGTCGCGTTCCACCTGCGCGGCCAGTTCCAGGTCCTTGGTCTCCAGCAGTTCCACCACGTCGATCGCGACCTTGTGCGCGGCCTCGGCGATCTCGGTAAACAGCGGGCGCGCCGAGTCCGGGAGCACGCTCTCGGGGTAGCGCAGCCGGGTCACCTGGGCCACGTGCCGGGCCAGGTCGCCCATCCGCTCGATGGACGCGCTCATCCGCAGCCCGGACACCACCGTGCGCAGGTCGGTTGCCACCGGCTGCTGGCGGGCCAGCAGGGTGACGCAACGGTCGTCCAGCTCGCGTTCTAGGTCATCCAGCGCCGCGTCGTCGGCGATCACTTGTTCGGCCAAGCCCAGGTCGGAGGTGGCCAGCGCCTGATTCGCGTTCTTGATAGCTTCTGCCACAAGGGTCGCCATCCGGTGCAGATCTTCGCCGATCTGACTTAACTCCTGCTCAAAAATGGCTCGCACGTGCTCAAACTCCTCGTTATGTGGGCATCGTGGGTCCGCCCACGCACCTATAACCTTCTCACGGTCTTAGTGAACATGACATGTGCGGTGGGTGAACTCATGGCTCAAAACGGCCCGTAAATGCTGCACCACACCTTGAAGGTCTTAGTCTGAGACACGTGGAGAACGCATGGCTGCTGGTGCTCGCCGGAGTGCTAGGCGTGGCAATCGGCATTGCCGCGATGTGGATATTGCGCAGCCCAAGTGCACCGGCCGGCGGCAGTGAGGCCCAACGTGACCGCGTGGATGATGACGTCGCCAGCATCCTGTCCACGTTGCGTTCGGCCTCGGTGCTGCTCAGCGCACAGGATGAGGTGATCCGGGCAACGCCCCCGGCGTACTCCCTGGGGCTGGTCCGTGGTGGCGGGCTGCAGTACACCGAACTGCGGGACCTGGTGTCCCAGGCGCGGGCCGAGGGCAGCGTCCAAGACGCCCAGGTGAACCTGCGGCGCTCCCGCGGACAGTCCGAAACGTTGGCGCTGGACATTCGGGTCGCGGTGCTGCCCGCGGGCCGGATCCTGATCTTGGCCGATGATCGCACCGCCGAACATCGAGTGGAGCAGATCCGCCGGGACTTCGTGGCCAACGTCTCCCACGAACTGAAGACGCCGGTCGGGGCGATCGCGCTGTTGGCCGAGACCGCGTTCGACGCCGCCGATGATCCCGCCGCGGTGCGCCGCTTCGCCGGCCGGATGCAGAGGGAGTCTGTGCGGCTATCGGCGCTGGTCCAAGAGATCATCGAACTCTCCAGGCTGCAGGCGCCCGAACGCGTCGTGGACTTCACCGTGTTGCCCATCGACGACGTCATCCGGGAGGCCGTGGATCGGGTCAAACTCGAGTCCGAAGCCCGGGACATGACCGTGTCGATCGGCGGACAGGATGAGCTGCTCGTGCTCGGTGACCACGGCTTGCTCGTGACCGCAGTGCGCAACCTCCTAGACAACGCTCTGCGCTATTCGCCCTACGGCTCCCCGGTGAACGTCGGGGTGCGCGCCGTGGATGGCATGGTGGAGATCGCCGTGGTCGACCAGGGCGTGGGCATCAGCGCCGAGAACACCCGCCGAGTCTTTGAGCGCTTCTACCGGGTGGACCCGGCGCGCTCCAGGGAGACCGGGGGCACCGGGCTGGGCCTGAGTATCGTCAAGCACGTGGCGGCCAACCATGGGGGAGAGGTGAGCGTGTGGTCCAGCCGGGGCCGGGGCTCCACCTTCACCCTGCGGGTGCCGCAAGCAGACCGGGATGTGGCCGTGGACTCGGTACCCTCACCGGCAGAGCATGCGGTACTCGAAGCGCCGGGCACTAAAGCCAAGCCCCCAGTCGGCGCCAGCGCCTCCCGACCGAAGACCATCACCGCAGAAGGAGACCCGCAGTGACCCGCATCCTGGTAGTTGAGGACGAGGATTCCTATCGGGACACCCTGGTCTACCAACTGACCCGCGAAGGCTTCGAGGTGGTCGAGGCCGCCACCGGCACCGATGCCCTGACCGAGTTTGACCGCGCGCCGGCCGATCTCGTGCTGCTGGACCTCATGCTGCCCGGTCTATCGGGCACCGAGGTATGCCGCGAACTGCGCAACCGCAGCGGGGTGCCGGTCATCATGCTTACCGCCAAGGACGATGAGATCGACAAAGTGGTGGGGCTGGAACTCGGCGCCGATGACTATGTCACCAAGCCCTACTCGTTCCGTGAACTGCTCGCCCGGATCCGCGCGGTACTGCGCCGCGGCGGCGAGGCAGAGCAACTCGACGACCCGGCGCAGTTGGCCGTGGGGCGCGTGGTGATGGACACCGATCGGCACATCGTGACCGTCTCGGGAGAGAAGGTGTCGATGCCGCTGCGGGAGTTCGAACTGCTGGAACTGTTCCTACGCAACCCCGACCGAGTGCTCACCCGGGGTCAACTGATCGACCGGGTATGGGGTTCTGACTACGTCGGAGACACCAAAACACTGGACGTCCACGTCAAGCGGATCCGCGCCAAGATCGAAACCGATCCGGTGACCCCCACCATGCTGCAGACCGTTCGGGGGCTGGGCTACAAGCTGGTCGACGAAGGCTGAGTAGCCTTCCCGGTCGCCGTGCACCTAGCGCGCTACGGCGTCGCGGGCTCCTGCGGCAGGTACTCGTCGTACGGGGCGATGGTGCCATCCAGCACGGGGGTCGGGATGGTCACCTGTCCGGCTCCGGAAGCAGAGACGACGACGTCGAGGGTCGCGCCCGGTGGGACGGGCACCTCGCCCAGGACTACCGACTCGTCATCGGGCTGCATCAGGATGGTGCTTTGGCCCTCGACGGCGATGGTGAACTGCTCGGGAGGAAGCGGCGCTTCGCCCTCCTCTACCGGCGGCGTGATGCTGAGCGTCACCTGCACTTCGTCCGCTGCGCGGTTGGTGATGCCACCCAAGAAGGTGCCGGGCTCGCCCTGGCCCTCGGTGATGATGAGGAAGTTTTCCAGCTCGATCTGATCGCCCAGGTCGCCGCGCGCACCGTCGCCAGCCGCGTAGCGGTTCTGGGTCATCACGGGCGAGCACGCACTCAGAACCAGCAGCAGCGCGGCGGATACCGCCAGCAGTGCTCGCAGGGTGCGCGGTCGGGAGGTCTTGCGGGCCGCAAAGTCAACGCTTGTCACCGTCCCAGCCTAATGGGTGGGACCGAGCCTCGAGACCAGAACACGTGTGAACTGCTCGGCCTGCGCCCGTGGTGGATACGTGCCACCGGCCCCGGTAACGCCACTGTCACACCCATGGGGGACAATAGAGGGACAGCAAGGCGCTGCATGAGCCGGTGGATGAGTGATCGCCAGGACTGCCCGGGCCGCAAGGTCAAGAGCAGGTCAATCCGCTTCATAACGGCGTGGTAAACTTGACTTCCGCGAAAGGGGAGTTCCTGAATGGCCTTCACCGTCGGCGAGACCGTCGTTTACCCGCACCATGGTGCGGCACTCATTGAAGAGATTTCCAAGCGAATCATCCGTGGGGAGGAGAAGCTTTACCTCCGCCTCAAGGTTGCCCAAGGTGATCTGACCATCGAAGTCCCAGCAGACAATGTCGATCTGGTGGGCGTCCGAGACGTCGTTGACCACGATGGCCTCGAGAAGGTGTTCGACGTGCTGCGCGCGCCCTACACCGAAGAGCCCACGAACTGGTCGCGCCGGTACAAGGCGAACGTTGAGAAGATCGCCTCCGGTGACGTCATCAAGGTCGCCGAGGTCGTTCGTGACCTCTCCCGCCGGGACGCCGACCGTGGCCTGTCCGCCGGAGAAAAGCGGATGCTGGCCCGGGCACGACAGATCCTGGTCTCCGAGCTTGCTCTGGCCGAGAAGACCGAGGAAGACAAGGCCGAAGCGATCCTCGATGAGGTCCTTGCCTCCTAAGGCTGGTCACTTGCCGTCCGACGGCGAGTCAGCACTGGGTGAGTCAGCACTGGGTGAGTCAATGCTGGGCGAGCCAGCACTGGTCGAGCCAGCACTGGGCGAGTCGCAGGCCGTAGCCTGCGGTGCCGTCGTGGTTGCGGCGGGCGCCGGAACGCGACTGGGTGCACAGGTTCCCAAGGCATTGGTCCACCTGGGCGGTATGCCCTTGGTGGCCCACGCCGTTGCAGCGCTCGCGTCCGCAGGTCAGGTGACCGCCGTGGTGGTGACCGCGCCGGCTGGCTGGGGCGATCGGGTGCGTTCGGCCTTGGCTGAGAAGGGTTCGCTTCCTGGTGCCCCCGGAGGCTCCGAGATGGCCGTGCGCGTCATCGAGGGTGACTTCCCTTCGCGACAAGCATCGGTGGCCGCCGGCCTGGAGGAGTTGGCCGCGCTGGAGTTGACCACCGAGCTCACCGAGATACTGGTGCACGACTGCGCCCGCCCGTTGGCCTCACCGGACCTGATCCGGCGGTTGATCGCGAGCGTGCGATCGGGGGTCCCGGCGGTTGTTCCCGGACTGCCGGTAACCGACACGATCCGAAAGGTGTCTGCTGATCAGAGTCCGGTGTCTGCAGATCAGAGCGCGGTGTCTGCAGATCAGAGTGCGGTGACTTCCAGCGGCGATCAAGCCGGCGAAGCTGCCATCGGCCTCCTAGACCGCACCATGCTGCGCGCCATGCAAACCCCGCAAGCCTTCTCCGCGACGCTGCTGCGCAGGGCGCACTCCCACGGCGCGCAGCGCGCAGTGGACGAATCCCGTGCCGCCACCGATGACGCCGGACTGGTTGAAGACCTGGGCGTTTCGGTGCGTGTGATCCCGGGCGAGCGCTCGGCGATGAAGATCACCGATAGCCATGATCTAGTGATGGCCGAGACGTTTCTTGACGCCAGCGCTGATCGTGACTCAGGCGCCGAACCCTCGGGAACCCGCCCATGAACCAAGCCCTTCCGCGCACCGGC
>JBMDWZ010000263.1:0-22872 GCA_048594865.1 Beutenbergiaceae bacterium
GGTCCAGGCCGGCGCACCGGAGGGGCCCGCCGAGAGTCCCAAGGCCAGTGCCCAGCAGAGTGCCTCGGAGCTCAAGCGCATCACCCGAGAGCACGACGCCATCGAGCAGCGCTGGCTGTCCTATGAGTTGGACCTGGGCAAACTCATCGATTTCCCGGTGATGAGCGACATGCGCGAAGCGGTCACCGTGGACTTCCACAAGGCTAAGCGGCACGCCGACCACCTGCGCCCAGAAGAGGGCGAGAAGCCCGACGCCCACCAGCTAGCTGCTTACCGCGAAGCGGTGCGTGAGTGCTCGGTGGCGTTCGAGGTCGCCGAACGCGAGGCCAAGCGGCGGCGCGCCACCGACTTCACCCCCAATGAGCGGCAAACCCTGGACCGGGCCAAGAAGCTCCTGGCGCTCGCGGAAGACTCCGGCGCCAGCCACCACGAGCGGCAGCAGGCGTACAAACGCGCCCAGCACGAGTTGACCGGCTTGATCTCGGTGCCCGATGCGGCCGATGAAGCGCTGCGCCAGCGGATCGCTGGCGCGTTGGATGCCCCCAGGTCCTAACTGCCTTTCCGAGCGTCATCGGCCGTGGCTGTCCGTGCCTGGGGGAGCGGGACGAGTGCGCGGTGTGCGGAATTTGCTGTGCTTCGGCCTGCGGAGCAGCAAATTCGGTACACGGCGTGCAGGTGCGGAGGCTACGAGACGCGATTGCGCCGTCGTCGTCCTACCCCTTGACCGAACCGGACATCAGCCCGCCGATGAAGTAGCGACCCAACACGATGTAGACCACCAGGGTGGGTAGCGAGGCGAGCAGCGCCCCGGCCATCGAGGCGCCGTAGTTTTGCAGCATGGCGCCGTTGGCGAGGTTGTTCAGGGCCAGGGTCACCGGGCCGTTCTGGCCCGAGGAGAAAAACACCGCGAAGAGGAAGTCGTTCCACGCCGACGTGAACTGCCAGATCAACACCACCACGAAACCCGGCGTCGAGATCGGCAGAATGACCGAGGCATAGGTACGGAGCATGCCAGCGCCGTCGACTCGGGCGGCTTCGATCAACTCCATCGGTACCGACTGGTAGTAGTTCCGGAAGATCAGGGTGGTGATGGGTATTCCGTAGACCACGTGCAACAGGATGAGCGAGGGGACGCCGGAGGGTATTTCCAGGCTCAGCATCAGCTGCAGCAGCGGGATCATCACGGCCTGGTAGGGGATGAACATCCCGAACAGGATCAGGGTGAAGACCAAGTTCGCCCCGGGAAAGGACCACCGCGATAGCACGAACCCGTTCATCGAACCCAGCACCGCGGCCAGGAGTGACGCGGGGATCACCATTTGGAAGGTGCGCAGTAGCGCGGGCGACAGGGTGTCCCACGCTTGGGCCCAATTGTCCGTGGTCCAGACTTCCGGCAGCGACCACGCCCGTGCGGGTGACGCGTCGCCGGGGCCCTTAAAGCTCGTGACGAACAGGACGTACACCGGAATGAGCACGATGATGAGGAAGAACAGTAGGACGGCGTAGCGCAGGCTTCGGCTCAGTCCAATGCGCTCAGCGGGCCTGCGGCTGCGGGGTGCGACGGCCTCGGCTTCCTGCGCGGGCGCGGCCGCGGACGGTGTTGAGGCGCTGGTGGTGGACATCAGGACCTCGACTCTCGGGCGTTGTGAATGAGGTAGGGCACGATCACGATCGCCACGATCACCAGCAGGATTGCCCCAACTGCGGCGCTGTTGGCGTAGTCGAAGCTGGATTTGTAGACGTACATGTCGATCGCGGGGACCTTGGTCTGATAATTCGCGGGCTTGGAGATCGACATGATCAGGTCGAAGGACTTCAGGGACATGTGCCCGATGATGACCAAGGCGCTGAGCATGACTGGGGAAAGTTGGGGGAACAGGACATAGCGGTACAACTTCCACTCCGAGGCGCCATCGATGCGACCTGCCTCGCGAAGCTCCTCTGGGATTCCCCGGAACCCGGCCAGGAATAGGGCCATGACGTAGCCCGATAGCTGCCAAATAGCCGGTAGGGCGATCGCGGTGATTCCCCAGGTGACGTTGTTCCACCAGGGATTCTGCAGAAAGTCCAGGCCGACCATTTGGAAGAGCCGGTTCAGTCCGCTGGCGTTTTCACCTTCGTTGGAGTTCAGCAGCCACCGCCACACCACACCCGAGGCCACGAAAGACACTGCCATCGGGAACAGGTAGATGGATCGAAAGATGCCCTCACCGCGAATCGGCTTATCCAGTAGCCACGCCCACACGAAACCCATGGTCAGGGTGCCGACGAGGAATACCACGGTGTACAGCAGAAGGTTTTTGAGGGAGTGCTGGAAGGCATCACTGCCGAGCAGGGCGAGGTAGTTGTCCAGGCCAGCGAAGGTCACCGGTGCTTGGCCCGTTGCCTGCGGTGCGGTATGGGAATCGGTGGTCGAGGTTTGAAAATTGACGAAGATCAATCCGTAGACGAACACCCCGATGACCAGGACCGAAGGCAGCACGAGCAGGATCGGTGGACCGAGTTTGCGAAGGTTCTTGGGCACGCGCCGGGCTCCTTCCCCAGACGGACGGCCCGCGCGGGCCACCTTCGGTGAGGAAGGTGGGCCGCGCGGACGGTTGAGAAGATCAGCCGCCGACGGCGGTGGCGAGGTCGCTCTGGAACGTCGCCACGTCACTGGCGCCGGTGGTGAAGCGGCTGGTGGCGTCGGAGATCGCGTTCAGCACGCTTACCGAGGAGGCCGAACCGTGCGCGAGGGAGGGGGTGATGATGTCCTCCCCGTAGGAGGTGATGGCCGTCTGTTGGTAGGCGTTGAAGTCCTCCGGATTGGCGTCCGTGCGGGCCGGGATCGAGCCCTTCACTTGGTTGAAGGCCGTCTGGCCCTCCAAGGAGCCAACCGTCTCCAGCCAGGCCTTGGTGCCTTCGGGGTTGGGAGCACCAACCGGAAGGGTGAAGGAGTCCGCGAGGAAGCCGAACTGATCTTGCGAACCGGGAACCGGGAAGTAGACGTAATCTTCCACGCCTTGCTCATCGAAGGCTGCTACTGCCCAGTCGCCCATGACGTTGTAGGCCGCCGACCCATCGATGATCATCTGGGTGGCCTCGGGCCAGTCGATGCCATCGCGGTCGGTGTTGGAGAAGGCAACGAGGGTCTCGAACGTCTCGAGCGCACCGGTGACTTCGCTGCCGTTCCAGTCGGTGCTGCCGTCCCACAGCCCGATGTAGGCATCGGCACCGAGTTCGGACATCAGAACGGTCTCCAGCAGGTGGACTTGGGTCCAGGTCGTCGCCAGGGACAGTGGCACCACGCCGGCGTCCTGCAGCGACTCCATCTGAGAGATCCACTCGTCCATGGACTCTGGCGGGGTTTGGGAGTCGATGCCGTTGTCCTCAAGCACTGTGGGGTTGGCCCACACCACATTGGAGCGGTGGATGTTCGCCGGAACCGAGTAGATGTTGCCGTCCACGGTGAGCAAGTCGATGAGGTCCTCGGGGAACACATCGGTGAGGCCGAATTCTTCGTACAGATCCGAGACGTCCTCGAGTTGGCCGGCCTCGATGTAGTCCTTCAGCTCTTCGCCGGCGTGGCCCTGAAAGGTGTCCGGCGGGTCGTTGGCTTGCAGGCGTGATTGAAGCAGGTCCTTGGCTGCCGACCCTGCGCCTCCAGCCACCGCCCCGTTGACGAATGTGTAGTCCGAGTGTTGCTCGTCGAACACCTCGACGAGGGCCTCGAGTCCTAGTTCTTCGGAGCCTGAGGCCCACCAGGTGAACACTTCGACGTCTCCGCCGCCGTCACTGGATCCACCGTTCTCACCACCGGATCCGCTGTCGGTACCGCCATCTCCGCTGCACGCGGCCAGCGCCAACGTCAGCGCGGCAATGCTGATCACGGGAATGCTTCGTCGCATTTCTTCTCCTTCTTGACGCCTCCTTCTTTGGGGGCGTCACCCAATTCAGATGGCCGCGCGTGATCGATCAGCACCACTCGAGAGCCAGATGTGGAGTAATTCTGGCTCTTGTCTGCCCGCATTCGTCAACTATGCGGAATAAAGAGTGATCGGATCGTTATCGCCTTTGCGGCTACCGTGATGCGGTGGTGATCCCGCGAGCGGTGTCGTCAGCTAGCGCGATCGCGCCGAGAACCACCGCACGGCTTCGGAGTTCGGAGGGCCGCACGTGCACGATGGCGGCACTGGCGGGGATAGAGTTCGCCGCCAGGGAAGCCTCGATCGCCTCCAGGAACAGCGTGCCGGTGTCCGCCAAGGGGCCGCCGATCACGATCACCGAGGGATTGATCAGGTTGCACAGGTAGGCAAGTCCGCGGCCCACGTGCCGGCCCACGTCGGTGATGGCGCGCTGGCATGCTCGATCCCCATTGATCGCAAGCTCGATCACTTGACGCAAGGTGATGTCGGATCCGAGGGTCGGTTTAAGCAAGGCGAGCAGGCTCGGCACCGAGGCGACGGTTTCGAGGCATCCGCGGCTGCCGCAGCGGCACACGATTCCACCGGGCTCGCTGGGCGCGTGTCCGATTTCGCCTGCAGTTCCTCCGGCTCCTCGGTAGAGCCTGCCATCGAGCAAGAGGCCCGCGCCGATCCCCGCCGAGACCTTCACGAAGACCGCATCCTGAGCGCCGCGTGCGGCTCCGTGCCTCGCCTCGCCGAGGACTCCTAGATTGGCGTCGTTGTCCAAGACTGCGGGAACCTGGAAGTGTTCGCGAACGGTCTCCAGTGCGTCGTACCCGACCCATTCGGGCAAGATCGTGCCGGTGGCTACTGCTTGGGTGCGGGCCTCGATGGGGCCCGGGAGCCCCATGCCGATGGCCTGCAGATCGCCCGGGTGTCGCGTGTTTGCGAGCAGGTCATCGAGTTCGCTCAGAACCAGTGCGGTGGTCTGCTCGCGGTCTTGAGTGGGCGCAAACTCCACGAACCGTTCTGCCAAGACGTGTTCACTGCGGTCGGCGATGCACACCCAGGCATGCTCCCGGCCGATGTCGATTCCGGCGATGGTCCCCGGCGGTGTGTGCAACCGGATCCGCCGCGCGGGCCTGCCTCTATTGCCTTGGACTGGGTTCTGTTCTTGTGAGGCCAGATCCGATTGGAGCAGGTCGGCAACGACGGCAGAGGCGGTGGTGGCCGATATGCCCAGGGCTCGCGCCAGGTCCGCTCGGGACATAGGTCCATTGGCTGCGAGTAGGTCAACGGCTTCATCGCGAAGGGTTGGTCTGGCGAGCGCGCCAGCGGGGGCCGAATATCGGTCCACATCACCCTCTTTTCTTCACTGAAGTGAGAAAAGAGTGCCAGCCGGCCTCAATCCGGTCAAGGCGCGTCTCATCGGAAGGCACGGCTGGAGGATTAGGCGGCGGCCTTGACTTCGACCTGGCGCTTGATCCGCCAGAGCATCCCGGCCATCCCGCGCAGACGCAAGGGGCTTACGGCTTGGCTCAAACCCAGCTGGTCGGACACGTCGGCCGGGGTGTCGAGTACCTCGCGCACGGTGAGACCGTTTAGACCTTCATGAAGGATGCCCGCGAAACCGCGCGTGGTGGGCGCTTCGGCAGGTGCGGAGAAGAACAACTCCACTACGCCGTCGTCCCCGGTTCCTTGCACCTCGACGATGAGGAACAGCGGGGATTGGCACTCCGGCACCGGTTCGAGGAGTTCGGGGTGCTCGGCGTAGCGCTCGGGCAGGTCCGGCAGTCCCTGGGAGAACTCGAGCAGCAGTTGCAGACGGTCTTGTGTGCTCAGGGCGTTGAAGTCGTCGACGATGGCCGCGAATGAGGGGGGCAGGGACACGCCAGTGCTCCTTAGCTGTCGGGTGCGGGTCAATATTCTCACTGATCGCCGCATGCTTGAACGCCTGCGTCGGGTGTGCGCATTCCACGTCGTGGCGGTGCGTCCGGCGGTAGCCTGAATTGGTGTTTCCACCCTGTGAGCCCTACGAGCACGGATTCTTGAGTCGGCCGGACGGGAACCGGTTGTACTGGGAAACCTCGGGCAGCCCGCACGGTCACCCGGCGCTTTACCTGCATGGCGGGCCGGGTAGTGGGTTGGGTACCGGATCGTATCGCCGGAAGTTTGATCCAGAGCGCTATCGGGTGGTGGGCTTCGATCAGCGTGGTTGCGGCCGGAGCACGCCGTGGTCGATCGACGCCCTGGAGGACCTCGACGCCAATACAATCCAGGCTCAGATTGAGGACATTGAGGCGATCCGCGAGCACTTGGGGGTTGAGCGGTGGCTCGTCAATGGTGTGTCCTGGGGCAGCACCCTCGCGCTGGCCTACGCGTTGGCGCACCCCCAGAGGTGCACGGCGGTGGTGATCATGGCAGTGACCTCTGGAAGCCGCGAGGAGGTCGAGTGGCTCACCGAGAAGGTCGGTTGGGTCTTTCCCGAGCAGTGGCATCCGTTTGCGGCCGATGCCGGGTCGATGCGCGTGGTGGATCACTACGCCCGGCTCATGCGCGATCCGGTCCCGTCGGTGCGGGCGGCGGCCGCCCTGCGCTGGGATACCTGGGAGGCCACGCACGTCTCATTGAGCCCCCACCAGAATGCGGCCTTGCTACACACGGATCCGCACGAGCGTGAAAACTTCGCGACCCAAGTGACCCATTACTGGTCCAACGATTGCTTCCTGCCAGGTGATCTGCGGATCGTCGATCGAATCCACCAACTCCAGGGCATTCCCGGGGTTCTGCTACATGGCCGCTTGGACGTCAGTTGCCCCGCCGAGGTTGCGTGGCGTCTGGTGCAGCGGTGGCCAGGGTGCACGCTGCACATCGAGGAGTCCGAGGGGCACGGCGGGCCCCTGCTGGTGCAGCGGTGGGTCGATGCGACCAACGACTTACTGCCCGTTCTTGACTGGGGCTAGGTTGCGGCCTGCCGGGCACTTCGAGTGCCCGGCGTCGCCTCAGGCGCTGGGCACCAGCCCCGGCTCCTCGCCAACGACGATCGGCACGCGCACCGCGTTGCCCCATTCGGTCCAGGAACCGTCGTAGTTCTTCACGTCCGAGAACCCCAGGAGGTAGCGCAGCACGAACCACGTGTGAGCTGAACGCTCCCCGATCCGGCAGTAAGCGATCACCGGCTGGCCCGAGTCCAGCCCCTTTTCCTGGCGGTAGATCTCCTCGAGTTCCGAACGCGAACGGAAGGTCCCGTCCTCGTTAGCCGCGCGCGCCCACGGCACCGACTGCGCGCCGGGGATGTGCCCACCGCGCAGCGCGCCCTCCTGCGGGTAGTCGGGCATGTGGGTCTTCTCGCCGGTGTACTCCGGGGCAGAGCGGACGTCCACCAGCTGCCCGCCGAGGAAGTCCAGAACGTCCTCTTTGTAGGCGCGCGCGACCGTGTCATCGCGCGCGATGACGGGGTACTGCGTGGCCTGCGGCGCAGGAACCTCGGTAGTGACCTCACGCTCCTCGGCGTACCAAGCCGACCTTCCGCCGTCGAGCAGTCGCACATCGGGGTGCCCGAACAGGGTGAAGACCCACAGGGCGTAGGCGGCCCACCAGTTGTTCTTGTCCCCGTAGATCACCACGGTGCTCTCGCGCGTGATGCCGTGGCGGCCCAGCAGTGCGGCGAACTGCTCCCCGTCGATGTAGTCGCGGGTGACGGGGTCGTTGAGGTCGGTGTGCCAGTCGATTTTTACCGCACCGGCGATGTGCCCGATGTCGTAGAGGAGTACGTCCTCATCGCTCTCCACCACGACCAGGCCCTCGTCTCCGAGATGCTCGGCGAGCCATCGGGTGGAGACCAGTCGCTCGGGGTGTGCGTAGGCAGCGAACTTGGGGTCATCGTCGTAGGGAAGTGCCATCATGAGCTCCTCATTGCGGGGGGTTACCTCGATCGTCTCACCAGGTCGACGACGGCGTGCAGTGGTGCCAAGTCCTCTCACGTTGTGGACGGGTGAGGTGTTGGCGGTGGGTGGGCCGGTGTGGCTTGCTGGCTCGGCTAGCCGGGGTTGAGCGCGGCCATCTTGTCGGTTGCTTCCACCAGCGCGGCCAAAATGCCCGGTTCGGTGGAGGCGTGCCCGGCGTCAGGGACCATCACAAACTGCGCCTGCGGCCAGGCGCGATGGAGATCCCAGGCGGTCACCGCCGGGGTGCAAACGTCGTAGCGGCCCTGCACAATCACGCCGGGGATGTCCTTGATGAGGTGGGCGCCGTCGATGAGTTGGCCGTCGGTGAGCCACCCGGCGTTGGCGAAGTAGTGGTTCTCGATCCTGGCGAAGGCGAGTGAGAACCGGGGGTCGGAGAAGTTCTCGATTTGCTGTTCGTTGGGCAGCAGACTGGTGGTCGCCGCCTCCCAGGTGGACCAGGCCACGGCGGCCGGTCCGTGGATGGCGGGATCGGGATCGTTGAGGAGGCGGTTGTAGGTGCCGATCATGTCCCCGCGCTGGTCGGGCGGCACGGGCTTGCTGTAGGACTCCCACCAGTCGGGGAAGAGCGCCCGGGCTCCGCCCTCGTAGAACCACTCGAGTTCCGAGCGGCGCAGGGTGAAAATGCCGCGGAGTACCAGTGAGCGCACCTTGCCCGGGTGAGTTTGGGCGTAGGCGAGTGAGAGCGTCGATCCCCAGGAGCCGCCGAACACGTGCCAGGTGTCAACGCCTAGGTGTTCGCGCAGCGTTTCCATGTCCGCCACCAGGTGCCAGGTGGTGTTGGTGGCCAGGTCCGCTTCGGGCTCCGAGGCGTGCGGGATGGAGTTTCCGCATCCGCGTTGGTCGAACAGGATGATGCGGTACTTCTCGGGGTTGAACAACGTTCGGTGAGCGGCCGACGTGCCACCGCCCGGCCCGCCGTGCAGAAAGATCACAGGCTGACCATCAGGGTTACCCGAGATCTCCCAATAGATCTCGTTACCTTCCGAAACTGGCAGCATCCCGGTCTCGTAGGGTTCGATGGGCGGGTAAGCAGGACTGGTCGACATCACGGCTCCGGGTCGGGGACAACTCCGTGCCACTCTAGGTGCCTGGCGGACCGGTACGGCGCCTGGCCGCCGGACTTAAAACCCCGGCTCAGGCGTCCACCGACTCCAAGGCCAGCAAGGTGCGCTTAGCGGGCAGTCCGCCACGGTAGCCACCGAGCGAGCCGTCGCCCCGAAGAACCCGGTGACAGGGCACCACGAGCGGGATCGGGTTGGTGGCGCAGGCGCTCGCCGCTGCCCGGACCGCGCGCTCGCGGCCGCTCATCGTGGCCAATTCGGTGTAACTCACCCGAGTTCCGAAGGGCACCGTCTTGAGATGGTCCAGGACTTCTCGGCGAAAGCCCTTGGACAGCGACAGGTCTAGGGTCAGGTCGAACGATCGGCGATCGCCTTGGAAGTACTCCTCGACTTCTTTGGCCGCCGCGTCTAGACGCTTGGGGTCCTTCATGATGCGAGGGCTGAGCCGCTCGGAGAGATCCTCCAGGACGTGGTCGTACCCCTCGGATTCGAAGGCGACGCGCGCCAGCCCGGTTGGGGTGGCGGCCAAGAGCAGTCCCCCGATAGGGGAGTCCACGGTGCGGTAGCTGACGTCCAAGATTCGTTCCTTAAGTGCGCGGTCGATGAGTTGAGCGTGGAGTTGTTCGAGCCGGCTTTCGTCTCCGGGAGTGGATACGGCGGCTGTGAGATTCGTGTTCATGGCTCCTGCCTCAGGTAGGTGGAACGCAGGGTGGCGATGCCGTCGGCGCATGCGCGCCGAGCCGCGGCTGCGCTCACGCCAACGATCAACGCCACATCGGCGTGCGGGAGACCGCCGATGTGGTGGTAGATAACGGCATGGCGCTGCTTGCTTGGGAGTTCGGCGAGGGCTTCCCACAGGTCGCTTTCCCAGCCACCGGGTTGGTTCTTGTGTTGGGGGCGTTCGGGAACCTGTGCTGTGGGTTGCGCAGCGCGGCCGGTGCTGCGTATCTGATCTAGGGCTTTGCGGTGTGCGATGGTCACGAGCCAGGCTTCGACGTTGCTGCCCGCCGGCAGGTCGGGGTAAGCGCGTAGGGCGGCGAGGAATGTTTCGGACCAGGCGTCGTCTGCGTGATCGGGCCCCAAGACCGCGCGGCACACCCTGAGCACGGTCCTGCCGTGCTGGGCGACCACGTTCTCAAAGGGTTCGGTCATCACACCCTGTAGACGTCCCGGGTCGGTGAGATGTGAGGTTTGGATTCACGATTCGTCGGATTCGATCAGGTCGGCCGGGGCGGGCAACACCTCGACGTCGTTATCGGGGTTTGAGGCATCGACCACCACGCGGTCTCCCAGCGGTGAGTCCAGGCGCACGGTGAGGTACACGGTGGCGGCCTGGTCATCGCAGTTGAAGTCCAACCGGGTGCCATCGGGGATCGTGGTCTCGACAACGAGCGAGACCTCATCGCGGGTCTCGGCCACAGTGACTTCATCGGGGTCGCCGCATCCCGGAGAGCCGACGGTGGCTCGAACGACCAGGTCGCGATCATTGTCGCCGGGAGCCACGGCCTGAATTGAGCCCGTTCCAGAGGTCGGAAATCCCGAGACGAGAGCGTAAATCAGCACACCGACGACAATCGCCAGCACCGTACTGATACTGGTGAGTGTGAACGCGCGAATGCGGCGCTGATGCTCGGGTTGCATACGAGGGGCGGCGGTGGCCATGGTTCAGTTTCTCATTGCTGGCCGAAGCGTGCCTGACACCCCACCCCCACGCCCCTCCCACCCCCACGCCACCCCACCCCCGCCGACTTCGTCAAGTTGCGCCCGAGGTCGTCACGGAAGTTGACGATCTCGGTGCCGAGTTGACTCGTTCGGCTGGGGTTTGACGAAGTGGATGTGCGGCCCCTTGAGCAAGTGCGAAGGTAGCAGGGCTCGGTCAGCATCGCCCGTACTCAGCATGGAGAGATCTGCCCTTTGGTCTGCGCGCCCCGGTTACCGCTAGCGGGCGCTGACGTCGTCAACCTCCTCATCTAGCGAGTAGGTTTGCCCTCGAGATCGTCAACGAACGTGACTACCTCGGCGGGGGTTTGACGAAGTCAGCGGAGGGGAGGGCAGCGCTGGGGAGGAGGGACGCCCGGGTGGAGCGCGAAGTCAGCGGAGGGGGCGGAGGGAGCGGCGTGGGTGGACTAGCGGGATTCCCAGGGGTAGCCGTGCTTCTTGAATGCAGCGGCGATCGCATCCCGGTCACCTTCCACGTCACCGGCGAACAGTTCGCGCCCACTGGAATTGACGATGGTGACCTTGCCGCCGGAGTGTCGTACGCCGTCGACCTTCTCGCGTTGGATCGTCGTGACGTTTTTGCCTGTGCGTACCGTGATCAGCGAATCGGCCAGCGTGAGAACCGCGCTTTGGCTGACGATGTACCCCGCGAATGCCAGCCCTAAGAGCGCCCCGATCAGTGGTCGGCCCCACACCAGCCAACCTTGGTCGAAGGAGCCAATCAATTGCAAAGGCCCCTGGAAGGGCATCCACGGCAGGCTCGCTGCCCACCCCGCCAGCACCGGCACCACGAATCCGAGGCCAATCCCAATCGCGGCGCACGCGCTAAACACCAGCGCCCGTGCGCCGGTGTCGAACCCGCCAATCTGGGTCTCACCAGTCGCGGCCGAGTCTTGACTATTGCTCACCGAATTAGCCTAGAACACACGATTTGTGAGCGGATCCCCCAAAAGTCGGAGGCTCAGATGGCGCCGAACCAGCCCCGAAACGATTCCGGCCGACGACGACGGCGGTGGTGGGTCGGCCTGATCCTCACCACTGCGGTCGTGGCGATTGTGTGGGTGGTGCGTGCCCCGAGCGACATCGAGGTCCCTCGCGACCGTGGTATGCCAGAGGATGTCGAGCTCGGCGACTTCGCGGGTGAGTCGATGGGGCCGATGGCAGCCTGGGCGACCGAACCCGGCCATTTGTACGTCATGACGTGGGGATCGGGGAGTTGCCCGAATGTCGTCACGCGAGCGAACTGGGGTGGTGACGCAGGCGATGGTGACCAATCGGTAGAACTCACGACCCGTAGCCACGGCCGCGGGCCCTGCACCGATGACTATTCCTCCAGAGTGGGCCTGATCGACCTGTCCCGCAGGTACGACGGCGGATCCCTCACCGTGATCGTCGACGACGTCCGCAGCGAGAGTGAACCCGCCGTCATCGAGCTCCCGGCCCAGGGCTAGCTGCGCTCACGGCAGTGCGCCGACCTCGTCAACTTCCTCATCGAGGGAGTCAGTTTGCCCTCGAGATCGTCAACGAACGTGACTACCTCGGCGGGAGTTTGACGAAGTCGGGGTCAGTCCCGAGCGGCCCGCTGACGGAACGTGAGAACGATCAGCGCTCCACTGAGCAGGGCGATCAGGCCGAACACTAGAAGCGCTCCGCCAAGACTGAGTCCAGCGCCGGGCAGATCTCCGGACTTGTCAGCATCGGGACTCGGGCTCACCGGGTCGGTCGGCTCGGGATCCGTAGGTGAGGAGTCGGTCGGAGCAGGATCGCTCGGTTCTGGGTCACTCGGTTCTGGGTCGCTCGGTTCAGGGTCGCTTGGTTCTGGCGTCGGCGGTGCTTCGAACTCGTTCACTACGCTCAAAGCCAAAACCTGAACTTCTTCCGGTGAGCCAGGCTGTACGACCACACCGTTCTCGAAGGAGTCATGCTCGATCACCACAGCGCTCGCTCCGCCCGATTCGGGCTCGGAGGCAAAGCACGTGGCTCCAACCGGCAGCAAGACCGGCTCGCCCTCAGCGTTGGTGATCGCCAGAGTCTGATCACCGGTGAGGCTCAGAGTGCCGGAGAAGACCGTGGAGCGTTCGCCCTGCACCTCAACCTGGCACTGGACCATGATCTCGAACCCCATACCATCGGCTTGATCGGCTCCCGGCCCGGTCACCTCCTTGGTGACCTCCACGGTTCCGGCGGAGTAGACGTTGACCAGATCCACCACAGCGAGGTTCGCTTCCTCGTTCTCGCTGATCTCAACGCTCACAGGTTCGGCGGTCTCATCGGCGCCGCCTGCGTCGGTCTCGGTGACGGTGCACGAAGCCCCGATCGGCAGCGGTCCTAGCACGTCCGAGAGGACCGCTTCAGTTGGGTTATCCACGGTGAGGCTGATGCTTTCGGTGAAGATCGCTTCGCCGTTGAATTCACACGTGACCTCCACCTGCACAGGTGCACCGGAGAACGCTGCGGCACCAACGCCGTCGGCGCTCTTGGATACCTGCAGGTTTCCAACCTCGTAGATGTTGGTCACGGTTACCTCAGGGGTGGCCTCATCGTCGATGATTTCCACGCCGCCTTCGGGGTCGATGGTGACACTCGTTGCGCCGCCGGTCTCTGGCTCGGTCACCACGCACAGCGAGCCCAAGGGGGCTTCGATAGGTTCGGTGCTGCCGTTACCCTCGATGGTCTCGGTCCGGGGGAATCCGAGTGCCGAGTTGCCTTCGATGGTGCAGTCGATCTCAACGTCGAATGACTCGGGAGCGAACTGTGCCCCGGCGCCTTCGACGTTCTTGTTCACGATCAACTGCCCGCCGGGTACCTCGATCGGTGCACAGGCTTCGCCCTCCTCGTCCTCATCACAAGGCTCGGGGGTGATCGCTCCCGGGATAGCGGCGAGGTTCACCAGCTGGCCGATAGCGCCGGCGTCCACGTTGGTGGTCACCGTGAACTCGATCGCCTGGAACGGCTCCAAGGAGAACGGTGCCCAGGTGATCTCCTGGCCGTCGACCGTGGGGTCGCCCGAGGCTTCAACAAACGTCAGACCCGCGGGCAGCGTGTCGGTCAGCTCGATGTCCTCTTGGACCCACGCACCGGGGTTGGACACCCGCAGGGTGTAGTTCACCGTGTCGCCGGGAGCGGCTTCCTGAACGTCGCTGACCTTCTCCAAGATCACGGGCACTTCAGGGTCATACGCCGTCAGACCCACCTTGGGTGGTTCGGCCGGAAGCAACTGGGTGCCGTTGATGTTGGTAGCGGTACCAGCGACGGAGTTCCAGGCAACCTGGCCTGTCTCGATCGGTGGAGTGGTCATCTCCAGATCCAAGTCGAATCCTTGACCGGAGGTGTACGGACCCTCGGCCATCATCCGAATGCCGGTGACGCTGGACGCGGGATCGGGCACCGTGGTGGACCAATCGTCTTCACACTCGGTTTGAGCCGAGTACACCTCGGGGCGGCATGGGTTCTGCGACTGGCTGTAGGCCACTGTGACGCCTTCGGGGATCTCACCCACGGTGACGAAGGTGGCGTCGAACTGGCTGCCACGGCTGACCCCCGCTTGTGACCCACCCACACCGGTGTCGCCTACATGTGGGAAGACGTCGTAGAGCACCACGTTCTCCAAGGTCGCCGCGCCGGTGTTGCGCCATCCCAGGCCGAAGGTGACGGTGCCGCCTTCTTCGGTGACCATCCCGATGGCCGGGGGCACGCGAGGAGCGGGGTCGGAGTCTCCCTGGACGGTCTTGGTCAGCGCGAAGCTGGCGCTGCCGCTGGGCGGAACGATGATCACGTCATCCTGGTTCTCGCAGTGACGCTGGGTGTTCGGGTTGCCGTCCAGATCCATCGGATCGTCGGAGATTTGAACTCGCTGGGGGCTCTGGTTACACGTGGTGGATAGGTCCACACTGTCGTGGAACACCTGAGCGGTGTTGGTGTAGACCCCCGGTTCCTCGGAAGCCTGCAGCGCCAGCGATACTCGAAGGTCACTTTGCACTGCGCTCTCAGGGAACAAGTCACCCGGGAGCGTGATCCGAATCAACTGCCTCCCGGTGCCCTGAAAGTTTTCGATGACCTCCACCGGAAGGTCCGGGGTGCTCACCACCGTTTCGCCGGCATCGCCGCCGACGACGTCGGTCAACTCGAGGTTCGATGGCACCGTGTCGGTCGGGTTCGGCCAGGTGAATCCTGCGGGCAACAGGTCGGTGACAACGAGGTCCTCCGTCACTGGGCGAGGGCCATCGAGGAATGCTCGCAGGTCCATGTCCACGGTGCCGCCCGGGCCCACCTCTGATTGCCGCAACGCTTTCTGGATCCCGATCGCTACGCCGTCGACGATGAACAGGTCTGCGCTTTGGCTGCTCGGGTCTCCACTGGGCTGCTCGGCCTCGCGGAAGTAACTCGTGGCGGTTCCGATGTTGTGCAGTACATCTCCTTCCACGGCCGCTTCGTCTGCGTACCCGAAGATGCCCCACCGCATGAGGTCGGAGGCCATTCCGGGATCGCGCGGGAAGTTGATCTCGGCGATGTCGCCGATGAATTCACTCGGTACGGAGAAGTTCGCCCAGGAGCCGCCATGCTGGCTCAGCTCCATGTCATGAACCGACTCGTCGCTGGCCAGGGTGACCGTGGGACGGTACTCCTGCGTGATCGGCGGCAGTTCATAGTGCGCGGGGTTCCGTGCCCAGATCGACACCGTGGTGGCGTGGAACGCCAAGTCGCCCTGTGCGCACAACTCGCCAGGTTCGTTAGAGCTGTATTGCGGGCCGTCCGACCCGGCAAAACACGGCATGGGCTCAGCAAGGTGCACCTGGTATCCCAGGACCTGCTCGGCAACCCGGTACTCGAGCTTGTAACCGGACTGGCTGAAGTTGGTTTCCTCATTCGGTCGGTAGTTGGCCATGATGTTGCCGCTTTGCGCCTCGACGTAGCCGTTCCACGGGCCCGGGAACGTGGTGCGTGAGCCGTCGCTGCCGGTCTCGGCGTCGGTGGTCAACTGGCCAAAGGAGTCCTTGGTGAGGTTGCCTGGTGCGTTGGTGGGGTCATCGGTGACGGTGATGCCAGCGCTTGCTTGGTGTGAGGTGCTCTCGGTCTCGCCGATCCCGGTAGCGGTGGTGGTGGCGAGGTTTTCCAGGCGCTGCGCACCTTCCTCAGGAACGAAGTCCTCAGCCACCCGTGCATGGACGGTGAAGATGGTCGCGCCAGTAGAACCGTCCTCGGAGCAGGAGTTAGGGAATTCGGCATCGGCGGGGAGTTCCCAGGTGATCGTGGACCCATCGGCGGTGCCCTCGGGGTCTGAGCTTTCGAAAATCAGGCCCTCGGGCAGCTCATCGGTGACCGTCATCGACTCGGCGAACAGGTTGCCCGCGGCGTCCTGGCGACATGCGACGCGAATCGTGTAGCTCACCGATTCTCCGGGCTCCCGGAACACTGAGCCATTGACCTGCTTGGAGATCGTGTGGTTTACCTCCGCGGTTGCCACGCTGGTGACGGATGGTTCGAAGTCGCCCTCAAGGGGGACGTCGTTGGGGTCAGAGTTCGGCGACTCAGCCACCGGAGTCAACGTCCACTCGGTGCCGTTGGGGGTGACGTGGTTCGGAGGGGTGAGGCTGAAATCGAAGGTAGTTGACTCCCCGGCCAGGACGGTTCCCAGTTCCACAATGAGGTCGCCGGTCTCCTCATCGAGGTGCCACGTGGCACCCGCAGGAAGGTCGCCCTCGTCGATGCTGACCTCAAGGCCCACGCTCGGATCGATTGGGATACGAATGTGAACGTCTTCGCAGGGGTCTGGCGGATCATCGACGTTTGAGCACTCAAAAGCCACGGTGTACTGAAATTCTTCACCAGATTCTTGAGTGGGCTCGGTGGTCTGCAGAATCCCAACGTTGGTCAGGGGCTCCGCCGCCGCCGGCACGGCGGTCGAAATGACCATTCCCGCAGCAAGCAGGGGAACAGCGATGAGTGCGGTCAGGGACTTCTTGAACCCACCGTGTGACGTCACGTTATAACTCCGGCGTCTAGTCGTGAAAGTAAAGATCCGAACTGCTGCACCCACAATCGTGGACGCGACGGAACAACGGCCACAACGGCCAGCTCAACTCGGTTTCTTGACGTCGACAATAGGGAATTCGCGAGATAAAGGATAGAGCCGCCCACTTATTGGACCTCTGTCCTACCAGCCCACTGCGGCGGCCCAGAGCCTGGGCGTAGGGTTCGACTGTGGAACCGCTGACGCTCGGGATCGCGGCCACTACGGTGATCGTGGTGGCCGCGTTGTTGTCACGCCGAACAGGGATCGCCGCGCCGCTGGTGTTGCTGGTGATCGGCTTTGGCATAGGAATGATCCCGGCCATCCCAGATATCGAACTCGAACCCGAGTGGATCCTGGTGGTGGTGCTTCCGCCGCTGCTGTACGCCTCGGCGGTGCGGGTGCCGGTGATGGATCTGCGCCGCAATGTCGGCATGATCGCCTGGCTGTCGGTCACTCTGGTGATCGTCTCGGCGCTGGCCGTCGGCGTCGTCGTGCACTGGCTCATTCCCGACATCCCCCTCGCGGCCGCCGTCGCCCTCGGTGCTGTCGTTGCGCCCACCGACGCCGTCGCGGCCACCTCCATCGGTAAACGATTGGGACTGCCGCGCCGGCTGATGACCGTGCTGGAGGGCGAGAGCCTGGTCAACGACGCCTCGGCACTGGTGCTCCTGCGGACCGCGATCGCCGCGGTCGCCGGTGCGTTCAGCCTCGGTGACGCCGTCCTGGAGTTCGCCCGCGCCGCGTTCATTGCCGCCGTGATCGGCGTCGCCATTGGATATGTCACGGTCTGGGTGCGCTCACGGTTGAACGACCCGGTGCTCACCACAGCGGTCAGTTTCGTGGTCCCGTTTTTGGCTTTCCTGCCCGCCGAACACCTAGGCACCTCCGGGGTGGTGGCGGTGGTCGCGGCCGGCTTGGTGACGGGGCACCTGGGGGCGCGGCTGCTGTCGGCGCGCGAGCGCTCCACCGAGCGAACCAACTGGGCCACCCTGCAGTTCCTCATCGAAAACGGTGTGTTCCTGCTGATGGGGCTGCAACTGCACGTCCTCATTGCGGACTTGACCACCAACCGCGTCGGCCCGCACCCGGTGATACTCATCTTCGTCGTCCTGGCACTGCTCGCGATCATGCGCACCATCGCCGTGGCGTTGTATGTGGTCCTGGAGAAACGGAACCGGCCCAAGCTGCCCAAACAGCGCGAAGCCGTGGACCGGTGGATGCAACGGCTGCGGGAGAGCACGTCCAGTAACGCAAACCATCGACGACGGCGGGAGCGGCTCGAGCGTCGACTGCAGCAGGGTCGAGCTCGCCTGGATTTCCTGCAGCGTGAGCCGATCGGCGGCCGTGGTGGGGTGATCCTGTCCTGGGCGGGGATGCGTGGGGTGGTGACCGTGGCTGCGGCACTGACCATTCCGACGTCGGTCCCGCACAGGTCGCTGCTGGTGGCGGTGGCATTCGGGGTCGCGGCGGTGTCGCTGTTGGGGTTCGGCGGCACGCTGCCAGCGCTGATCAAGCGCCTGGGGGTCCGCCCGGCGGATTCGGCTCAGCATGGCGCGCAGGCGGTGGATCTACTTGAAGGGCTTGGCGAGTCCGCCCGGTCGCGGTTCGTGGAAGCAGACCCGCTGATGATCGATGGCCAACAGATCGACGATGACGTGCTCGCGCAGTCGCTGGAGCAGTACAAGCTGATGGCCGCCGAACGAGACGCCGTCGTCGGTGAGGACCACTTGAGCTACCGCCAGCAGCACGTGCTCGTCAGCCGTGCGTTCATCAGCGCGCTACGTGAAGGCTTGCACGCCGAGCGTGCGATCGGCGGCTATCCCACCGAGGTGTTCGAGCGTGCAGAGGCGATCTTGGACGCCGAGGAGTTGCGGCTCGACCGGTAGCGGGCGGCGCGCACGAGCGCCGTGCTACTGGCGAGGCGGACTCGCTGAGTGGCCGCCGGTTCTAGGCGGCCGGTGTCGGCAGTGATTCCGTGGCCCAGTCGCTGACCAAGGCCGCCTCGCGCCGCTCGGTGCGGCGCTGGGCAGCCCACGCCCCGAGCGCGATGCCGAGCCCCACCAGCGCGATCATTAGGCCGAGCCACGTGGGTGCGAGGTAGCCGAACCCGGCGGCGATCACGCCAGCGCCGGCAAGTGCGCCCAGGCTGTTTCCGGTGTTCAACGCGGCGTGGTTGAGTGCCGCGGCCAGGGTCTGAGCGTCCCCGCCCACATCCATCAGCCGCGTCTGCACCGCGGGTCCGATCATCGCCGCGGTGGTGCCGAGGATGAACACCCCAGCGAACAACCCCAGCGAGTGGCCAGCGATCAGCCCGAGCAGCGCCAGGGCGCCGATGAATAACACGAACGCGATGATGATCGCGCGCAGCGCCCCACGGTCCGCCAGGCGCCCACCGAGGAGGTTGCCGATGGTCATGCCCACGCCCTTGGTCGCCAGCAGCCATGGCACCGCCGATCCCGGAAGCCCGGTGATCTCGGTGGCCAGGGGTGCGATGTAGCTGTACACGGCGAAGAAACCGCCGAAACCAAGGGACGCGATCGCCACCGCAAACCACACCTGACTTCGGCCCAGGGCACTGAGTTCCCGGCGGATGGTCGCGGTCCGGTCGGCGGGCTGGGACGGCACCAACAGGGTGATGCACACCGCGGTCGCCGCGAAAATCCCTGCCACGGCCAGGTAGGCCACCCGCCAGCCGTGCTGTTGCCCGAGCACCGTCACCAAGGGCACACCGATGACGTTGGAGACCGTGAGCCCGGCCATCACGAACGCCACCCCTTGGCCGCGTTTACCGGGCCCCATGATCGAGGCCGCCACCAGGGACGCGACCCCAAAGTAAGCCCCGTGCGGCAGGCCGGCCACGAACCGGGCCAGGAGCGCCGACTCATACGTGGGCGCCGCGACCGAGAGCACCGTGGCAACCACGAACGCCACGGCCAACGCGAGTAGCAGCCCCTTGCGCGGAAGCCGGGCCGCGAACGCCGCAATCGTCGGCGCACCGACCACCACGCCCAGCGCGTAAGCGGAAATCAGGTGCCCCGCCTTCGCGGTCGCCAGTTCGGTGTTGGTGGCGTACAGGTCCGGAAGCAAATTCGACGCGATTTGCGGCAGCAGGCCCATCGCTACGAACTCGGTGGTCCCGATGCCAAAACCACCCAAGGCAAGCGCCAGTAACGCCAAACGCGCACGCGCAGGAGAAAGGTGAGACACGAGGGAGCACTTTCGGGCCGGAGGGAAAGGGGAAGGCTCGCCGTCGAGTCACTGGCAATGCTAAGACCGTCCGACGGCGTCCGTGAAGACCCGGGGCGGCTCACCTTGGTGTGAGGTCAGGCACCCGGCTAGATGAACGGGCGACGGTCCAGCACCAGCCGTAGCGGTTGTGGGGTACGGATCGCACCCGGCAGAGCGAGTTGAAGCTCGGTCACCGCGCACAGGCCGCCAAAGGCCTGGTGCAGGTCGTCAAACTGGGCTTTCTCCCACGTCGCCGGATCGAGCAGGACACTGCTCACCCTGCGCGCCATCTCGGCCAATGCGCGGCGGACGTCATCGGTGCGGTAACCGGACTGCCGGTGGGACCTATTGAGACAGAAGATCCAGTCGATCTCCGCGAACGCGACCTGCGTTGTGGCCAGCGCCGTGGCGTCTTGCTCCAGGATCTCCAGGCAGGAGTCGATGACACGGTCGGGGTGCGGAAACGGCCTACGAAAGTGGTGGTAATTGAAGTGGTAGTGGAAGCTGCCAGCCAAGTTCGCAAACCGTGAGTATTGAATCTCGGCGTGCAGCGGATTGATCCGCCCGGCACGCCAAAACCCGGTCTGCTCATCGACGTTGCGGTCCAACCATTCGATGTACCAGTCCACCCACTGCGCCGATGCTTCGCCAGCCAAAGACATCGCGGCGGCGATTCCGGCACCGTCGTGGCTACCCACCCAGGGATGGTCCCAGTCAACGTGGTCTTCCATGAAGCCAAACAAGCTCTCGCGGCTGTGGAATGGCTTGAGGAACGTCAGTTCATGCAGGGGCCCGGCCTCAAACAGCTCAAGGGCGCCGAGCACGTGCGCGGTCGTATGCATCGTGGAATGCATCCCGTCGCTGAACTCACCCGTTGCCGCAGACTGGAAGGCATTCATCTGATCGATGAAGGCGGCTCGTTCGGACTCGCCGCGCGGAAACTCGGCCAAGGTGTACAGGATGTTCGCCGCGTCGGCGCAGCCATAGGCGTCGGGGGACTGGTCCGATGAGAATCGTGGGCCAATCCGCGAGTACCCGCCGGGGGCGACCCGGTGTTCATCAACGAGGTCGCGCAACTGGGCGATGTAGGGCCCAAAGTCGTAGGTTGCGGTGTTGCTGGCCATGGTCCGGCTAGACCTTTCCTTAACTGTTTACTGGTTCGGCTGGCCCGCCGTCGTCCCGCAGGCCAGCCGAACTAGCGCGATTACTTCAGTTGCCGCCGTCGTTGCCCAGCTACCAGTGCCAAGCCCACGAGCAGTGCTGCGCCGGCGAAGGCCAACAGGCCGTGGGGATCCATACCCGTACTCGGCAGGCCACCGGTGGGTGTGCGGACGGTGTCGGTGTGCTCGGTCGGCTCATCGTCTGGGGAGGTGGCTACGGCGGTGGCGCTGTTCACTACTTCCCCGGCGCGGACGTCGGCACGGGTGATCGTGTAGGTCGCGGTGGCCGTGACCGATTCGCCCGGTGCCAGCTCGCCTTCACTGGTGGGCCAGGTGCCGTACCGGATCTCCGAGAGCCCCACCATCGGGTCATCCACGACCACGTCAGTCAACGTCACGTTCCCGGTGTTGACCACGGTGAAGGTGTAGGTGATCACCTCACCAGCCAGCCCATCGCCGTCCACGCTCGCGGTCTTGTCGATGGTGAGTGACGGCGTCGGATCGGTCGGGGTGGTGACGCTCGCCGATCCATCGACGTCGGTGCCGCTTGGGCTCTCGCCGGACACGAATGCCTCGTTGATAACCTCACCGGCATCGACATCCGCCTGGGTCAACTCATAGGTCGCCCTCGCGGTGGCCGATTCGCCGGAGGCTAGCACACCGTCGGTGCCGGGCCAGGTGTAGGTGATGTCGCTGAGGCCCGGGAGTTCGTCGCTGACACTGACGCCAGTGACCGTGACATTCCCGGGGTTGGTGATGGTGAAGGTGTAGGTGACCACGTCGCCCACGGTGCCCTGCCCATCGAGCGAGCCGACCTTCTCCAGCGTCAGGGCAGGTGACTCTTCGATCGGAGTGAGTGCCTCATCGGAGGCCGTGACCTCATCATCGAACGGGGTCGACGCCTCGACTGTGGCGGTGTTGAGAACCTGCCCGGCGTCCACGTCCGCTTGCGTGAGGGTGTAGATCGCCGTCGCGGTCGCGGACTCCCGGGGCGTGAGCACTCCGGCCTCTCCGGGCCAGGTGTAGGTGATCTGCGCATCGCCCAAACGCGGGTCGCTGATGGCCACGTCGTCGAGGGTGACGTTTCCGGTGTTGGTGACCGTAAAGGTGTAGGTGATCTCGTCACCGGGGAACCCCTCGCCGGAGAGCGAACCGGTCTTTTCCAGGGCGACGGATCCGTTGTGCGGAACGTCGTTGGTGTGCCCGTCATAGCCCACCACGGGCATGCCGCTCGGAGCATCGCCGGAGACCGTGGCGTCGTTGACCACCACGCCAGCATCGACGTCCGCCTGCGTGAGGAAGTAGGTGGCGGTTGCGGTCACCGTCTCCTGCGGGTGAATAACCCCTTCCTCACCTGGCCAGTCGTAGGAGATCGGGATGTCGCCGAGCATCGGGTCGCTAATGGACACGTTGTACTTGGTGACGTTGCCGGTGTTTGCGATCACGAACGTATACAGGATCGGGTCACCCACGTGCCCCGGACCGTCCAACGTTCCGGTCTTGTCCAAGGTCAAGGCGGGGTTCGCCTCCAGCACCGTGTTTTCGGTGACCGGTTCGGTCAGTACCGGGTCCCCGAATGGATCGGTGCCCGACGTCGTAGCAGTGTTCTCCACAAACCCGCGGTTGACGTCTGCTTGGGTGACTTCGTAGGTCGCCGTTGCGGTGATGTCCTCGCCCGGCGCGAGTTGGCCTTCGACGTCCGTGGGCCAGTCACCGAAGGTGATGTCGCTCAGGCCCTCGAGTTCATCGGTGATGCCGACGCCGGTGAGGGTGACGTTTCCGGTGTTGGTGACGGTGAAGGTGTAGGTGATGACGTCGCCCGCAGTGCCCTCACCGTCC